>CAZFHP010000056.1:0-9935 GCA_964519365.1 uncultured Pseudomonadota bacterium
CGAAGCTTTAGCGTAGGGGGAAGTAGCATTCTTATGCGTATCGAAGGGTTAATCCGTCCAATCTTGTCAATCGGGGCTTGCCTCGCCGACCTGTCCTTCGTAGCCACCTGGGCGTAGGAGGAAGCCACGTAGGGCGTAGGCGGGTTCAGACAATTTTACTCTTTTTTATTTTTGAACAACGTAAAAAGAATTGCCAGAGCCAAAAGCGAGATGACAACAAGAAATGCAGTAAACAAGCGATTAAAGTTAAAGCCATAAGAACTTTGTCGTTGTCCTTCAAGTTGTTCTAATCGGCGAGATAACTGATCGATTTCAGCATTTTTTGCTGCGAGTTCTGTTTTGGCAAGTTGTGCATCTTGTTCAGCTCGTTCTGTTCGTCTGCGTTCATGCGATTGACCACTTTTATTGATTGCTCCAGAAATAAGACCTCCGGCCATGCCGCCAGCAAAACCGCCAACAACAGCGTCGCCACCACTGCCTGATTTAATAACAGGAACAAGCAATAATGTGAATAAAAAGCCAAGTGTTATTTTTTTCATGGCACCCTCTTTTTTCTATGATACACTCTTTTATATTTAGACGTATAACACATATAATATATGCATGTATTATACACGTATAAGAATTTGTGAATCAATAGATTGCTCGTATAAACGTAATAAACGAGAAGGGCTTAGGCATATGAAAAATAATAATCCTGCTATCGATAAAATTTTTTCATTCATAAACGATGAACAAAAACGAGAAGAACGAACGGTTAATTTAATTGCATCTGAGAACTATGCAAGTAAAGAGGTGCTTGCAGCAACAGGCTCTGTTTTGACGAACAAATATGCCGAAGGGTACCCTTCGGCGCGGTATTATGGTGGCTGTTCTGTTGTTGATAGCGTAGAAAATCAAGCGCGTGATTTGGGTAAAAAATTATTTAACGCAGAACATCTTAATGTTCAGTCACACTCTGGTTCGTCTGCTAATATGGCTGTGTATTTAAGTTCGCTTAATGCTGGGGATACGGTTTTGGGCATGCATATTGCTGCCGGGGGACATTTGACGCATGGGCACAAAATAAATTTTTCAGGCAAGCTTTTTAATTTTGTGAGTTACGGTGTTTCACCAGAAAGTGAATGTATCGATTATGATGAAATCGAAACGCTTACGCATCAGCATCAGCCCAAAATGATTGTTGCTGGAACGTCTGCGTATTCAAGAACAATTGATTATGATCGCTTGGCTAACATATCGATAAACAATAACGCGTTATTGTTTATCGATATGGCGCATATCGCGGGTTTAATTGCAGCTGGCTTGCACCCAAGCCCAATGCCATATGCAGACTTTGTCAGCAGTACAACACATAAGACGTTGCGTGGCCCGCGTGGGGGTATTATTTTTAGTAAAGCTGACCATGCGCAAAAGATAGACAAAGCTGTTATGCCAGGTTCACAGGGCGGACCATTAATGCATGTTATTGCAGCTAAAGCTGTTGCGTTTGCTCAAGCGTTAGAGCCTGAGTTTAAAGAATATCAAGAACAAGTAATTAAGAATGCAAAAGTCATGGCTGATACGTTTAAAGAATTGGGTTATCGAATAGTTTCGGGTGGCACAGATACGCATTTATTCTTAGTCGATTTACAAAACAAGAACACACAAGATAGCTTTGCAGAGATTACAGGTAAGCTTGTAGAAGAAACAGTTGGCAAGTGTGGGATTGTGCTTAATCGTAATTTAATCCCGTTTGATAAAGCAAGCCCGTTAATCACAAGTGGCATTCGTATTGGAACGCCTGCTGTAACGACCCGTGGGTTTAAAGAAAAAGACGTAATACAAGTTGTTCACTGGATTGACGAAGCGATTAAAAAGCGAGATGACGATCGCTTTTTGGCAAGCGTAAAAGAGAAAGTAGAAGCGCTGTGTAAACAGTTTCCTATTTACGAGTAATTGCTATAATTACCCACAGCTGCGCCTAAGAAGGCTTGGTGTGGGCTAACATAAACGTCACCCATTCCACGGGTTCTCAAATTCAAAAGCCCCAGAAAAAAACTGGGGCTTTTGAATAGATCATACTTTGTCGCTAAACGCTATAGTTTACTTTTTCTTACATGAAATCTAAAATCACCTTTACATGATCCATCATATGCTTTGGGCAGACGTTTTTGTTCGATGCTGCTTTTGTAAAAAAGGCTTAGCGTTTCTATGTGTTTGCGCAACAACTCGATCAAAATCCGTTCAGGCACTTTGCAACACGCTTCCCCATGATCGCACGTAGGATTTTTAATAAGACGCTTGATTTCTTCAATATGCCCCAAACAACAATTAAAACTATGAGAGCATGAACCGTTGCATGAAATCCTAACGACATTTGTTTTGTTACAAAAAGATGTGTAATAAAATGACAAGCATAAGCATAAAAGTGTGATGATTTTTTTCATGTAAAAACCCTTAAATTATGTTTTATAGTCTAGATCGCATTTCTTCAAGATCTTTTCTTAGAGCTTCTATTTTTTGATTTTTAAAGCTTAGAAGCAACTCATAATGGTACATGAAAAGAGTTTGAGTGTCATTCGTTGTAACCCAGCCTCCACTACCACAGCCACTATCGTTACAACTGATATCAAGTTTTTTCAGAGCTTCTATATGTTCCAGGCATTTTTGAGCGTTTTGTTTGCATTGACCGTTACACGAAAGATCTCCTGAATGTACCCGACCATCAGGTGTTGTATATGTAGCATTGTGTCTGGAACTTTTATACATAGCATTACATTGATTGTAACAGAAAGCGATGCTTAAGCATGCAAGTGCGAGCATTTTTTTCACAGCGAAGCCCTTATGTTATTTCAAACAGTTCGACATCGAAGATTAATGTTGCATTTGGTGGAATAACCCCTCCTGCGCCACGAGCACCATATCCAAGTTCTGATGGGATAACCAGACGTCGTTTTTCGCCAACTTTCATCGCAAGAACACCTTCATCCCAGCCCCTAATAACTCGTCCAACTCCTATTTGGAATATGAATTTTTGTCCGCGATCAACGCTGCTATCAAATTTTTTGTTAAGATCGGGTTCGTTGGTGTCGTCTTTTGCTAGCCAGCCAGTATAATGTACGGTTACGTTTTTACCAGCCGTTGGTGTTGCTGCGTTTTTCTCAGCGTCTTTCAGAACTTTGTATTTGAGCCCTGACTGTGTTGTTTGGAATATATTTTCGGCCATTTTCTTGGGTACCTCTTTTTTTATTGTTTCTGTTTTTGGTGCTTCTTTTTTATCTGTTTTACACTTGTTACAACATGATGCAAAGCATGAAACTAACATAACGTTAGCAAGTGCAAAAGTACACAATTTGTATGTGCTTGATCGTTCCATCTTTCTCCCTTTCTTTTAAACAATTACATAAACTGTAACGACAATTATAACAGTCTTTATGGTAAAAGAAAGTGTCGGAAAAATCAAATAAATAAAAGTTCTATTTTATGTCTGTTTACATACGTCTATCGAGCGTGCTAATCTATACTATATGTATGGGATATAGTATTGGGTTTTAGGGAATTTTAGGGGGGATTGGTATGAAGATCAAAAATATTATTTTGGCTTTTTTGTTACTTTGTTGTACGGGAAGTTATCTTTACAGTAAACTTTCTTACAAGCACACGATCATTGATTATTTGCGTGATCCAGGTTCGTTTGGTCAACTGTATAGTCTTTTGCAGGCGAGCAATCTTGATATTCGATTGTACAAAACACTTGAAAAGAATTTTACGTTATTTGCTCCGACTGATAGAGCGTTTGCTGAATTTGGCCGAGTTGGTCTTTTGCGTGGCGAGAAGAACAAAAAGAAACTTATCACGTTTATGAAGTATCATATTCTTAAACGCAGAAGATCAGTAAAACAAATTAAACGACGTGGGAGTTTTAAGACACTTGCAAAAGAGCCATTGGATAAAGAAGAGTTAGGTGAGATTTTATATTCTGTTAAAGTTGAAAACGGTATCGTGCATGTTATTGATCGGGTGCTTGTGCCGCCATCGTTGAAAAAAGATAGTACTCTGTATCCCAAATAACATATTTGCGTAATAGAAATTTTAGAAAATAATTGCTTGAAAAAACACTTTCAAATTTGAGATCTAAAAAACAAACTCGTCGACTCTTGATGTTAAAGTCGACGAGTTTGTTTTTTTTAAATTCGCTATGATTTTGTTTTAATTTTGAGCCCAAGTTCTTTGAGCTGATCTTGGTCAACTTCAGACGGTGTGTTCATCATCAAGCAATTGCCTCGTTGTGATTTTGGAAATGCAATAACATCACGAATGGAGTCTGTTCCGGCAAGTAGCATAATCAATCGTTCGATTCCGAATGCCATGCCGCCTTCAGGTGGGTAGCCAAAATTTTGTGCTTCAAGCAGATGTCCAAATTTTCGTTGCGCTTGTTCTGGTGTTATTCCAAGTAAGTCAAAAACTTTTTGTTGCATAACAGAGTCGTGAATACGAATTGAACCGCCGGCAAGTTCGCAACCGTTGCCAACTAAGTCATATGCGCGACTGAGCATTTGGCCTGGTTCTTGATCTTCCCAGCCTTCTTGTGGCGCAGTAAATGGATGATGTTTTGAGTCCCAACGCTTTTCATCTTCGTTCCATTCGAACATAGGAAAATCTGTAACCCAAAAGATTTCGTGTTTACTTGTATCGATTAAGTTAAGCGCTTGTGCGAGTTCGACGCGTAATTTGCCCAGCAGGCTCCAAGCGTTTTCATACTTGTCAGCGACGATAAATAGCGTGTCAGAGATTGTCAAATCAGGAATAAAAGCTTTTGCTTGATCAAAAAAGTCAGGCGCTAAAAATTTTGAAATAGAGCTTTTTGGTGATTTGTCTTCGTTAAAGCTTACGTATATCAGGCCCTTGGCTCCGTACTCTTTTGTAACTTTGTCGGTCCACTTATCAAGCTCTGAACGACTGAACTTTTTGTTCTTGATACAAAGCGCTCCAGCTTTCCCCCCATCTTCAAGAATAGACTTCAAAAATGTGAGTCCTGTAGACTCAAATAATTTTGTGATTTCATGAACTTTCATGTCATATCTTAGGTCGGGCTTATCGCTGCCGTATAAGGAAAAAACATGATCGTATGAGTATCGCTTTAAAGGTAATGTGAGTTTAGCGTTATAAAATTTCCCCCAGATTTTACTGACCACGCCTTCGGCGATAGAAAAGATGTCATCTTCGTCGACAAACGACATTTCGATATCAAGTTGTGTAAACTCAGGTTGCCTGTCTGCGCGTAAATCTTCATCGCGAAAACAGCGGGCGATCTGAAAATATTTTTCTATGCCAGAAGACATTAAGAGTTGCTTGTAAATTTGTGGTGACTGTGGCAGCGCATAAAAATTTCCGGCTTGTTGTCGTGATGGCACAAGATAGTCCCGTGCGCCCTCAGGGGTGCTTTTTGAAAGTATTGGCGTTTCGATTTCGTAAAATTCTTGGCTGTTTAAATAATCACGAATAACAAAAAGAGCATCGTGTCTTATTTTTAGAAAATTCTGCATTTTTTCTCGACGCAAATCGAGATAGCGATATTTTAAACGTAGATCTTCTGAAACTTTTTCGGCGTTTTCATCAAGCTGAAACGGTAACGGTTTTGATCGTCCCAAGATTTCGAGTTTGGTAACGACAAGTTCGTATTTGCCTGTTGGCATCTTTGGGTTAACAAGTTTTGGGTCCCTATTTTGCAATACCCCTTGGGCTGCAACAACATATTCGAGTCGTAACTCATGAGCTTTATCGTTATCGTTTTGATTGATTTGTTCGGGATTGATAACAAGTTGAACAATGCCAGATCTATCACGCAGGTCGATAAATGTAATGCCTCCGTGATCACGTCGACGATTAACCCATCCATTAACGCAAATTTGTTTTCCAACTAGATCTTCTTTTACTCGACCACATTCTATTGTGCGCTTCATGAGTTTCATGCGATTTCCTCGAACATATGACTAATCATGTTATCAAACTAAAGAATTGTAGCACGATCTGGGCAAAAAGTCTCTTTTTGCGTTTGTTTCTTGGGTTTAAGAAAGTATAACGAGTAATGGGTTTGTTAGATACTCGATAACGAGATTATATCTTTGCTGTATATTTGTAAGTTCATCAGGATCTTCTTCTGGTGTATGGCGAGAAAACTCTAGGATAATCTCTTCGATCTGTATTAGCTTCGGTCGGGGTGAGTGTGAAAGTTTAGAGTGTTTTTTTGCATCAGATTGTTTTGTTAGAAACTGTACTTTACCTCGGAGCATTATATGTGCTAATTGCAAGGGCGTTTGCCCAAAACGATTTATTATATTTTTTTCAGCTCCTGCTTTGAGTAACACGAGAACAATATCAGGACATCCCCATTTAGCAGCATAGTGCAATGCTGTATTCCTATCAAAGTCTATGGCATTAAGTTTTTGGCTAAGGTCTTCTGGAGGTATTTCGCGAATAATATTGTATACGGCTTCTAGATTTTCTTTTAAAACAGCTTTGTGTAAATTTGTTTTGCCTGCGTTTTCTCTGAACCAGGTGCAGAACATAGGATCTGTTGATTTCATCGGTCCTGAAAACATAGCATGCGTGTGTTGAGAGTATATAGACGAGTGTAAAAAACATAAAAAAATTAAACGCTTGATCTTCATGGTTTAAACTTTCTTTTTTTGTTTAAACGTATGTGAAAATTATCTGAAAAATCAAGCGTTTAGTATTTTTTTTGCATAAAAAATCCCCACGACCATACGTTAAAGCGTGGGGAAAGTATATTAAAACAAGAGCCAGAAAACAAAGATGGGTAAAAATAATTATGCGTTTTCCGAGCTTTCTTCTTTTTTGTTTTCTTCTTTTTTATCTGTTTTGGTTTGTGTTTTTTGTGCTTGTTTTTTTTCTTTTGCTTCTTTTTCCATTTTTGCAAAGAACTCGTTAAGTTCTTTCATGACTTTGTCAAAATCTTCTTTTGTCTTTTGCGCTTTTTCGTCAGTTTTTTTAACGATTTTATTGGCATCTTTTGCGATTTTCCCTGTTGTTGAAAGCGTACTTTCTTTTTTCTTTGATTTATTGGTTGTTGGCGCAGGCGCTTTTGGGGCTTCTGGCTTTGCAACAGGCTTGGCGGGGGCTGAAGTTTTTGGGGTTACTGTTGGGTTAGCTTTAGGCTTGTTTTGGGTTTCTTGCTTACTTACTTCTTGTTTTTCTAAAGCTTGTGGTGCGTGGTGTGCATGTGTACATGTACCACATGCTAAAAGCCCAGATGTGCCTATAAGTGCTGTTAGTGCTGTAAGAGTCGTTATTTGTAAAAGATTGTTTTTTTTCATAGTTTTGCCCCTTATTTTATTTGGTTTTTAAAGATTATACTCAATAAATATCGAATTTATGCATATATTTGATTATAGCTATATTTGCCAAATTGTCAATGTGTGTGGTGTTTGGTTTGTTATAGGGGCTTTTGGTACTATTTTTACCCCTTATTTCGATTAGATTTCGTTTTTTATGTCGTTTATACGGTGGCTATCAGGTTGGGTCCACTGACAACCACCGGTATAAAGACGATTCTTTTTGCTTTTCTATAGGGGTTATTATAGCAGGATTGCCTGTATTGTCACGAAAAAAAACTAGCGCGATTGTTTCGTATGGAAATTATTGGTTGGCATATGGTGATGGGTAAGGCGTAGCAGAGGGAATAATACTTGAGTAATCCAAAAAGTTTTAATCGATATTGCTAATACGAACAAATTAGTATACAATTTGGGATATGATTTTTAAAATCGATAAATTCAAATTGTGTAAATGCTATTGTGAGGAATTAAGATGAAAGCAAGTTGCTTAACCAAAGAAACAATTTTAGACCATGGAATAACTGACCGTAAATTCCCAGAATTCCAAGTAGGTGATACTATTGATGTTGCTCAAGTAATCAAAGAGGGTGACAAAGAGCGTATACAGATGTTTAGGGGTGATGTGATTGGTTTTCATACAAAAGGCATCTCAACAACATTTACCGTCCGAAAAATTGGAGCTAATGGTATTGGGGTAGAAAGAATTTTCCCGTATTATTCTCCTAATGTTAATGATGTTAAAATTGTTAAAAGGGGCCGAGTTCGAAGAGCAAAACTAAACTATCTTCGTGATAGAATTGGTAAAGCGGCTCGAGTTCAAGAGAAGATCTTAACAAAAGAAGAAAAGACTGAGCTTAATACAAGTAATAACGGGTAACTGTTTATTGTTAGAGCTCAGGTAAAATGAGAGTACTTTCTGTAATGAATTTAAATTTTTTTGTTATTGTGCTTGTAATGAGCATGCTTGTTTTTTCGTCTTGTGGGAAAAATAATGCATGTGACGAAGAAGAACATGCAGTTCGTATTGCTTCTTCAAAGAGCTTAAAGAGCTTTATTTCAGAGAAGAATAATATTCTTATGTCTGATATTCTTGATCAGGCTAAATTAATTGACACACCCGTTCCTGTGGGGTATGAATTTGTTGAAAAATCAAGTGAACAAGATTCTCATTCTATTGTTTGCAAAGGGGTTCTTTCTGTTAAAAAAACACGAGAGTTTTATATCCAAGAAATGGAGCGCCTTGGGTGGGATATCATAGATCTTTCAAATAAACATGAAGGCCTTCTTATTTGTAGTAAGCAATCGCGATATTGTGCCGTTTCTATGCGCGATATACGTAACGATAAGGGCAAAAAAAGAAAGCGATATTTTAATACGAAGCTTCATTTGTTTATAAAAAACGACAAGAAGCTCAAAGAAAAGACATTAAGACATAGTGACGACCGTAAGATCTTGTTTATTTAAGGGGCCAATACTATTTTGATGATTTTAAAAATAGCTTTTTTATTTTTTCTTATTTTTGTTCTGGTCCCAATAGTTTTCTTTTTGTTGGTAAAATTAACCAAGAAATTTTTCTAACTATTGACCTTGTATTATCTGTAACATAAAATGAACAAAGAGTGTTTTTTTTAATTTCAAAAGAAAGGGATGGTAGATGAAGAGATTCTTTCTATTCAGGGTACTCCTGTGTTTTTATGTTTTTCATGTAATGGGAATTACGGTAGATGTTTCTTTGGCGGAGTCGTCATGCGATACGATTTTATCACATGAGCAATTAGAACAAAGAGCTGAAGATTTTGAAGATGATGCGCGTGTGGATAGTAGAACGAGAAAATCTTTTTCATCTAAAACCCTTAAGTCAAATACAATTGTTGCATTACGAAAAAATGGGACCATTGATTTTCCTGGCAAAATTCGTGCGAGCTATATAAATCCAAAGAAAGGGAAAGAAACGATCACGTTCGGAGGGAACGTTAAACTGTCAGCCGGCAAAAAATTATCAGTATCAAATTTTGAGGCAGATCATGACCCAGACGAGTTGTCTACTCACGTAGGGTCGACGAAAAAGAATGCTCGTTTTTATGGAGATTTTTTCATTGAACAAGGTAATATTGTTTTAGGTGATTCTACGGCACGAACAGTAGAAGAAGGGAATTTGACGGTTAACGGAAAAACATATTTAAACGATGATGTTACGGTAGCTGATGGTAAGACATTAACGGTTCAAACGGATAAGTTTGTTGTTGACAGTTCTGGTAATACTAGTGTTGGCGGGACGCTTGGTGTAACAGGTGCTGCGACGCTTGGCAGCACAGCAAGTATCGTGGGTAATACGACTGTTGGCGGCACGTTAGGTATAACTGGGGCAACGAGTCTTAGTAGAGCTGATATTTCAGGAGATACTTCTATTGGTGGCACGCTAGGAGCAACAGGTGCAACGACTCTTGGTAGCAGAGCAAGTATTGCTGGTAATACGACTGTTGGGGGCACGTTTGGTGTGACAGGTGCAACGAGTCTTAGTCGTGCTGATATTTCAGGAGATACTTCTGTTGGGGGCACGTTGGGCGCAACAGGCGCAACGACACTTGGTAGCAG
>CAZFHP010000057.1:0-9596 GCA_964519365.1 uncultured Pseudomonadota bacterium
TTATTGACCTCTCTCGCTAACACACTTTACAGTGTAACATGCTGTATGTATTTATACGCATGTTCTTGTTTTATTAGAAGAGGGAGCCATGATCATGAAAAATCTCAAAAAATTAATCGTAATTTTGTTCCCATGTCTTATCATAACAAGCAATACAATTGCTATGCGCCGAGCACGATCATGCCCACAACTCTCCCGCATACCACAAACAACAGCCACTATTCTCAGCAAGTTAAGAGCAAAAAAACATCCTGACACTATATTTATAGCATGTAAAGATTACAAGAATATAACCCACATACCTGCGCTCCATTGGGCAATACTCACACGACAACATGACCTTATGCTAACACTTTTACAAGCACATGCTAACCCAAATCTTGATTTTCGCACATCAAACCCACACCTGCGACCAGATATCGCAACATTTTGCAAACCATTAACCTTCGCTCTAGAACGCTATAATATTGAAGACATGCTCATATTGCTTAAATTTAGGGCTAATCCAAACTATCATGGTAGAAAAAGCAATAAACGAACCCCGCTCATGGTTGTCATACAACATGTAAAAGATCCAAAAACACAAGCTATTCTAGTTAAAGCCTTTCTTGACGCTGGCGCCCGCACTGATACTCCCGACGCTCACGGCAAAACAGCACTTGATTATGCCGAAAAATACGGCTCAGAAGAGACCCTGAAGCTTATTCAAGCAGCTATAAGCCAATAAACTCCCACCAAAAGAAGTCTATCATAGCCCCTACTCAGAAGCTAAATAGCAAAAAAACATCGCTTTTTTGCTAAATCAATTATTTCTATTTGACTTTTACTGTTTCTCGTGATATGATTTTATCATGATAGAAAATTATTTCACCAAAATAACGCGGGTTTGATACTATTGAGTTTGCTATTTCTAGCGGATTCCCCCCGATAGAGTTAGACTCGCGTTTAACTAATTTGGAGGTTCAATTATGAACACAAATAATCTTAAAAAATTAATCGCTATTTTCTGTACTTGTTTGGCTATCGGAAACACCTATGGTATGAAACGATCAAAATCTTATTCTGGACTGATTAATAAATATGTACAAGCAGAATACGAAGAAGTAAGGTCTAATCTCAACGAACTCTTAGCCAACTTCAAACCCTGTCCACTTTTCCTAGCCGGAAACCTCCACGTAAGCCAAGATCAATATCTCGTTATGGGAGCAGGATTCGGTGGTTGCGGAAAAGATGTCGCAAATGGCTGTTTATTGATATTAGAAGCTTTTACTAATCATGCTGATATCAATGGCCCAATGGGAATAAAAGCACTCCAAACAGCTATCAAAATGAACCGTCGTGATAGCACCCTATTATTACTTTCACTTATGGGAAAAAATGCCAAAATGGCCGCAAAAAAAGAAATTGCTTTATGGATACTAACAAACTATATACAGCTTGACCCTGTAGTATCATATATTCTTACACAATAGGAGATTCAATCATGAACAATCTTAAAAAATTAATCACTATTTTCTGCTTGGGTTTAGCTATTTGTAGCAACGCCGATGCTGGAAAAAAAGGTCGCAGGAAAAAAAAGGCCAAACAAAAAAAACATGCAAGTCTTGCAATACACGCACTGTCTTCTGAATCAGAAGAAGAACAAACGCCACAACAAACTCGCCGAGAACGGCAAAAACAACTCGAAGCAGCAAAGCAGCGTACACGAACTGGTGACAGAAAAACACGAGACAGAGAACGAGCGCAACAAGAATTCGCACATTTACAACACCAAGCATATTTAGCTCGACAAGCTGCTCGCGAACGAAGGTATCGCCAAGCTCGAGAAGCCAAACAACAAGAAGCTCAACTACAACAAGAAGCTCAACGACAACGTGAGTTTTTAATGCAACAAGAAACCCTCGCAAAGCTTATCTCAAGTGGTAATATAGAAGAAGCTTTAAAGTTCTTCGAACAAATGACAAATGGGCAACCTGATAATAATGGGTGGACATTTCTTCATTATGTCGCACGATACGGATCATTAAAATTAATTTATCAACTCACTCTCACAAAACAAAACATGGTTATTATTCTTACACAAATAAATACACAAACAAAAAATCGAGAATACCCCGAAATGCTAGCATTAGGAGAAACACGAATGCTTCTAACAATAATAAGAATAGCTATCACACTTGGCATAATGCCACAAAACTCGCTAATCGAAACAATTAAACTTCTAGGCAGAAACTTAGACATCCTTAAAACAGTCCCTGAAGGATTTGTTACTACAAGATTACAACAACAGGGGGTGCACAATTTGCAATTCTGTGCACACCTAGAACAAGCCTTAAAAAGCTGTCAGGAAATGAGCAAAACACAACTCGCTCAAATGTTAAAAAAACTGATAAAAATTCAACGCAAGCATCATGGGATACGAGAAGTAAGAAATTAAAAACAATAAATAAGCTTACAAAACAATCGATTATTCGCCCACAGCTACGGCGAAGATATGTCGATAGCCACCATGAAATTGAAAGGCGCCTGATCAGTGGGCTACTCTCCCTCGCCCACAAGGGGCTAAAAAAAGCGGGTAAACAAACGTTAAATATCCTTATTTTACTTGATGCCTTATAATGGTACATATCAATGCAAACATATTTTTTCTATTTTAAGGATATTACAATGAGTCGCACATATTCCAGAATGCTTATTCACTGTGTTTGGAGCACAAAATATCGAACACCGTTGCTTATCCCTTCTATAAACGCACGCGTATATAAATATATCGCAGGGATCATACACAACGATCAGGAACATTTAATGGCTATTGGTGGAATGCCAGACCACATTCATCTGTTACTTTCAATAAAATCTATTGCCAATTTTGTAAAATTGATATGCAAAATAAAATCAAAATCATCAAAATTTATTCGAGAAAAACAGTTATGCCAAGAACCATTTTCTTGGCAACAAGGATACAGTGCATTTTCGGTAGATCTACCAAACGTTGAACGCATTATTCGTTACATTAAAAATCAAGAAATCCACCATAAAAAAGAATCGTTCAAGACAGAATACGTAAAGCTCTTAGACCAAAATGAAATCACATACGATAAAAAGAATATCTTTGAAGAACAATTATCTCATTGAACACACGATTCTCTCTTTAAGTCCCTTGTGGGCGCAGGAGAGTAGCCCACTGATCAGGCGCCTTTCAATTTCACGTTGGCTATCGACATATCTTCGCCGTAGCTGTGGGCAAACAATCGAAATCAAAATAAAATTATCATGGCAAACAATCAAAACTATGGCTACGGGAAAGTAATACTTTTTGGCGAACACTTTGTAGTACACGGGCTACCCGCGATAGCCGCAGCTCTTTCTTTAAAGACTACAGCGAATATAACGCTTACAAAAACACACGAAACAAACATAAACAAATATACGTTAATCGACAATCGACCAAAAATAAATTCTTTCAAACCTACGAAGACAGATAAATATCTTAAGCTCGTACAGAATATCTTTGCACAAGCAAACAATAAAGCACGTTATAAAAATTGCGCACGCATAACACTTGCCGGCGACCTGCCTGTTACATCTGGCGGCATAGGTGCTAGCGCTGCAACAGCTGTTGCAATAGCGCGCGCTGTTAATCACACGTTTAATTTAAATTGGGATAATCACACGGTTAACGCAATTGCTTACGCAGGAGAAAAAGCTGTACATGGCACACCAAGCGGGATTGACAACACTGCTGCAACGTTTGGAAAAACGTTTTGGTTTCAAAAAAATACAGAACTCGAAACTCTAAAAAAATATGTACCAAAAAATAAACACAAGCATGTCCATAACGAATATACGTATAACGATCTCAAGCTTACACACCCCCTGCATATAATTCTTGTCGATAGCGCTATACGAAGCGATACGCATGACGTTATTACACACGTCAAAAATTTTATGCACAAAAAGCCAGAAGAAACACTAGAACTTTTTAGCGCGTATAACACTCTCGTACATAAAGCACACGACGCGTTAGTCTCACAAAATAAATCATGCACAAAAAATATCGAAATACTTGGTGCACTTATGAACCAGAATCATGCGTTACTTAGATCTCTTGGCATATCGTGTAAAAAACTTGACCACATGATAGACCAAGCTCTTAAAGCTGGAGCGCTCGGCGCGAAACTAACAGGAACAGGCAGGGGGGGGCTTATAATTGCACTTGCACCAGACAAATATATGCAAGAAAAAATCGCTCATGAATTTCGCGCGCATAATTATTTTGTAATCGAAACAATGGTCCAGTAAAAATAAGCATAAAAAATAATCCCGAAAAATTAAAATTTTCGGGTTAAAGAATATGTGCTTCAACAGGATAATAATGATCTTTACGCCACCAACGATTAATACGCTCAGCCCGCATTTTATCAAAACATACAGCAATACCACAGTCTCCACCGCCAGCACCAGAAAGCTTTGATGCCGCACCACACTTTTCTGCCCGATTGATAAGCTTTGTTAAATCAACGGTCTCTAAAAAATCGCCTGACTCATATGATAATTGCTGTAAGAGTTTTCTATTTTGCTTGATAAGCTCCAAAATATTTTCTCGGTCTTTTTCTTGAACAGCATCAACGAGCGCTAAAACTATCTTGTTAATACGCGCACAAAAATATTTGTAACGCACGGTATATTTCTTTTTAAACTTTTGCATATGCTTAATCACCTGCTTCGTTGTTGCACTATACCCAACAAAGCCAACACACAATCTAAACTTTTCGGGAAGTATCAAGGGTGTAATTTCAAGCATTGGCCAATTTTCTTGCACAAGCGAAACAATTGATCCATTTTTCTTAATTTTTCTAGCAAACCATTTAGGGCAAAAACGTTTGTAATGCAACGTCGTTTCATAAACAGATGCTGCAACGTCAAAGCAGCTACCCTTGTAGTCTTGAGCTTTTGTATGCGCAATACATGCAAGTTTAAAAACAATATCTTTTGCTGTATCTGAAAAAACATCATAATCGTGAAACGCAAGAACTGCTTTTATTATCGAAACCGTAATAGCAGCACTACTACCAAAGCCAATTTTCACCCGTTTACCATCATCAAGAGAAACATACACATCTTCTGAATCAAGTGTAACTTCAAACGGATCGATAGTTTCATCTCGTTCATACAAATACGTACAAACGACTTCTAAGGCATTTTTTGCAAACGCAAATTTCTTTTCTTGCCCCGCATCAAGATGTGTTATTATCTTTTTTTCACACGCATCAAACGTTACTTCTGTTTGTTTTACACCAATTTGCGGAGCAATAACAATTATCTTATCACTCTTTTTTATACATGTTTTAACATAGCGATCAATAGCAGCAACAATACAGCTATTTCCTGGTTCTAGAACATTCCACTCTCCTGCAAGTATTAGTTTGCCTGGTGTTTTGATAAGCATGAAACTTACTCCTTTTGATTATCTAAGACACATGGATCTCCAGCAACGGAACACGTAATGATTTGCATTATGCCATTAATGCGCATAATGTAATTTTTTATTTTTTGAACATCTTTCTCCAAACAGAATAACTTAACATGAGGCCCAGCATCAGTTGTAAAAAAGCATGAAATATTTTGACCCCTCAGATCTTTTACTGCCTGTATAATTTTTCCAGAGACTTCACTCCAATAATTAATAGCAGGATACGAAGACCGTATTGCGTTATACATGCCAAGCCACTCTTCTTCAATTAACTCGCCTAAACCATATAAATCTTTCTGTTTAAGCATAGCAATAAAATTTTGAGTACGCAAAGCAGATTCTTCTAACCACTGCTTATAACAAGCACTCGTCCGTACTGTCGCTTGCATAGCGTCACGCGAACTTACTTTTTTTTCTTTTTTGCTTACGACAATAACTAAGACTCTAAACTCAGGCCAGTAATTCTCATTAAATAATTGCTCGGCATAACTATCTGAACCATCTAAACACACGCCCTTGTGCCAGCGTACAAAGCCCCCATGTATAGAACGAGCAGCAGATCCTGACCCTTGGCGCGCCAATATCGAAACATCTTTTTTAGATAATTTTAAATCACAAAGTTTATTTATGCCAATAGCTAACGCCGCAAAACCACTTGCACTACTCGCAAGCCCAGAACTCGTTGGAAAAAGATTATGTGTTTTGATCGTAAAATATCGAGACAAACCAAATATCTTACGAATTTTATCTAAAAATTCTCGTATACTTTTTTGCGCGTGCGTTTTAGAACAATCGTTGTTAAACGTAATACAATCATGTGAATCAGAAGAAAAAGAAACGCTTGTATGCGTCTCAAGATTATTAAGAGTTACGGATATACTGTCTTTTGTTGGAAGAAAAAGCTGCTCGTTCCGCTTTCCCCAATATTTGATCATGGCGATATTTGCATGTGCTCGAACTGTTACTAGTCGTTTCATAACGCTTGCTAAAATAAAAACGAGAATTATATATTTTATGCTTTTTATGTTTACAACAAAACAAAGAAAAAGTAAACTTTTTAGCCCTATATGTAATCTGCTTTTTCAGCACTCACAACCGATTCTTGTGAACGAAGAGACAACTGCCGAATAATAACATCATAAAAGAACAATGGATTTTGTACAATATGATCCTGTTCAAAAACAGTAAAAATTTCAGGATGCACCCGCGCCATTTCCCGAGCATTGTCAACTTGATGATCCGTCGTTCGAGCAACTAACGGCACAACAAGACTCTTTTTTTCAAAGAAAAGTAATTCAAAGAGCGTCCCCGCGCCGGCACGGCATATAACAAGATCAGAGATCAAATAAAAATAACGAACGTTGTCATAATAACTAAACGTAATCGCAGGAATAGATCGCTCTTTATAAAACGCTCGCCAATCAGTCGTATCATACGAACCTGTTTGATGAATAATCTGAATATTTTGGCTCAAATACGAGTGCGCTTCCCAAAAACTTTTAAGCCCGTTATTAAGAAACACCGACCCCTGCGAACCTCCTAGTAAAAACAACGTTTTTCTATGCGGCTCAAAAAACAAATGATTATTCGTATCATGATGTTCATGAACCCCGTGTAAGACACATAGAAGCTTATTAACACGCTCAAAAAGTTTTTCTCGATCATATAATTTATCTGATAATGCAAACCGAACAGGATAGTTTTGCTGCTCACTCTTATACGCAAAGTTAAAGCCAAATCGCCTTAAATACCATTTGGTTCTATCAAATGTGATAATAATTTTTTTTGCAATCGGAGCTAAAAACATAACAGCTTTGCCAGGAATAATATTCAGCTCATGCAGATAAATAGCTTTCTTTTTTAACCAACCAGCAAGACATACAGGAATTGCTAAAATCCCACCTGTTGAAACAATTATCTCAGGATTATACATACGAAAAATCGCAAAGCTTTTAATAAACGTTCGAAGAAATTGCCATAAAACAATCGGCAAAAGAAGAAAATCTTTGCGCGAAAATTTATGAATTTTAAAATATATAATTGCATCCAAAAAAGCGTGATTCTTGGTAAGCTCTTTGTCTAATTTGTTATCGTTGCTAACCAAAACTACCCTGCCCGTTGGATTTTTTGAAAGCCACTTTTTTGCCAACTCTAAAGCAGGCAAAATATGTCCACCTGACCCCCCTGCAACCAAACACATTGTTTTTTCTGTGTTTTTATTCTTGTTCACTATCTTCATCATCGTCAGGCCCTTCTGCTTCTCGTAAATGCTGTTTAATTGTTTCATCATGAGGTGAAAGTTTATGAGCTTTTCTTAAATATTTTAAAGCATCTGTTTTTTTACCGAGTTTAAACAATAGATACCCTTTTGTATCTACATAATCGTAACGATCAGGAGCAAGGCGTAATGCTTTGTCAATAAAGACAAGTGCTTGTTTAAGTTTTTTATTTTTCTTGGCATAATAATACGCAAAAAGATTATAAACTGAAACATAAACAGGAGGCTGCTTAATAGCCTCTTCTAATATGCGCTCAAGATTATCATAATCTTTTTGAACAAAATATACATACCCTATCTGATAAAATACCTTAGATCTCAATCGTTTATCATTAACAATAGACAATAACTCTTTGTATTGCGCAACCCCTTCTTGATAATCTTGATTCTCAAGATACATATCAGCGAGCGCAGCTAACAATGGAACGCTTGAACGCTCTTCTTTTATATCTTTGAGAATAGCAATAATCGTTTCTTTATCAATGTGCTCTTTTCTTAACAAAAGTAATGTATGCAATAACGCATAATTACTTGGCTGCTGTTTAATCCACACGGTAATACATGAAAGCGCTTCATCTACCTGTTCATCGCCTAACAAAATATCTATCTTAAGAAGTTTCGCTTTATCAAATTGCGGCGCCTTTTCAAGCACTTTATTAATATTTACAAGCGCATCATCGTAATTTTGAGCTCGAAATTCAATAAGCGCACGATCAAGAAAATACTCTGGTCGATCGCTTTTAATTTTCTTCAAATAATCTGCCGCTTCTTCAAAGCGCTGTTGTGAAAAAAGAAGTTGAACAAGCTGCTTTTCAACAGAGATGTCTCTACCAACAAGATCCAAGAAGTTTTTGTACCCACTAATAGCTTCACTAATTTTACCCTGTTGTTCTAATAAAATAGATTTAAAGAGCCACCCTTTATCAAACTTAGGAAAAAGCTCAAGGCTCTTTTCAATTGCTTGTGTTGCCTGTGCATACTTATGTATTTGAAGATATATTTTTGATTTAAGAAAATAAAATAAAAAGTGCTTGTCACGTAACGTTACTTTTTTTAAACAATCATCTAAAAACGTTATCGCCTTCTCAAACTTATTGTTCTTGATATACGAAAGGGCTGAGTAATAAGCAACTTGTGGATCGTCAGGATATTGTTCTTGCAAATCAAGAAATAACGTTTCTGCTTTTTCGTCATCCCCTGTATGCAAAAAAGCCTGTGCACGAATAAGTTTTATCTCAAGATTGTCATTAAACTTTTGAGTAAATTCTTTCCCATGATCTTTTTCAAGCTGTGCTATGCGATGAAATTGGCCTGTATCAAATAACAAACGCAAATACCCATCATATACATATATCGAATGGGGCTTAGACAAAATTTTTTCAAAGCTTTTAATCGATGCATGAACATTATGCTTTGCATGATAATACGTTGCCTTAAAAAACTCTGTATACACGTCAGCTTTATTATCATGATTTTCTTCTATTAACGTAATCCCAGCATCGTTATCTTGTTCTTCGTGTGCAAAGACAGTACTCAGACACAAAATAATAATACTTCCTATCACACACATACGTATATATTTTTGCATCATGGCCCCTCACCCTTTTATTTTTGCGCCATCCCGGCACAACGCATAAAAAACTGCTTCAACGACAATTGTAACTCTTTATCTCGAACATGCGAGACAACGTGTTTGCTCCTCGCTTCTAAAGCATAATCAAGTGATATCTTTCTTTTCAAGAAATTGTTCGTTTTCTTTTTTTTATGACGAACACGTGCTTTTGTTGGCTCAATTACTCGAAAGCGTATACGCACAATACGCTCTTGATCAAGAACCGTGTTTAT
>CAZFHP010000058.1:0-9275 GCA_964519365.1 uncultured Pseudomonadota bacterium
CAAGGCTGAAAGCCGCAGCCATGGGGTATTAACGAAACTTCGTACACCCTTGCCTCAGAAGGGCGTAGTCGAACGGGTACGAACGTTTCTAGTGTTTATTTAAAGCGTTTTGTGCTAGTTTTTATTTGTGTCGCTTAAAAACAGCATGAGCTATTTCCTGCAGGTCTCGTCGTTTGATTTTTCTTTGAACTGCGCGCTTTTTAACTTCTGTCATAATTTCATCAAAAACTATTTTTCGCTTGTCTTTTGCGATTCTGTTTTCCAAAATCATGCGGTCGACTTTTATTTGAGCATACGTAAGCGACATGGTTTCTGGCTGGACGGTTTTTTTCTGACCGGCTTTTTCTTGTTTTTCGTCTGGCGACTTTTTAAGCTTTATGGCAATTGCTATTTTCTTAATCGTCTTTTTAACATATGATGTAACTTGTGATGTAACTCGTGACGAAACTTCTGGAAATGCTTTTTTGACGTAACGTGACGCTGGAATAGCGATAAGCGCTAGTACACAGATCGTATACAAGAGAAATATGATCGATCGTTTTTTCATAAAGATTTCCTTTTCATTAAATACTCATACTAAACACTCGTATTAAACGCTTGCATTACACACTCGCATTACACACCAAAAGTTTGTGCTAGGCGTACGACAACGGCAGCAAGGGCGATGACAAAGATTGCTTTGAGAAACAAAACCGTTATAAATGCGCGCCGATTATAGATATTCATGGTACTTTGGCCCCCCAGTAATAGTTTCATAGGTTCTTTTACAAGATATATTTAGTATGCCCAAATTATTGCTCGATTGTCAATAATTTGGGCATACTAACGTACTTTTTTGTCGGTTAAAACATTCCTAGCTTGCAGGCGGTGTTGACGACGTTGTTGGCTTTTTTGCTTTTTTCTTTGACTTTTTTTTCTTCGTTTTTTTCCCTTTTTTCAGCTGTTGCTTTAGTTTTTGTATTTCTGCTGCTTGAGCTTTCTCTCGCCCAGTCATATCTTTTGGCTGTGCCCCTACTTTTGTTTGTACGGTGTTTTGCAAGAGCTCTAGCGTTTTGACAAAATCTTCAAGCCCAGACGGCGGGGTCGAAAAGTCGTTAAAGTTTGCTATCGCAAATTGAGCTTGTTCTTTTAAGGCCTTTATTTTTTCAAGTTTCTTTTTTAGCTCAGCTTTTTTTATTTTTTTTACAACTGCGTCGACTTCTGCCTGCTTAAGTTTTATTTGTTTTGGTAATTTTAGGGTTTTTTGAGTTGGTTTAATAAAGCCAGTGCGCGCAAATGTTCGAACTGTTTTACGCACTTTGTCTTTACCAAAGACGTCTTGTATTTCTTCTACGACTATCGAAAAGTTTTTGTCTGCTTTCTTGTGAGTGGCTAGGTTTAATAGATGTGGTGAGAGAAAGTCCCGATAGGTCTCAGCTCGATCTTTTCGCAGTTTATCGTATTTCTTTTCATAATTTTTATCTTGTAGTACAAGTTCCCCATAGGCTTTTTTCTTTTCTTCAACAAGTTGTGCAATTTTTGCAACATGTTTTTCTGTTAATGGGATTTTGTCTTTGATTGTTTTATTCATAGCCGTTTCGATTTCTTTAAGATTACGCTCGACTGTTTTTTCGAGCTTTTCTTTTTCTTCTTTTTTCTTTTCTTTTTCTTCTTTAGTTTTTTTGTCTTTTTGGGACATAATTTTTGACTTCGGTGTTTCTTTTCGAGATGATGGCGTTTGCTTTTGTGATTTTAGCGAGCTTTTATCGTCTTTTGTTTTCGATACTCCTGTTGGGCCTTTTGTCCCTGTTCGTGATGGGCCACCCCATGGTCGCTGACTTGTTCCCCAGCCGCCAGAGCCAGGACGATCCCATGGCGAGCGTCCTCCTGCTGGGCTTGGTGGGAAAAATGGCTTGTAGGGTGGGAAATACGGGCGAGCAGGGGGGCGTTGCGACCGTTGTTGTGCTTTGGCGCGCTCTTGCTCGCGTTTTTGAATTTTTTTCTGGATTTCTGCTTGAGCTTCTTTGCCTGCAACAACGTCTTTTATTTGATCTGAAATTTGCTTTACGTGCGTTTTAAACGTTGTTCTTAGAGTGCCTTCAAGCGCTTGTGTTGGCGTTTGTGCTTTTTGTTCGGGCTGTTCTTTTTGTTTTTGTAGCTTTTGTTGGATTTGTAGTTTTTGTTGTTTTTCTTCTTGTTTTTTTTGTTGCCCGAGAAGATCTGGTTGTGATGTTTGTGAAATTTGTGAAAATAACGTATTGCTTGAACAAGTAATAAAGACAACGCTGATACATATATATGTGGCGTAGAGCTGCCTGCTCTTTACAGTTTTCATTTATTTGTCCCCTTTTGAATAGGCGCTTCTTTTTTCTTTTTAACGGTTCTTGGTTTCCAGTCATGAGCAATGGGTTTTGTTTTCTCAAGTATTTTTTTGGGTTTTTCTTTTGCGAGCTTGCGAAGTCTTTCTGCTTCTTCTGTTGGCGTTACTTTTTCTTTTTTAAGCGCCTTGTTTAATTGTTTTATTTGTTTTGATAGCTGTTCAAGCTGGGGCAAAACATTAAATATAACTTGTCTGAGTTTATTAAATTTAGGTTGAAAGAAAACGCGCTGGTATGTTTTTTTGCTTCCAATGGTTCCTTCTGCGACGGTTATTATATCAACGTATTTTTTGTACGCAATAAACTCTTCTTTAAATGCTGGAGAAAGAGTTGGCGATGCATCAATTTGTTTTTGAAGCGTTGCTAGCTTGTTGGTAAGTTTTGACATGTAGCTATGATATGCTTGGCGTTTTCGTTTAGGAAGCGTTTCTACTTTTGGTGTAGGCTGTGGCGGACCAAACCCTGTACTTGCAGGAGCTGCAGGTCCAGGCGTTATCGGCTCAAGAAAAAGCTTTTTAGGGTCGGTTGTTATTTCTTTTGGCTTTTGTTTTTTTACGGGTTTCTTTGCTTGTTGTGTTGCGTGGGGTGCAAACGATGGCGGGAGCTCTTGCGGTGGACCAAATGGCCTTTTACCTCTTGGTACTTGACCTGGGGCTTGATATGGGCCAGCTGGCTGTGTTGGACGCATTGGACCTGTCGGACGCGTTGGACCGGGTGGACGTTTTAGACGGGGAGGCTCTTTCGGTTGATCTTTCATGAGATTTTCAAAAATACTGTCAAAAATACTTTTTGCGTGTACCTGCTGGTTTTCTTGAAACAGAACCCACGTAAGTGTTATTGCTATGCAGATAGCGCGCATAGCCGTGTTTGTCAGGTTTTTCACGATACTCCCTTTCAGTCAAGCCCACCCATTAAGAACATTCTTACATTTAGTATAGTTTTTTCTAGAATTTAGAGTCAAACAATTACTATTATTGCGCTTGATAGTGTATTATTCTAAATATGTGCTAAAAAAGAACGTGTTATCGTGACACGCGTGAGACACATTTGTGACATGTTATTGAGATAGGTGTTGTTGTGAGCGGTAAAGCATGCATGCAAAAGCGCAAAGCATTTTTGTTGCTTGAATTTTTGATTGCCCTGGTGATATGTATCGTATTTGTTACGGGTATTGCTCGTTTACATTATACGATTATGGCTATGAATAATTCGATAGAAAAACGGATTGAGCTCGCTGAAATAATCTGTGAAAAATGTGAAAAAGATGGAACCGATGGGAAATAAAAACGCATTTGCGTTACTTGAATTGCTTTTGTATTGTGCTTGTTCACTTGTTCTTATTGGGGGTATATTTACGTTCTTTGCATCGACACAAAATATGCTTGCCCAACAGATACGGTTTCGTGAAAATACTGTTCGTATGTGTGTTGTGTTGGATATGCTAAAGCGAGATGTTATGAGCGCGAGTTATACGCCACATGATTGGTCCCAAATAGACAAGAACACACAGGGTGCTATTCTTTTCAAGAAAGAACGAGTAGATCAAGCGGGGCAACAAGCGTTTGTATGGGTAAGCTGGCAGGCTGTACCTGATGGCGTTAAGCGCGTGTGGGGTGATTATGATTTGGTTACAAAAAAGTGGGTTAAAAAGCAAACTGATTACTTCCCATGCTCTATGACGAAACTTGTTTTTCGCAAGAAACATAACGCACGAAATACGCGCGTTATTGGGGTTTATATTAACTATTGTTATAAGCGAGATACGCAAATAATAAATAAGCCCCGAGAAATATCAAAGACAGAATATATTCGCCTAAGAAACGGGGAGCTATTGTGAAAGCGCGAGAGCAGGGCTTTGTTTTGATGTGTGTTCTTGCCATAACATCACTCGTTACAATCTTTTCTCTTTTGACGTGGCACAAGACATCTATGTTATATGATCTTGTTGTAAAGCGCGAGCAATTTTACAAGAACGTTTATGTTCTAGAAAATATTTTTAATCAAGAGGTTATGCGTATTAGTCGAGACTGGCAAAGATTTTTTAAAGAGCGCACAGACAAGAGTTCTCAGGATGGGGCGTTTATTTTTACACGTGAGATTTCACGTACGCGTTACGCGCAGATTATCGCAAGCCAATTATCAGAAAAATCTCAAACAATACTAGTCAAAGCAAGTTTGTTTAAGCGAGACAAAAGCAAAAAATCACGTATACTTGAGCTACGAGGGGTTATTTCTCGCGATCGCAATAAATATTTCTTAAATAGCTTTAGTTTGAACGACTTTGCTTGAAAATAGCGATTATTGTGTCTGATAAAGCTCAAGTTAGAACAAAATATATTGCACATTTGATATTTTAAGCGCTTATGATATAATTGTTACATGCTTTTGAAAAAAACTATCGTGTTAAATTCGTGCTAAATCATTGTGGAGGTTATCATGTGTACTTTGGTCTTTCTTAAAAAAATAATGCTCTGTGCTTTATCGTTGGGATTATTCTTTATTGTTTCTTGTTCTGTTTGTATGGGTATGCGTAAGTCAGCAACTGTTAGTGATCTAAGAACACCTCTTTTGTCTGATCAAAGCAGCCAAGAAGAAATCGAGCTTAGCCCCACGGCTCCCGATATAACATACCCAGAATTTCTTAGCTTAAAAGTTGATGAAGCGTGGCCAATACGCCAAGCAATAAGAAAAAGAGCTTCTTTTAATACGTTAAAACGTATGTTTCTTGCATATCAAGCGCAATATGATCACAAAGTCGTAAAAACATACTTTGGTCCAAAAGCACTTCGCCAATTGCTTCACGGGTCTGTTTTTGAAACATCGTTACATTTGGCTGTTTCATACGGGCTTGTAGATATTGCACAAGAACTTCTTAAAAAAAATAAATCTAATGTTAACGTTCGAAATTCTAACGGTGATACCCCGTTGCTTGTAGCCTTAGATCTCAAAGACAAGCAAACGTGTATCACAATGGTCCAACTTCTTTTACGTTATGGTGCAGATACTTCTATTTCAGGCATTTCTATCGCTGGATTAGGTAGTCAGTCGCCATTAGATATCGCCCAACTTGACTTAGAAGATGGAGATGGAACGCTTATGCAAATTTTTACAGATCGCCAGGCTTCTTTGCATCGCCAGGAACCTTTGCATTGCAAGGCTCCCTCACAAAGTTGGTTTTTCTGTTGTTTGCCGCCGTTATGTTGTTTTGCAGGTGTTAAAAAAACATAAAAATTTTGCTTTTATTTTTTCTTGCAAGACAAGCAGGAGCTGTTACCCTATCAGAAGATAATTTGAAAGTAATTCTTAAAAGAACTAAAGACGGGTGGACAGCATACAGAGCATAAAAAAGATATTTTTCACACAAACTTTTTTTTTGACGAGCTTGTCTGCGCTCTTTTTTTCGATTTCTTTTGCAAGCCCCTATTACTGTGGCTTTCTTGTTATTTTTTCTCTTGCGTTATTGCTCGTAGTTTTTACACGCTTGCATAATTTTTCACAGACTTTTTTTATGGGTCTTGTGTGGGGAGTAATTATTTTTGGTTCTCACTTTATTTGGTTCTGTGAGTTACTTCTTTCTAAATCACATGCGAGTATTTTTTTATCGTGCATAATCTATCTTTTAATCGTAATATACTTTTCGTTAACCAGCGCGCTTTGGTTTTGGTTTACAAGAGTGTGTGTTAAATTTCTTACACGAGCAACGCTTTTTTCAAAAAAGTTTTTTTTCTCTGCTGGGCGCATAATACTTTCGTGTTTTTCGATACTTGGCTATTTTCTTTTTCTTGACTTCTATGTTTTGTCACCGTTTACGTTATGCCAAGAAGGATACCCGTTTCTTTCGCCATGTATTCCCTTGGCTCGTTATACGTTTTTTTTAAAATTTGTATCGTGCTTTGCTATTATGTTTTATGGCGCAAATAAGAAACCTGCTATGCACGAAGCTCGTTACGAGTTAAGTAATTATTCGCTTGTGTATATTCAACCAGCTAATAAAAATCATGTACATGCAAATTGTAATACGTGTGACCCGTGTGCATTAGGCCAAAAAATTTTTCACACGCTTGCACAAAAACAAGCGTGTCATAATTATCACGCACAAAAAGTTGACCCATTACTATTTGTTTCCCCTGAAAGTAGTTACGCATATGCACTTAATCGCTATCCTGAAATTATTTCTCTTTGGCAAAGTGCATTGCCTGATTATGCGTCTTTTTTAATAGGGGCACACTATCAAAGCGCTGACAACAAGCGCTATCAGGCAGTCTATTGGCTTAACAAAGATAGTATGCAAAAAATATATTGCAAAAAGCACTGTGTTGCTTTTGTTGAAAAAATGCCTTCATTTTATGAAAAATATAGTATACTGAGGGACATGTTTTTACGTGATGTAGTAGAATTTTGCCCGGCGCAGACAGAAAATACTAACGATTTAGCTCTTAACGATTTTGTTCTTTCTGATACACTTAACGTTTTACCTCAGGTGTGTTCAGAGTTTTTTTGTACAACGCGTGTTAAACGTTTTGTTTTGTGGGCAAAAATAACGAACGCAAATAAAGCAATTATGCTTTTTGTTAACGACAGCTGGTTTAATTCGTATTTTAGAAACATCATGAAAAATCTTGTATATTTTAAATCAGGATTAACGCAATTGCCTATAATTTATATAGGACACACAAGTTGTTTTGTAATAACAGTATGATATGAAAGGAATAATATGCGTATATTTATGCTTAAAGATGTAGAAAAAGTTGGTATGGAAGGGCAAGTTGTTAAGGTTTCTGACGGCTATGCCATGAATTATTTGATACCAAAAAAGCTTGCGATTAAAGTTACTCAAGCAGATATGTCTTTTTATAAAGATAGAGTTGTTAAGAAGAAAGTCGCAACTGATGTTTTGAATAGCAAAACAGCAATGCTTGCTGAACGAATTAAAACGTTACACCTGACTCTGACTGAAAGAGTTCACGATGACGGCAAGCTCTATGGCGCGGTTGGGGCTGATGAAGTTGTTGCATTATTAAAAGAAAAGAATATTACCGTGAATAAAAAGCAAATATCATTTAGCAAAGCTATTCGATCAGTTGGTGAGCATAAAGTAACGATTAAGCTTTCATCAAAGTTGCAACCACAGTTAACGTTAAAAATTGTTGGTAAAGAATAACACCCAGCGTAAGTTTCCAGCATAAAGGGTATGTATGTCGATAGACCAACAAGCATCTTTTTTCAAACAAAAAGGGCCAAAAAAAAGAAGTGCGGCCCAGGCTGAAAGCCTTTTAGGCAAAGCTCTCCCAGCTAGTGTTGATGCTGAAAAATCTGTACTAGCAGCGTTATTGCTTAACGCTGAAAATATTACGCTCGTATGTGATATTTTAAATTCGCGAGATTTTTACAGCAAACCGCATCAGTTGATTTATCAGGGACTGGTTGAGCTCGCCCAGGTTGACAAAAAGATCGATTTACTTGTTCTACAAGATCATCTTGAAAAAGACGGGGCTTTAGAATCTGCCGGTGGAATAGAATATTTAATCGAACTTCAAGAAGATATTCCATCTATTGGTCTGATTACACAACACGCAAAGATTGTAAAAGACAAAGCAATATTGCGAGAACTTATACACTCGGCTGCTGATATCATTACGATAAGTTACGACCAAAAAGTTGACGCTATCGAAGCCGTTCTTGATGCTGCAGAAAAAAAGATCTATCAGATATCGAATAATCTTACAGCAACAGCGTTTGAAAAATTAGATTCTATTTTAAAAAAGACGTTTAAGCATCTTGCTCAGGTTAAAAGCCATCAAGAAGGGGTGACTGGTATTCCCTCCGGGTTTGTGCATTTTGACAAAATGACCTCTGGGATGCAAAACGGAGACTTAATTATTCTTGCTGCTCGTCCCTCGATGGGTAAAACAGCATTTGCATTAGACCTTGTTCTTAACGCGTGGAAAAGTGGTGCGGCTGTTGGTTTTTTTTCGCTTGAAATGTCGAGTGAGCAGTTAGTGCTCAGAATGCTTTCGTCTGAAACAAATATTCCGCATCAAAAAATACGTAACGCGTTAATCTCTTCTGACGAGTGGGTAACGATGACAAACCATGCTGCAAAACTGGCTGAATCAAAGATATTTATTGACGACACGGCGTCGTTAAATATCATGGAGTTACGTGCTAAAGCGCGTAAGCTTAAAGCAAAAGAAAACATTCAATTAATTGTCATCGATTACTTACAGTTGTTACATTCGCATGTTAGACACGAGAACAGAAACCAAGAAATATCGTCTATTTCTCGATCTTTAAAAGCTCTTGCAAAAGAACTTGGCATCCCTGTAATTGCGCTTTCTCAGCTTTCACGTTCGCTTGAAAGCCGTATGGACAAACGCCCAATGCTTTCTGATTTGCGAGAATCGGGAGCTATTGAACAAGATGGCGATGTTATCTTCTTTATTTATCGCGATGTCGTTTATAATCCAGAAACGGAAGATCCTGAGCTTGCTGAGATTATTATTGGCAAGCAGCGTAACGGCCCGGTTGGTGCGTTTTATACGCACTTTAAAGGTGAAGTTACACGTTTTGAAGATATTGTATGACAATATCCTACACCGCTTTGCGGGTTTAAGAATTAAGGCCACCTAGCTGGGATCCAAATAAAACCTACTTCACAAAAACTCGAAGATTTAGCTTCTACTGGCTAATACCATTCTAAATAATTAAGCTTCCAAATTTTTGAACAATAAGATACATCCCGTTTTAACTAAATCTCTTGGCTATACCAGGGGGTGAATGCGCACCCCCTGGACCCACGCAGCAAGGGTTCCCCTTTGCAAACCCATTAAGAACGCTTGTGCAAACGGCAACCGCGTTGACGCCTACGTTTATACATATTGAATGTCTCTGAAAAAATCGTTCGGCTTGCGCTCTGCC
>CAZFHP010000059.1:0-9255 GCA_964519365.1 uncultured Pseudomonadota bacterium
ATCATGCGTGCTTTTTTTAATTTTTTAAAATCATGAACAAAACATATATTTTTTCTCTCGCATTTTTTTTAATCACATGTTTAAGCGCTTGTTCATGCTCACACAAAACACATAAAAATATGACCCTAAAACAAAATAATCCAAAAGAATCTATTGCTATTTTCGCACACGGCCTGGGCGGCGACGCTGACCAGCGTATCTATTATCACGATACTATTGGCTGCCCAATCGTTGGGCAAAACGGCCCCGAGTGGGATCGTACAAAATACGGGCATAATATTGGCCCACAACAATCGTGTTTAGCTCAAGAAGACGATATATTCGTAATAACAAAGCAAATTAAAAAATATACCCAAGAAAATAAAAATATTATTTTATTTGGCGTTAGCAAAGGCGCCGCAACCATGATCAATACAATAGCCTGGCTTGCAACACATAATCCAGATTTATTAAAAAATATTAACGCAGTTATTCTTGAGTCCCCGTTTGCGTCTGTAGAAAAAGTCGTTGCTCGCATCGTTGGGATTAATTTTGACGAACAAACTAAACACACAAACAAAAGTATCGCTCACGAATATTTTCCCAACTATAATCCCGAGAATATTACGCCCATAAAATCTGTTACAAGTATGTGGGACACTGTAAATCGTAATCTTGTTATCGTCTTTGTACATTCCAAGCAAGATAAGCTTATAGATATTACTGATTCTCAGCTCTTACACGGCACTCTCAAGCAAAAAAACTTTAAGAATCTCTACTTAATCGAAGCACAAACGGGCCAACATGCCAATATCTTCTGGGGGCCTGACCGTAAGCATATTTTAGAAAAATTACACGAGATATATCGCAAGCACAACTTGCCCATACAGCCCGGCCCAAAGCAATCTTAAAACAAAAAATCTTGACTCTAAAAAAATAATCTCTGTACGCTTGTTCTAACGTTAGAATTTTATCAAAAAAATAATCTTGGAGAGAAACGTGAAGCGTACTATTTTTTTTATCAAAAGTTTTTCTATCAAAAGTTTTTTTCACGCAAGCTTTTTCAAAACAAGCCTACTTCTTTTTGTGACACTTTTTTTTAGCTCCGCAATACACAACAAGAAAAAAGAAGTCACGATAAGCATAAACCCAAAAAAAGAAATCGTCTTTGGACAGTCTGGTATATTTTCAGGATCGTTTAAACTATACGGATCGATTATCAAAAACGCAATTAACGTGTACTTTGAAAAAATAAACAAAACAGGCGGCATTCGCGGCAAAAAACTTCGTTTGATAAGCTTAGACGACGGGGGAAGTCCCGTTAAAGCAGAGCAAAATATAAGTAAGCTTAAAAAACATGGCGTTACAATGTTTTTGGGAAACATGGGAACTCGAAGTATTTTAAAAGTTCTTCCACAAATACAATCAAAAGAAATAGCTATGTTTTTCCCGTGGGCCGGAAACGATCAATTTAGAAACCCAGAGCTTACCAATATTATTAATGGCCCAGGGTTACTGCAAGCGCAATTAGAGCAACTTGTAACGCATATCGTAGATAATATTAGGCACAAAAAAATCGCCATCTTTCACGCCGACGATAGCTTTTCGTCAGGGGCAGCAAAAGATCTGAAAAAAGAACTCGAAAAACATATGATCAAGCCAACAATAACAGCATCATATAATCGTTACACGCTCGATATAACCAAACAAGCAGATAAAATAATTAACACAGACCCTAAGATAGTTATTTGTATTAGTACCAGCATGCCAGCTGTTAGATTAATCGATAGATTTTTTGAAATGGGCCATTATGCAACATCGTTTTTCGGCATCGACTCAACACTCTTTGCTGGCAATATGCTTAAAACCAAAGGCGCTGATTTTTATTACACATCTGCTGTTCCAAGTATTAAAGACGACACAAAAATCGCCCAAGAATATCGCGAAGACATCAAAAAAATCATGCCAAAAGAAGTTCCTAATGTTCTCTCGTTTATGTATTACATAAGTGCAGCGATTATTGTCGATGCACTGAAAAAAATCGACGGACCGATAACACAAGAAAAAATCATTGAACACATCCAAGCCATGCAAAAGTATAACCTAAACGGCTTTACGGTAAACTTTAACGATCAAAATCGTCATGCCTTTGGCGAAGAAATATCGATTATAAAGGGATAATCATGGACCAAACTGTTAAAACGTCTTTTCAAAAATTTTTAGAAAAAGCAACGTCTACGAAATACAAAATTCTGGCAATAATAGTCACATCAATCTGTGTATCACTTCTTTTAAAATTCGAGTACCGAAAAGAAATATACCCAGAAGAAATTCCAGCAATTTTAGAACAAAGCGATCAAGTAAAAAAACTTGCATCAAACGTTACTGTTGGTATTCACATTAATACGTTTCCACAGTTTTCTTTTACGCAAGGCGACTTTAGTATGGATGCCATTATCTGGTTTCGTTTTCCAAAAGCAACTGAAACTCTTGATACAATCGACAATTTTGTGATACACAACAGTCAGTTTGTCTCAAAAGACAAGATGCTCTATAAATCCCCGCCCATTATTAAAGTACTTAAAGACGACGTGCTTATCGCATTTCATATTCAGGCAAAATACAAGACAACGCTTGAATACAAAAAATTCCCAATCGGCGACCATAGACTTAATTTTATTTTGATAAACAAAAGCGTTACGTCACGAGAACTTGTGTTTAATACGTCAGGCGAAAACATAACGCTTTCTAACGACATCATGGTCGATGACTGGAAACCAAAAAAGACATTTGCCAAAGGCGGCTATATCAAATCGATTTTAAATCCAAAAGACTCAGACATGGAAATCGACCACCCATGCGCCGTCTTTTCTATAGATTTTGAAAGTATCGGCGGTCGCAGCTTAATCTCTCTTTACTTCCCACTCTTTGTCGTGTTCTTTATTGGGCTTCTATCGCTCTTAATTAATATCTTCGATTTAACAAGACTTGGCATGATCGCATCGTCTTTGCCCATGCTCGTATTATTTAGATTAGTCATAGAAAGCATCTCACCCCACGTTGCCTACCCAACACATATCGACTTTGTTTACTATGCCCTTGTGTTCTTGTCGCTCATAATATTATTTATTCAGATGTACGTTATACTCGAGGGCCAGAACGTAAAAGACTCTGAAGACAAAGTTCTCAAAAAACGTGTCGCAAGCCGTCTTGAAAATATCAATACTGCTTCGTTTTACACGATACTTTTGAGCATAATACTCTTGATGGTCTATAATTTCTTGCGATAAGAAGCAAACCTCTTTCTTGATTTTTTTGTATAATCTGAAAAACTAAATCTGAAAAACTAAAAATATTTTATCAGGCTTCATACAAAAAAGAGAAAAGGGATTTTTAATGAAGACCACAAAAAATATTATTTTCAAAACAATTTTATTATGCCTAAGCTTACTTGCATATTATCATACATACGATATACACGCAGCATCACTTGATGGGACAAGTAACCCCGTCTGGCAGACAACACAATGGGCATCTGCTAATGGTGACAGTGCCTTGGGATACGTAAAATTCTTAAAGGGCTTCGATATTCCAGCAGGAGCATCAGTAACGCTTGAAACAAGCAAAAGCATCGATGGGCCTGTCGATCTTAACGACTTTGGCACGTTAATCTTGCAGCGCCATCTTACGCTAGCGCCAGATATTATTCTTGAAAACGGCGGTACAATAGATGGCCGTGCACATGATATTATTCTCGAAGGCAATCTAACAATCCCAGAGGGCAAGAACTTACATATTACATCGACAACTGCTATCGACGGCAATGGCAATACTCTCTATCTTGAACCACATGCTAATATTAGCGTCGATAATAACGTAACGCTTACGTTACGAAACATGCGCGTCAAAAACACACGTAATAATTTAGCCAATCCAATTATTCGTCCCTCCGGGCACCGGGCACATATTGCATTACAAAACGTCGAGCTCGCACTAGCTGACGATTTTATCTTTCGCGACGGCCAACTATTTATTAACGACGACGTTCTTGTAACAGGATCGTCTGTGTTCTCATATCGCTCAACACAAGAAAGTTATATCTGCGACGCAAGTACACTAGGCTTTGATAAAAATACGACTTTTTTTTATTATCCAAGCACGACTGATAATCACTTGATTCAAATGCAAAACAGAACATCGACGCTTTATTTTGATAGCGCGACGTTGCTCACAACACATGTGGGCATGCGCTTAAGTCACGGGACATTGTGCTTCGATAATAGCGTAACACTTAGCAGTGCTGCACAGACAGCAATCACGTCATTAACATTACCAGCATCAACAGCAGCGTTAGTTACAGATGTTAATGCAGTTGCATGGAGCCCTGATGGCCGGCATGTAGCAATAGGAGCGTCAAAAGGCACAGGGGTAGAACAAGGTGTTTATAGTTTTGATGGTTCAACATTAACGTTAGTAGCTTCGCAAGCTTCAATAGGAGGTAATGTTAATGCACTGTCATGGAGTCCGGATGGACAATATGTAGTATTTGTAATGAGTAGTGCTGCTGGCACGGAAGTACACATTCGTCGATTTACAAGTTCATCTTTATCAACGGTTCATAATTTTTCCCCTGCAAATGCAACTATAAATTCTGTTGCATGGAGCCCAGATGGGAAGTATCTAGCGATAGCACAAAATACAGCGACAGGAGATGAAGTTCTTGTTTATTCATTTGATGGCTCGTCAGCAACATTAACAGGGGCAAGTGCAAGTGATAACAGTAAGAACGCGCATTGTGTTGCCTGGCACCCGAATGGGAATTATTTAGCAATTGGGTGGGCAACGGGAACGGGTTATGAACTTCGTGTTTATAGTTTCGATGGTTCATCATTAACACCTATTGATGGGACAACGGCTATAGGTGGCAATGTTTATTCTGCGTCATGGAGTCCTGATGGGCAATACATAGCTGTTGGGATAGGGAATGCTGAAACTTCTGAATTACAGGTTTATAGATTTAATGGTTCTTCTGTATCTATTATTCAAGGCATTTCTCCATCAAACGTAGATATTAATTCCGTTGCATGGGCGCCTGATGGGAAATATCTTGCAATTGGAACAAATTTAGCTGCAAACGAAATGTACGTTTATTCGTTTGATGGAACATCTATTTCGTCATCTATCGTAACATTAAATCTTGATGAAAATATTAAATCTGTTTCATGGCGGCCAGATGGCAAGTATTTAGCATTAGGAACAACAGGAGATAAACTTTACGTATATCGAGTTAACTATCTCTACGACACGTCACCACAAACATTTGATACCGGTATAATCTTTGGTGATAGTTCACAAACAAATGGCGACTTAGATATAAAAGTACTCGCAGGCACCCATGTTAAAATACATGGCTTTGTAACACACGATACATAACACATGATAACAAAAAAACTTGACAAAAAGTTTGTGAATGTGAGTAAGTAAAGAAACTTAAAAAAAATAAAAAGAGGGAGAGCAGTTTATGATAGAACGTTTTGTGATAACGATAAGTCAGGTGCATCCAAAAATTTTTCGACGAATATTTTTGAGCATACGTACATGCATGCGTATACGCATGATAACCTGTATGCTTGCATGCGTGCTCACGGGTCTTTTTCAGACACAAATACATGCAGCATCAATTGACGGAACAACAAACCCAGTCTGGCGAACAACACACTGGACAGCCTCTAACGGCAACAAAGCAACAGGCTTTGTAAAATTCTTAAAAGGCTTTGATATTCCTGCTGGAACTTCAGTAACACTAGAGACCAGCGAAAGCGTCGATGGAACAATTGATCTTAACGATTCTGGAAAGTTAATTTTACAACGGCACCTTACGCTCGCCCCCGATGCTAGACTTACAAGGGGTGGCATTATCGATGGGCGCGCTCATGATATTATTCTCGAGGGAAACATAACAATCCCAACAGGCAAAAATTTACATATCACATCAACAACGGCAATAGACGGCAATGGCAATACACTTTATCTTGAACCTCATGCCAGTATTACCGTCGACAACAACGTAACACTTACGCTACGTAATGTGCGCGTTAAAAATACATACAATAGATTCTCAAACCAAATTATTCATCCGGTAGGCAATCGAACGCATATTGCTTTACAAAACGTCGAACTGGCCCTTGCTGACGATTTTACTTTTTATGACGGTCAGCTATTTATTCATGACGACGTACTCGTAACAGGATCTTCTGTCTTTTCATATCGATCAACCCAAACAAGTTATATCTGTGACGCGGCAACACTTGGCTTTGATAAAGACACAACATTTTGGTACAACCCATCTTCAATCGATAATCATTTAATGCAAATGCAAAGCAAAACAGCAACCATGTATTTTAATGGTTCAAAATTATTCGCAACATACCCAGGGTTACGTTTAAGTAAAGGCATGTTGTGTCTTGACAATAATGTAACGCTCTGCGGCACTACAAAAAGTATCTCAACAATAACACCCTTATCAAGCCCAACTGACGGTAAAGATCAAGGAGCCGATGGGGCGAACAGTGTTTCGTGGAGTCCTGATGGTTCACAAGTTGCAATCGGAACATCAGCTAACCCATCAACAAGCGAAACAAATATCACCGCTAATTATGAACTGCGTGTGTACAATTTTAATGACACAACAGGAACCCTTACTGGTGCCGCAAGTGCTGATACAGCGTCTATTACTATTAACGCTGTTGCTTGGCGACCTGTTGGAAATTATATTGCTGTTGGCACGGCTGCATGGAGTGGAGCCAATGAAGTCCGAGTTTATAATTTGACAGGGGGAACATTATCTCTTCAAAGCTCTGCGAATCTACAAGAAGGATGGCCTTATAGTGGTCACAGATCTGCACTCTCTGTTTCTTGGAGCCCTAATGGTAATTATTTGGCAGTAGGTGCACAATCAGGTTCATTTTTTAACGAACTGCGCATTTATAGTTTTAATGGAACAACGTTATCTTTTGTCACTAGTCTTGATGTAGGAACCGCAATAGCAAATTACAATGCTTTTACAGTTGCTTGGAGTCCCGATAACAATTACGTGGCAATTGGCACAGCCGGCGGATACAATAAAGAAGTTCGCGTATACAAATTTACGGGAAGTGCATTAACAAATGCAGTTTTGATCCCAATAGACCTAGGAACACAGGTTAATACTGTTTCTTGGAATCCAGATGGAAGTTATTTAGCCGTTGGAACAAACGCACGTTCTGGTGCAGAAGTGTTAGTCTATTACTTTACAGGAACAGCATTATATCCTATTTCAGGAGCACAGGTAGAACTTGGAACTAAAGTTAACGCTGTCTCTTGGAGCCCTGATGGAACGTATATAGCTCTTGGAGCAAATGCCGGGTTAATCACACAAGCCCGTATCTATGAGTTTACAGGCGGCACTTTAAATTTTGTAACACAAATACCAAGTACCTTAGGTGTTAATGTAAAATCAATATCATGGCGACATGATGGTTCTTACTTAGCCATTGGAACAGCTGCCGGCGCAAGCGCTGGTGAATTACAAATTTACGGCGTAAATTATCTTGAGCAAACGCCTGCTCAAACATTTGATAACGGGATTATTTTTGGTGATTCATCGCAAGCTTATGGTTCTGGGAATTTAGATGTACGCGTGCTTGCAGGTGCAAAAGTAAAAGTAAGTGGCAAAGTAAGTTACGATAACAGTTAATAAATGTGAATTCAAAAATTAAAATAGATTGAAAATGATCACAGAAAAGGTAATTTCAAAAATTCCGTTCGTCCTGAGGAGTCTCGTCGTAGCCGTAGGCAAAAACAGACGTCTCGAAGGGCTATTAAGACTATTTTAATAAAAGGGAGAATGTTTTATGTGCACATGTTTTTCTAAGATATTATCGAAAGTTAAGATGTTATCGAGCATAATAAATAAGTGTAGGGTAGGCATGTTTTTTTGTGCAAGCGTCATAACGCTTGTAATTAACATAATCGTTATCAACACGATCTTCGTCACGAATCTTACCGCTGATCTCACATTCGTAAACAACGAATCATCGTTTTATCTTGATAATATCGAATCGCAATTCAAGTTTAACTCTATGGATGGTGTTACGGGCTGGAATCAAAATGCGGCAAATTGGAGCCAAGGATCGTTTGCCTATGGTGACGATGGAGACGAAGCGTCGTTATGGCGGTTTATTGTTTCTGATGGTGATATCGTTGGGTTTGAAAATGACCAAGTTGACCCATCGAGATTTTATATTCCAGCTGGCAAGCAAGTTCGTATTACGCAGGATACGATTATTAACGGGCATGGTCGTACACTTGTGCTTGAACAAAATGCAGGGATTATCGTTGATGCAAATGTGACGTGTACGCTTAAGAATATGCGTATTAGGAATACGAGAAACAATGCGAGCAACCCAATGTTTCTGGCTAGCCATCAACTTGCGCTTGAGAATGTCGAGCTTGAATTGGCTGACGACAGTGTCATGCTTAATGGGGAACTATTTATCCATGGTGACGTTGTAGTCAGTGGATCACATGCATTTACATATAGTTCACCTCAGCCACTACATGTAACTGATGGAGCAACGTTTGGTTTTGAAAACGGCTCTACGTTTTTGTATAATTCAGCTATCAATGTTATTGATATGACGAATGAAACCGCAAACCTGTATTTTAATGGTGCTACGCTTCGAGGAATATTTCGGATGCGTGGAGGAAAGGTATTTTTTGACAATGATGTGAGAGTAAATGTAGATGGGTTTCAATCAGATGAAGTTTTCAACAGAGACGTGGGCGCGAGCCTATTTGGTGGAGGCTGGAGCCCTGATGGGCAACTCCTGGCAACAGGGGATGGTAATGGCTGGTTAGAGGTCTTTTCGCGCACCGATATTCTTAATAATGATGCAACCTCACCTGTATTTAACAATGACATAGGTAATGGCTTTCGGTCGATGGATTGGAGCCCTGACGGGCAATACCTAGCAACAGGGACCACTTCTGGCAACCTAAAAGTCTTTTCTCGTATCGATATTCTCGATGATGATGCAACCTCTCCCGTCTTTAATCGAGATCTCGGCGATTATCTCAGTGAGATAGGTTGGAGTCCTGACGGTCAGTACCTAGCAACAGTTAGCAGAAAGGGTAGGTTGAAGGTTTTTGAGCACTCTGATGTCTTGAATGATGATGCTACGACACCAGTCTTTAACCAAATCCTTGACTCTTGCCTTTGGACAATTGACTGGAACC
>CAZFHP010000060.1:0-9035 GCA_964519365.1 uncultured Pseudomonadota bacterium
GGCTCGCTATCCCACCAAGAAGCGCATTTGAAATTTCGTTTCTCATACAGTTTCCGTTAATTGTAGCAGCGTTTCTTTTCAATGGGTTGCGAGGGCTGAGTACGTTTTACAATTGGCCCGCGCTTTTCACGCCTCAGGTTATTTTAACGACGACTATTGCAACGATACTTGCCTACATGCTATTATATTTTGCTTGGTTGTTGATCCAGAAAAATATGCTCTGGCTGTTTGGCTTTTATATGCTTGTGCCTATTGGCATATTACTTTGGTTTGTAATGCGCTATCAATAAAGTTGAGTTTAAAATGATCCAAGAAAAACTTGTCTGAACCACGATTTACACGATTGGTTAGATTAAGAAGATTTTTTAAGCGTAATATTGAATCACAAAAAGATATTTTTTATTGTTCGATCTCTCATCACAAAAATCTTGCGAATCCTAGCAATCGTGTAAATCGTGGTTCAGACAAACACAAAATCACAAACAATTGTGCTCAGGATATCCTATGCGTTATTCTTGTTACAAAAGTGCAAAATTATTTTAATCGAAATGTTTAATAACGCTTAATGGGGAAGCGGGAGAAAAATTATGTTCAAGAAAAAAAGTAAAAAATTCAAGGCAACGAAAGCTCAAATAAAAGCACGGCTTAAAAAAAGTTGGGCAAAAAAAATCTATCATACCGAAGCGCTGGGCGTAGCGCTGACTGCCCTCTTTTTATTTCTCGCCCTTGCAATATTCTCGTCACACCCTAAAGACCCAACCTGGTTTTATTACACCCAGAACGTACAAAAAATCTCAAACTGGTGTGGGTCTATTGGCGCACATATAGCCGCGCTTGTGCTTTATCTTTTAGGGTCAGCTGTTTATCTTTTGCTTACAGCTATTATGGTCCCGGCGTATTTATCGCTGCTTGCAATTCCTATAAAAGAACAGCGCTCGCGTATTTTATTGCTTCCCGTGTTATTACTCTCAGGCTCGGGACTCTGTAGTTTATACGCGTTTGATATTACTAATAGTTACCCCGGCGGTATTCTGGGCTCTATCGTGAGCACGATACTCGCAAAACCGTTTGGGTTTGTAGGCACAGCTATTATTCTGTGGGCACTGTTTTGGGTCAGTGTTATTCTTGTCACACGCGTCTCTGTAGCCCAAGCATGCATACGAACATGCAAGCACGCGCTTATCACGATAACAGAGCAAGCTCATACACCACTTGTGCTTATTAAAACAATTGGGCATGGAGTTTATAAAATTTTCGCAAAAATTATTGGGGGCTTAATTTTTAGCTTAAAAACACTGGCAAAAGCGCTGATATTTGTGGGAACAAAAATAATCGCCGTGTTTTATTTCTTACGAAGAAAGAAACAAAACGATACAAGTAAAAGCGAGAACACACGTAAGAAAACACTTGAAAAGACAGGCGAATACGCAGGCGCTTACGAGCACACTCTCGAATACTCAAACGAGAAAGTACGTGAAAAAACAGGCGACGAAGCTTTCTGGCAAGAGATAACGCAAAACGCGCACGCACAGGCGCATACACAAAACACAGAAATACACAAGAACATACACGACGCGCTTAAGACGCTTGACATGCTAGACGAGAGCAAGAACTATACAGAACTTGACGGGGCACAAGAAAATCAAGATACGAACGACAATCACGAACACAAGCACGAATATAGTCAAGAAGACATACGTGAGAAAATCGCGCGTTTTGCTGACAAAAAAATTCTTAAAAATTTTCTAACAATCACAGAACTGACAGACAAAAATAAATTTTACATGCGATTGCCTAACACGTGTTTTTCAAAAAATATTTTTGCGGGCACAGGCACAAGCACAGATATAGAGACAGAAGACGATACGCTCACACAAGACACAAGCCCATTTGAATATGTTATGCGCGAAATTAAAAAAATACACGCACAAAGACACGAGAAAGCACGCGAACAAGAAATACAAAACGAACAAGAAAAACAAAAAGAAAAAGAAGCGCTGCGAACGTTCGAACTTCCCGACACGTCGTTATTTATACAAAAGCATGACAAAGCATATACGAAACAATTATATGACCATGCACAAGCGCGGGGCACAAAACTTGAAGAAAAACTTCAGCATTTTGGTATAAAAGGCAAACTCACAGATATTAAGCCCGGGCCATTAATCACAATGTTCGAATACCAGCCTGAAATTAACAGCAAGATCAGTAAAATCACAGCGCTGGAAGATGACTTGGCAATGGCGCTGTCTGCTGTGAGTATTAGAATTATCGCCCCAATACCGGGCAAAAACGCTGTTGGGTTTGAAATTTCAAATCAGTCACGAGAGAGTGTTTTCTTTTCTGAAGTTATTGCAAGCGATAGCTTTAAAGAAAATACTGGACAAAAAAAGCTCCCGTTAGCGCTTGGGGTTGACGTTACCGGCAGCCCGGTTATTGCTGATCTCAGTAGCATGCCGCACTTACTTGTTGGCGGGACAACGGGGTCAGGAAAATCTGTTGGGCTGAACGGCATGCTTGCAAGCCTACTGTGCACATGCACGCCCGAACAGTTACGCTTGATTTTAATTGACCCAAAGCGTCTTGAGTTTACGCCGTACGCAGATATCGCACACTTGCTTTTCCCGATAGTAACAAACCCTGTTCATGCAACCGGTGTTTTAAAATGGGTGGTACAAGAGATGGAAGAACGATACGAAAAAATGTCACACGTTGGTGTACGGAATATTAGTGAGTATCAAAAGTTATACGAAAGCAAACGAACAAACAAGCGCGAACAAGAAAGCACAGACACAAGCAAGCGAACGAACAAGCACGATACGATACACACAAGCGAGCACACGCATGAACATGAACTTGAACCGATGCCCTATATCGCCGTTATTATCGACGAGCTTGCTGACCTTATGATCGTTGCCGGCAAAGATATCGAAAAATATATCGTTAGAATCGCTCAGATGGCCCGAGCAGCAGGCATACATATGATCGTTGCAACGCAACGTCCGTCTGTTGACGTCGTAACGGGTTTAATAAAAGTTAACTTCCCAAGTCGTGTTGCCTTTCGTGTTTCATCAAAAGTTGACTCACGAACTATCTTAGATCAACAAGGGGCAGAAAAACTTTTGGGCAAAGGTGACATGCTCTTTATGCATTCGTCGTCATCACACCTGATGCGTGTACACGGGGCGTATATTTCAGACAAAGAAATAGAAGGCTTAACGAATCATATACGAAGCCAACAAACAGTTACGTATCTCGATTTGCGCGAAGCGCTTAACATACAAAATAAACAAGAGCAAGACGCATTACAAGATGATTTATATCCTAAGATACTTGAGTTTTTAAAAACGACAAACGAGATTTCGATCTCGTTATTGCAAAGACAGTATCGAATCGGCTTTAATCGTTCAGCTCGAATTATTGAAAATCTTGAACGGGATGGGCTTATTGCTCCAGCTCAGGGGAGTAAGGCACGAAAAGTATTGCGCTAAAAAACTTGTCTGAACCAGGATTGGCCAGGTTTTTTTCGATTATTCAGGATAGATTTTTATTAAGATCTTTAGGTATTACAGGATTAATATCAGGGTTAGCACGATGATAAACTCTTTTGAATTCCAAACTCACCGAACCAAAATTAAGCAACAAACCAACACTCAAATTGTAGGCTTCTAAATAATTTTTAGCCTGAGCTAGATGAACGTCTTCTAGCATAGTAATGGCTTTTAATTCTACCATGATTTTTCCTTCGACAAAGAAATCAATTCTTCTTGTTCCTACCTGAACATTTGTATAAAAAATAGTCATTTCAAATTCTCGTTGAAATGACAAACCTTGTCTTTGCAGCTCTACGGCTAAGGCTCTTTGATACACGACTTCTTGAAACCCATTTCCTAATCTGGAATGAACCATCATTCCCCCACCAATAATTCTTCTCGTTATGTCTTGATATTCCATTATTTTAACCTCGGTAAATCAATTGCCAAATCAATTATTATTCTGGTATTCTACTTAAATATTATAATTAATCAAACAATAGAAAAAAACAAGAGCCATTATGTTAACAATTGCGACAAAAGCATCTTGCCCTAAAAATTCTAATAAAAATCTATCCTGAATAATCGAAAAAATCCTGGCCAATCCCGGTTCAGACAATAAATAAATGGGAAACGCTAACGCACGCAACTCTTACACCGCACTCCCATTGCCCTTTCATATAAAGAACAAAGCGTTACTCCTGACTTGTTAGCAAGATGTTTCTTAACCCTTGACGGATACACACAAAAAGCAACATTAACACCAATATAAAAGTATTCTTCACCCGTGCCTATTCCCTCAAAAGCTACATGCCACGGCGTATCAAGATTCTTGTTTTGTACATTCAAAGCAGGATCACACTTTAAAAGTTTGAGAAGCCCATCTCTATAATGTTCACGACATACAATATGTAATGGAGTATCACCATTATTATTTTGAACATCTACATCTGCACGATTTCTTAAAAGCTCAACAAGCGCATATAGTTTTTTAAAACGACAAGCAAAATGCAACGGTGTATCCCCATCTCTGTCTGGCCTGTCAATAAGACGTCTATTTTTCTTGATCAAAGAAGCAAGCTCTATTTTATCCGAACAAAACAAAACAGCTTCATGCAAAACAGTTTGCCGTCTTATTTTTTTTCGAGGCCTTCTTGGATATATTCTTCGACCATACACACGCGCTTGTTCTTGATACCGATCGTGATGTTCTTGCCACGCTCTTTTACACAACGCTTTAGTCTTAGAATCAAACTTAACAGACGCATCTTCCGGGATTGGCTCAAGCGGCCTCTGTTGCCAAACAAATCGTTTCTTTGCACCTGTAGTTTTTTTAGGGGAAACACAACAACAAACAAAATCCCAAAAACATGCATGTGCATAAAAAGAAACGCTAAAAAAAACAAGCGAGAATAATAATATCTTCTTAACCATATCAAACTCCCCAAAATATCTAAGCCCCACGAACAACCTTGACAAATGCTGCGAAACACGTAGTTTTTGTGTATATAAATTGTATGTGATCATAAGTAATTGTAACAAAAATAACGAACAAAAAGATATATCTGTTATGCTACTAAGCAAAGAGTTCTTACACACAGCACTTGACTACGCTCGATACTTTATAAACGACAAAGAAGTTAAGCGTGAACATATTCCTGATAAATTTTTTACACACGAAATCTCGTTTTCTATTGATAGTAGAACGCTTGAAAAAGATCAGATATTTGTTGCCCTTAAAGGCGAACGGTGTGACGGGCATAACTTTATAGAACAAGCGTGTGAGCTTGGCGCGTTAGGCTTAATCGTACAGCAAGACGCGCACGTATCACGCACTCTTGCGCAAACAAAAAATTTAAACGATCGTTTAATTATTCGTGTCCCCAATACGTTTCAAGCACTTATCGATCTAGCCAAACACTGGCGAGCGCAATTAGACATCCCAGTTATTGGCATAACAGGCTCAGTTGGCAAAACGTCGACCAAAGAAATCATGCGCAGTATCTTACACGCAGCAAAGATAGATGCTTACGTATCGCATGCCAATCAAAATACTATTTTGGGCTTAAGTCTTAACATACTTAACGTAAGCCCCAAACACAAAGTCGCAGTGTTTGAAATGGGCATTAACGAACCGGGCGAAATGGCAGAGCTTGCAGATGTTGCCCGACCAACTATCGGACTTATTACGTGTATCACACATGCACACGGCCAAGGGTTGGGAACACTTGCACAAATTTCTCATGAAAAGCGACAGCTGTTTGAACACTTTACCCCAACAGATATTGGTATTATTTGTGGTGATCAAAAAGAACTGACAAACATATATTATCCCCATCCTGTTACAAAGTTTGGCTTGAAGATAAAAAATCAAGTACACGCACGTAAAATCGAGATCATAAAAGATAGTACTCAAAAATTTGGTACACGCTTTATACTTAATTGGTACAATCAAAAGTCGCCTGTTATGCTTAACAGCACTCATGATGGCACTATTTTTAACGCTCTTGCAGCGAGCACAATTGCATATTTTCTTGATATCCCTTTAGCAACTGTTATCACGGGGCTTGAAGCATATGCAGGCTACAAAGATAGGTTTGAACAAAAAAAACTCAAAAATAATATGGGCACGCTTATTAGCGACTGCTATAACGCCAACCCGGCAAGCATGAAAGCTGCGCTTAAAGCATTTGATCTTATACCCACAGATGGTAAAAAAATCGCCGTGCTTGGCGATATGCTCGAGCTGGGGGAAAAAGAGGCGTATTGGCACCGCCAAATCGGGCGATTCTTGCATAATACGCCCAGCATAGACGTCGTTATTTGTGTAGGGCCTCTGTCACAGCATATTGCTGACATGCTCCCGTCAGACATGCTTACAATCGAAGCAAAGAACTGGCAAGCAGCACAAATACACTTGGACAATCACATAAAGACTCCTAAACATTCGGCCAACAATCTAAAAGACCCTCTCGTTCTTATCAAAGCATCAAATGGCATGATGCTTGATAAGCTTGTTCGAGCGTTTGCGCAATAGTAATTATTTTGCTAGCTTTAAAATACGCACGATTATACATCTACATACTTAGACTCATACGTGCTTAGACTAATTTTGTGCTTAGATTATTTTTTGGAGGTTAAAACTATGATCATATCTTTTGTTACAAAACATATACAAAACACGAATACGCGTATGCGTATTATGCTTAGCATCCTCACGCTTGCACTTTTGTCGTTTTTTAGTACATGCGAAATACAGGCAGCACAACCAGCAAAATCTCTTAAACGTAAAAAGCCATGCTCAGGAGCTTCGGCATCTTCTAAGTCAGAAGTGCCTGCACACAAACTGCCACGAGAAGCCCGTACATACCCTATCTATGCACGCCCAACACTTCACCAAGCTGCTCCCGATCTTAAGGGGCAACACACATTACACTGTGGTTATTATGCCCTTAATGCTTGTGTTTGCGCACATAACTGGGAATTTATTTCTGATACATTTGACACAGAAAGTCGAGAGCACATGAAAGAAAACTTTCGATCACACAGATGCCCTGCTTGGGAAAAACAAATTTGCCAGCATAGAACTCAAGACCCGTGCACTCATGAAACCCATGCGTCAAGCGCAATTAATAACGTACGCTCACACGAACTAGAGTATCTTATCGCTCAATTGCCAAAGCAAATGCGTGAAAACACAATTGTATTTGATAGCACAACACTTATCGATAATATTCTTGCGAGAAAAATTTGGCGAGAAGAATTATACTCACGTATCAAACGGTTACGTCAAAAAAACTCTGTACCTCAAGCGATTCTTGTCAACACAGGAAGAGAATCTGGGGCGCTCAGTCTTCGCGACAATCTCTCACGCACAACACATTGGGTGTTATTCTTTTTACAAAAAATGCCTGATGGCACTATCTATATGTTCCATTATGACTCGCTAAATCCTACAGCTTGTTATCAAAATACACGCTTTGATCATTCAAATATGTACGTAAAAAAATTATATGACCTTTTTGTTTACGCAGATATAGAAGCATTACACAGTTTCGCGCTACAACTTAAAAATAATTTTGAAAGAATTGGCGGGTACACACAACAAATGAATGAAACGAGCTTGCGATACTTTAATCAGCTAAAAGATCGTGTACGCCAAGCATTTGCAAAACTTCAGGAAATCGCATGGACCAAAAGCACGCCCGGCAAACTTCAACAAAAACAACGAGGCGATAATGAAGAAGAAACCGAACTCGAATCGATTAATATTTTTGAAGACGGATGGGTTTTTGATCAACAAGAAACCATGCTCGCTCTAACATACAATAACGGCTCAAAACACCATCGCGATCAGCTGCAAGAATATGAACGGTGGATCTTCAACGCATTCCCCTGCTTAAAACCATTGCAAGAAGAACTCGCAGGCAAAATAGCTTATTCACTGGACAAAGACGCTCTTAGAACACACACAATTATACTTTTACAAGAACTGTTTGCCCAAACCGTCAGTACAGGCATATTAACCCTCGGGAAATTTATAGAAATCGCCTATCAAAACAATATTTTTCTTGTGGGCGAACATAGCTTTTTGTTTGATGCGCTCACGTAGAATAAAAGTAGAATAAAATTAGATTTTGTATAAAAAACGCAATAAACAGTACCTGTTTTTTTGTTTCTTGTTTGAAACTGAAAAAACAGGTACTGTTTATATAGGCCCTCAAAAAATTAAAAAAAAAGAGATCTAATAAAGTTGGGAGAAAACAATGACAAAATGTAGTAGCGAAGAAATGGGAAGGTGCAACGAAATACTCTTAAAAACACTGCTTAACTTGCCCCCCAAAATTTTGCACAATCATGATATCGATGGACTATCTCAAATCGTGTTACACGAAATAGGCCACATCGTTGGCTTTTCCCGTGCATCATATCTTATTGACAGCCCCGACTTTGATTACCTAAAAGGCGTTGCCGGGTTTTGCCACAACGAATGCAAGATGCACCCTGACGATGTCTGGAACAACCCTCAAGCGTTTTCTGAGGTTATGAACAAAGCAGAATTCCACAGTCAAATCAAAAACTTTTCTCATCACAGCGTCAAAAAAGCATGCACAAAAAAAGAAACGAGTGATATCCAAACCCTTCAAGAGTTAGGCAAAACTCTTGGCATTGCTCAGCCGCAAGCGTATAGCTTGCAAACGTTGCATGGGAATCATGGGATATTGCTTTATCAAGATAAAGAAGCAACATGCTGTTCTAAAAGCCCAGAGATTTTAGAACAAATTTGTTCTCTTTTAGCCCTGTGCTCACATTAAAAACTCCACAGATTCTTAGAAACTTTCAACTGTTTGTCATATTGTCGATTTCTTTAGATATATTTTTACAAACAAGAAGGCACATCCCGTTTTTATAAGTACTCTTGGCTATACCAAGGGTGTACGAAGTTCCGTTAATACCCCATGGCTGCGGCTTTCAGCCTTGGCATGGGTTGGCACTACGTCA
>CAZFHP010000061.1:0-8941 GCA_964519365.1 uncultured Pseudomonadota bacterium
ATATTTCCTGCAGCTTTTGCAACAAAAGAGCTTTCAGTTGCATGCGAAGTTCCTAAAGATTCTTTAGGCGCTTCAAGTTTGCCCGTAAAATAGTGTACCCCTTCTTGCGCCCCAGGGACATTAAAGCCATACGTGTAATAAAAGCGCTCTTGCTTACCCCCGCCCTTGTAACCCTGTGGCTTCCAACCAATACCGGTTGGTCCTGATAACTCCGTACTATATTTACCATGCTCGGCATAATATGCTTGTTGCGCCGTGTGCAACGACGCAAGATTAACCGCAACTTCTGTCTGACGAGCCTTAGCCTGATACTGAAAGTATTGTGGCACAGAAACTGTTGCCAAAAAACCAACAATTGCAACGACTATCATCAATTCAATAAGTGTAAACGCATGTGACTTCATAATCTTCCCCCCCGGAAACACATAGTATTTTTCACGCTCTTTCTTTATCGTTATACATCGTATAGCAATACGATAACACAATATATCCATATGATACAATGCTTTGAGCAATCTTGCATAAAATATATAATCATGATACAAATCGATAAGATTATAAAACTAATACGAATATTAAAGAAATAATACAGGAGCTCCTATGAAAATATTTCTTGATACTGCAAATCTCGCGCAAATAAAACAATGGATCCCAACAGGTCTTGTTGATGGCGTAACAACAAACCCAAGCCTACTCAGCAAAGAAGGAGCAAATCCTAAAGACGTTTTGCTTGAAATATGTGATCTAGTCTCAGGCCCGGTGAGTATCGAAGTTGTTGAAAAAACACCTGACGCTGTATATAAGCAAGCACACGAAATTGCCAAACTCGCACAAAACGTAGTCGTAAAGATCCCATTTACACAAGAGTACTTACCAACAATTAACAAACTCACAGAAGAAGGCATACCGCTGAATATTACGCTTATTTTTTCAGCGCTTCAAGCACTTATCGCTGCCAAGCTTAACGTTGCTATGATCTCGCCATTTATTGGCAGGCTTGATGACATAGGCATAACAGGCATAGAACTTATCGATGAGATTATCGAATTAAAAGACACATATGAATTTGACGCACAAATTATAGCAGCGTCTATACGATCAGTCGATCACTTCAAAGAAGCCGCGCTTTCTGAAGCTGATATTATCACACTCCCTCCAGCAATACTTGAAAAAAGCATTAAGCACCCATTAACAGACAAAGGCATCGAACTTTTTGATCGTGACTGGGAAAAAGTAGGAAAAAAGAGCTTACTTTAAAAGTCAATACGTAAAAAGCATATCAAAAAAAGCGCGTACATATTCTATGATGCTATTACCAGCCGTTTGAGCACTTTCTTTTGGTTCTAAATCAGGAATCTCAAAATCAAGTTCTTTTTTTGCTCGTTCTTCTTGAGCATGTTTTTGAGCCAATGTGCATCGTTCTTTTAATACTTCAAAGTGATCCTCGTATTTGTCACAGATGTCTTGTTCATCTGTGACAATAACATTTTCTTGATTATACTGATTGGCAGACTGGGTCCAATTAAAAGAACCGGTCCATACTTGATCATCGATTACTGCAAACTTATTATGCATAATCGCTGATGGCTTAAAGAAAAAAGAACGATTGCTCGTGTCTTTTTTACGCAAATTCTTTTTTACTTTTTTTTCTGCATCAAAGACAAAGACATCTATGCCAGCATCAACAAGCATGGTCCCCTTGCTATACATGCCTTCCATTGAGATTTTATCTGTTATGACCTGCACATCAACGTTATGCTTGTCTTTTGCTTTGATGAGTGCTTTGACTATATGCTTATCTGTGATCATATATACTGCTGCATAAATTGTATGTTTTGCAGACTTAATAAGCTTAAGTAATTTACTTCTTGGTTTATCGTCAGGGGAAAAATAGACTTCTGACTTACTTGCAAGAGATACCGTCAAACTAAGCATAAAACAAATCAAGATAAAGCGTCTCATGTGGGCTATACTTTCGCTCTTAAAAATCTATATGAAAAATTATTTACGTTTATTCTTTTCTACTTATAATAGAAGAAGAGAAAGATTACAAATTGTTCGAATATTAGCAACAATATTGTTAGAAGAGGAAATGTGATGCAAGAAAAACGCAATGTATGTCGTTTATTCTTATGCTGCATACTAGCATATCTTACTATGAGCAAGCAAACTATCTTTTGCTTGCCAATAACTCAAACACAAAATCAAATGCGAGATCTTTACAAAAAAGTCGGGACAGAGCTTGTCGGCATTCGCAAAGAATACCCAGCAACCCAACCCCGTATTTATCGCCTTTTGGATCGTATCGACAAAATATATAACACGGTCAAAACATCTCTGAACGCACAACAAGACATGCAGGCACAACTGAAAGAAAAAAATCTAGAAACAATGACCCTTCAAAACGAACTTGTTTCTATGAAAGGCAAGCTTGACAGCGTCCAAGAAAAATTTGAAATGACAACAAAAAATCTTGAAATAGCAACCAAGAGTCTTGAAATTGAAAAAAAATATTCTGACAAGCTCGCACAAGAAAAAACAGAGTTACTGACAAAAAAACATAAACAAAAACGTGAACAAAAAAAGAACAATCGAGAAAAGAAAAAAAAGAAAAAAGAACTTACAAGAAAAGACGAATATCACGACCTAGACGAAACACTCAGCAAACTTCAAAGTTTAAATCTTACTTCAAGCTCTGACCCAAGCTCACCACGTTGATCTTTAACAACTTTTACATTAATATCATCTGACACCAAGTATTCTACTTGAAATGCTAAATCGTCTTGAAGATTAAAATTCTTCTGAATTTGCGCATGAAGTTGTTTGTTTAAATCAATAGAGATTACCCCCTTAATACCACCACGGCCAGTTTGATCTGTAAAGTTTGGCGTAATTTGAACATATTGTAACGCACGTGTTATCTTTTCAAAAAACGTTGTCGTCTTGGGTAGCATTTTTTTACTTCCCAAAATAATATCGTGTAAATTTTGCATCAGCATTATAGGAAGATCAGCTTGTAACGTTGCATGCTCAGAGCCTGCTAAAAGCAATCCCAAGACCTGCTCTTCTTTTAATTCAGGATCAGCTTCAAGAAGAATATTTGGCTTTTGTAATGACCCTGTTGCTTGTAACGTTACAGCATACTTGTTTATCGTATTTTTCGCCAGCAAATCAATAAGGGGGTCGTCAAGCTTGTTTGGCAAAAACTGAACCGTTCCATATTCAATAAAAAGCTTATTGCGCAAGAATTTAATAAACCCACCATCTAAGTCAAGCGCCCCACTAATATAAGGCGTCGCAAGCATAATATCAACATGAGCAGACGTTTTAAGCGACGCTGTTTTAACCGCCATTGGCTTTTGTGTCCTAACGTGAATATCGTATGTTAGATTATACTTATCTGAAGAATAGAGATTATTGTTTGCTTCACGCGAAAATATATTTTCTTTGAGCAACGACTTTTTTAAAATAAGATTACCTGAAACATGCGCCTGCTTATTATTACGTTTATGTACAAGAAGGTCGCCATATACAAACCCATAAAAGTCTTTTTTCCAGTTAAGAAACAGATTATTAATCTCAAGCGGCACATGAAACGTATCATGCGTAAAAAAAGCACGAAGTGCTTTTATATACCCCCGACTGAGCCCCATATATGCATCAGAAAAAACAACTTTTTTATCACGCATAGTAACCGTAAAATTCGTGCGAAATTTTTCAACAAGATTACGAACCTCAGGAATATAAAACTTCCCACGTTTTAACGCTATACTTCCCGTTAAAATATTAAAGTCTTTTTGATCAAGCGCCACATAAAAAAGAGCCCTTCTGCCTAACACTGCATACTTTAAGCTTTGCGGCAAAAGCGCTTGAATAAAAGAATAGGCTACTGTTCCGGCAAGTATTTTTTTATTTTTATCTTTTGTTCGCAATGAGATTACTTTATCTTTTCCAATCGTACAGTAAAACTTTGAAACATGCGGCTCAGGAGAAAGCGACACAGTTATGCGATACGCACCATTCTCAAGAACATCAGGAGCCGTTCCCATAAGCGTTACTTCCTGAGTATTTGCCACAAATGTCCCCCGTAAAATAACTTTCTTTTGTGTTTCATGCTGTACTAAAGTAATCGCATAGGTCCCAGAAAGCTGGCCTTGTGATTGCGCGATAATCTTAAAAATAGCATCTTCTGATTTAATTTCCCAATTCGAATATTTTATACACTCACGATTTTTCAATACGATCGTTCCCATTTTATCATGCTTATCCCATGTCCCGGCACCATCAAACGACATACTTGGACCAAGTAATACAGACAGATTTGCAAGCAACTTTTTTACGCAATCAGATGAGATATCAATGTCACAGGACCGTGTATTATCGCATAACAAAATTTTCTTTTTATCCTGCCCCCAGTTTATTTTCAAAAACAATTGGTTATCTTTATACACACAAGTATTATCGCAAACAATCTCCCAGCTATCGCTATTGCTATGCGAAACAAAAGCAACCGAACCGAATAATTTCGTCAATATCGTGCTTTTATCATATGCAACATCACCGTCATCAAGTAAAAGATTAACCTTCCAGGAATAATCGCACCCTGTACTTGCATACTTTTTTTGAGCTTCAAGAACCCCATTTAAACAACACGTTAATAGTTTTTTATCACCCTGAGTATTATGTGCATGAAGCTTTATATCGTTTAAACGAATAAGCTCAGGAATTACTTTTATCCTTTTGGGAACAGACTCAAAAATATATCCAATATGCTCAGTAATATCAATCTTATTTGACGCACGTTCATGATAGTCTGTGTTAACAAAAACATTATTAAACGTGCAACGAAGCGCCGCTTCTTTTTTCAAAATAAGCCTCAACAAATCTACCTTAATTTTTGCGTCATCAAATTGCCACCAACAATCATGATGCACTCGTGACGTTATCACCCCTTTTTCAATAAAAAGAGATCCTGTGAAAAAATTTAAACGATACGTATCTACGTGAATATCAGCTTTCCATTTTTTTTTCAAAAACTTAAATAATTCAGAAGCACACGCCCGTTGCACACGAGTATTATTCTGAGCAACCCACAGCGTTAAGATCCCCCCTAAAATAAGTACTAAACAAAGGCGTATTACAATTCTAAAAAGTGTTTTCATCTTAACTTCATGACTTCATGATATTCTCGATCATCGACAAATCCATTTTTTATGCCGATAAATATATTTTCGTATGCTTGCAACTGACATAATTGAACACGTTAAAGCAACCATATGCTTTTGTTTTTTATCAATCAAATAAATCGACCCAGGGGAAATTTTTCCGTTTGGGAAAAACGTCACATAATTTTTTCTTTTATGCCCCCCTGCAGGAAACGTAATAGCTTGCTTTATGAGTTTTTTATGCTTTGCCGGCGCACCACGAGCTGACTTAAGATAGCCAAACGAAACAACCTGATTAAGCGCATGCCAACGTTTTTTCTCATGATCGTCTGTAAAATAATATCGATTACGATCATGCTCAAAAACTAACATTATTTTTTTATGATCTGTTTGAGCCTTTTGCTGCAAATATGAGAACGTCATAAAAAGCGTATCCAGCTCATCAAGCAAAAATCTCTCGTCTTTGTTTATAAATCTGGGCACAGATAATCCAAGAAAAACCATAACAACACTTAAACTTATCAGCATTTCAACAAGCGTAAATGCCCGGACAACACGTATCGTGCTTTTCTTATTCATGATTTTTACGCCCCATCTCTTCTCTTTTTTACTAAAATAGTATACTATGCCCGTGGCGACGACAAATACGTCAACGCTGATCGTATCAACGTATCAAGATTATAATTTTGTCCCGAGTATTTTTCAGTCAAATACAACATCGCCTTTGAAACTTCTTGCTTTGAATAATTTAACGAAGTCAGTACATCGCTGACATTTTGCCATTGAACAAAGCTCTCTTGTGTTTCAGCCTTAATTTCGCCTGAAGCAAGAAGCTTTTGTACTTTATGCTTTAACTGGACAATTATATGCTCAGCTTTCTTAGCCCCGATGCCATTAATCGAACTTAACTGTTTTTCGTTCTGCGCAGCGATTATCTCTAAAAATTGCCCCGCTGAAAATTTTGATAAAATCGTCAGTGCAATACTTGGACCAATTTTAGAACAGCCAATAAGCATCAAAAAAACCATTCGATCAAGCTCTTTTTCAAACCCAAAAAGCGCAGGGCCCTTTTCTTGGTTCCAGTGTAAATGAGCATAAAGCGTCACATCAATATCTTTGACAAACGCCTCGGGCTTAGGCACAAGCAGGGCTACGCCAAACCCTGAAATGTCTATCGTAATCGTTTTATCTCGAACTTCTTTTACTTTACCTGTAACGTAATCAAGCATAATCGATTCTCCAAAAAAATTTACACGCGTGCAAAAAAAATACTTCTTGCTTAATTGTTAAAGTAAACATAAAATACTCTTTAAATACAAGGTTTATTTAATATTCACACAAAACATAGGAGCCACGAATATGAAAAAAATTGCAGCAATTACTTTTTTTTTGAGTTTAGCTGGAACACTAGCTCAGCCCATGCTTAAAAAAGCATTGTGTAAAATGGGATTAACTGGTCAACAAACTGTATCTAAAATTCTTGCAAGTCAGGCATCAAGAAACTTTTTTCACTTCAAACAACAACAAAACCCAATCTTTCATTCTCGCATACTTAGTTCCGTTTCCCCAAGACGCCTTGAACATTGTCTTCGCTCTCCATACCCACTACATACTGCCGTCGCCTTACAAGAATTAAGTATCGCTTTATTGCTTAAAGAAAGCGGGCACAACCCTTGTGAACGCAATAATAATGGACTAACAGCTTTTGATATCGCTACAAAAATAGGCGACCCTTTCTTAATAACAATACTCAAAAAAAAGTAATTTAAATTCAAGCAAAATAGGCGATGGTTTTTTAAACTTATCGCCTATTTTGCTTGATTAATAAAGAAAATCTATTCTCCATAAATCCCCAAACGAAAATAAAATCTTTTTCTGATATTTCTGATATAATGGTTTTTGAGCTTTAAAACCTGTGCAAAATTTTTAAAAAATATATTTTTAAAAGAAAGAGATAAAATCATGATATTTTCGATCCTCTCAAAAAATACTCGAATCACCGTTATCACAGGCGTGTTATTTCTCACAAATGTCTTAACACTATCACACACTCATGCAAAAAATAATACACGTACTGAAAGCAACAGCTGGAAAGAAATCTGTCAAAATTCAAAAAAATCAGTCGTTCAAATTTTTTCGTACATTCATCATTATAATATTCTAGAGCCGTTTAAAACACCCTATGAAGATATGGCGTGCGGAACAGGCTTCTTCTTCAACGAAGATGGTGATATTTTAACCAACTTTCATGTAGTAGACGAGGCTATCGCACTTTTTATTCAAATTCCATCATTGGGCAAAGAACGCTTTGAAGTCGAATTTATTGGTGGCGACCCACAACGGGATATCGCGCTGCTTAAACTCAAAGACTATACGCGTGAAGCTATCCAAAAAAAACTCAACGTTACAACACTCCCATACTTAGAATTTGGCGATTCTGACATGCTGACCGAAGCTCAAGATATCATGGCCCTGGGCTACCCACTGGGACAAGAAAACCTTAAAGTATCCCCTGGTATTAACGCCGGTCATGAAAGCTCTTCGGCAGGAAAGCTTATTCAAACAACAGCACCTATTAACCCCGGCAACTCCGGCGGGCCATTCTTTGATACAGCAGGAAACGTTATAGGCGTTTGTTCATCAAAAATAATTGGCGCAGAGACAGATAATATTGGCTACTTGATCCCGATTAATAACGTCAAAACAGTACTCGAAGAACTCTACACAACAAAAATTATCAAGCATCCGTTTTGGGGCCTTTCGTTTTCCCCAACAACAAAGCATACGTTAGAGTATCTCAATAACCCTACAGATGGTGGCATTTATGTCAGAAAAGTAGAAAAAGAATCTTTGGCTGAAAAATATGGGATCCAAAAAGGCGATATCATCTACGCGATTAATGACAACCAAATCGATTATCACGGCTATCTTACATCTCCCTGGGTCGCAGAAAGTGACGATAAGATAAGCACATCTGACTATCTAGCTCGCATTAAAAACGAAAGCCCCATTACGATAACACTTTACCGAGCTGGAGAAAGAATCGATCTTGACGCACAAATAACAACCGATCATGATATAAAAATTGATCTTTTCCATCCATGGCACCAACCACCACTTAACTACGAAGTCATCGGTGGACTTGTTGTCGTTGAACTAACTCTTAATCACATTCTTACATTTAAAAGCGTAGCAAGCGAGAGCTCTGAATTTTCTTTAATCGAAAAATACCAAAAGCCAAAAAATCAATTTGAACCACGTCTTATTATTACCAGTATTCTCCCAGGCTCGCAGGCACACAAAACAAAATGCTTCATGAGAATTGATCGCATTATCGAAACAATTAATGATCTTCCCGTTAAGACCATAGACGAGTTTCGAGATGCTGTTATAACAAGCCTTGATTATTTAACAATTCAGACAGAAGATGGATCATTTGCAGCTTTACCTGTTAAAGAGCTAGTCGAAGAAGAGCCATTACTCTCACAGCGCTATTCGTACCAAATATCGCCATTAATCGACCAGCTTGCAATGGCATAATAACTCGTTTATTCGCCCACAACTTGACACCGAATTTTCCCAGACTGTGAGACAACTTGATCCAGAATTTTCCCGGCCTGTGAGCCTTATCATTACCCACAAGTCTGGAATCTGTTTATCGGCAAACGAATTAAGAAGAGAGCAACGCGAAGAAGAATTTTGATTTTTTGTCATCCTGAACTTGTTTCAGGATCCATGCTTACGCTGTCCAGAATTATACATAGAGAGCTTTGCTT
>CAZFHP010000062.1:0-8662 GCA_964519365.1 uncultured Pseudomonadota bacterium
CCGTAGGGCGTAGGAAAGTAGCCCATTGATCAGGGATCATATCGATCTATTTAAGATATTCGATCGCTCTTCCCCGTAGCTGTGGGCGAATATTGGAAAAACAAAAAAAGTAATGCTATATTATAAATCATACGTGTTACAAAAACTTATAGCACCCTAAACACATAAGTAAGTCATGAATCACAAAAAAATAATCGCGCTCGTTCTTGCTATCGTTACGATAGTCTCAGGAATTGTTCTGTACAAAAAACATAATCGCAAAAAAAAGATGTTACCGTATACTGTAGAAAAACCAACAAAAAGAAATCTTGTGCAATTTATTACAGCGTCAGGGACGCTTAAAGTTAAAGACCAAATATCTGTTGGTAGTTTAGTTTCAGGAAAAGTTCAAAAAATACTTGTTGACGATAACGATAGTGTAAAGAAAAACCAGGTGCTTGCCATATTAGACAATGGAATAGGAGATAGCAACGTTAAACGATTGCAGGCAACGCTTAAAGAAGCTCAAGCCATACGTAATTATCAAGAAAAATTTTATGCTCGACAAAAAGTATTATACGAAGCCCAACAGTTGTCACAAAATCAATTTGACCAATACACACAAGCATATCAAACAGCTCAAGCAAAAGTCGAACAAATAAGAGCACAACTCGAAGTCGAACAAAAACAATACGATAATCTTTTTATCAAGTCTCCAGACGACGGGATTGTTATTTCAAAAAATATTAACTTGGGGCAACAGATAACATCGATGCTCGACGCAAAAGTGCTCTTTGAGATCGCAAAAAATTTACACGAAATGGAAGCATACGTTGACGTTGACGAAGCAGACGTTGGCATGGTCAAAGACAAACAAGAAGCTATCTTTACAGTCGATGCATTCCCGTATAAGCGCTTCAAATCACACGTTAAACAAATTGTGTACTTAGCAAAGATCGTCCAAAACGTCGTCACGTATGCAACTATTCTTGATGTGCACAATAAAGATCTTTCACTGCGCCCTGGCATGACAACAAATGTCGAAATTAAAGTTTCTGAAAGTTTAAATGCGTTATGTGTGCAGAATAAAGCGTTAAGAGTTAATAGTCTTGTTCTCGAAAAACAAGCAAAAAAGCTAGGCTTAGATTTCAAAAAGCTTGGCGAAAAAACAAAAAACACACAACACAAAACTCTCTGGGTATTAGAAGATAAAACAATCAAACAGATACTTGTAAAATTTGGCACACAAGATGAACGGTACACAGAAGTTATATCCGGGATTAATCCAAACACAAACGTTATTACACAAGTGTTTGGAGAAAAACAAGAAAATATTTTGTTAAAACAGTTCACACAAGGTCCAGGCGGGCTCGGGAAAAAATAAAAAAAGAAAGTAAAAGATGAACGCACTGGTCGAAGTAAAAAACCTAAAAAAAATATATCACATGGGTGAAACAGAGCTATTAGTACTTAATGGTATTGATCTGGCAATAACCAAAGGTGAATTTGTTTCTCTCACCGGGGCATCAGGGTCCGGCAAATCGACGCTTATGCACTTAATTGGCTGTTTAGACCAGCCAACTGAAGGCGAATGCTTTATTGACGGAGTTAATACGACGCATGCAACAAAAGACGAACTTGCCAAAATACGTAATACAAAAATCGGCTTCGTTTTTCAAAAGTTTCATTTATTACCTGGGTTAACTGCTTGTGATAACGTCGCCCTTCCTGAGCTCTATGCAGGCAAAACAGAGAAAGAAGCACGCGCACGCGCACGTGAACTTCTTGATATGGTCGAACTTGACGACCGTATGGATCATTATCCGTATCAGCTCTCTGGCGGGCAACAACAGCGGGTTGCCATTGCACGCTCACTCGTTAATAACCCGAGTATTTTATTAGCCGACGAGCCGACAGGAAATCTTGATTCTAAAACCGGCGAAATTATTATGGACATGTTTACCCAACTTAATAAAAATAGAGGGGTAACAATTATGCTTGTTACACATGAACCATATATCGCTGAAAAAACAAAACGAATTATCGAGCTGATCGACGGAACAATAAAATCAGACAAAAAAAAATCTTAAAAATTAAAAATTTATGAATCCAAAAATCTTGCTTTTAACATCACTCAAATCACTTGCCCAACACAAAGTTCGCTCTCTCTTAACAACACTGGGAATTATTATCGGGGTTGTGTCGATTATTTGCGTTATGTCAATAGGGCAAGGGGCAAAAGAAAACGTTAACAAAGCAATACAAAAACTTGGGTCTAATTTTATTATCGTACTCTCAGCATCGCAAAAAAAACTCGCACAACGTGGCGCACCCCCTCGACCAATACTTACGCCACAAGACCTGCGAGCAATACGAAACGAAATAGATGACGTCTCGCTGGTCTCGCCAGCGCTGCAATTTTCGGGCAAAATTACACATAATGGGAGCTCTTGGGAACCAATTGTCGCCGGCACAGACGACAAATACTTTACCATCAGAGAATGGAAAACAATTTCCGGAACACAATTTACAGAACATGATGTACATTCGAGTAACAAAGTTGCCGTTATTGGGCAAACAGTTGCCAAAGAAGTTTTTAAAGATGAAAACCCCATTGGGAAAAAAATTCGCATCAAACGTATCCCGTTTAAAATAATCGGAATACTTGACGAAATGGGCAAACGGCCAGATGGCGTTGACCAAGACGACGTTGTTTTCATTCCCATATCAACTATGCTTAAAAGATTAATTGGGGGCAAAGAAATTTACTTTGCATTTATGATGTCTGCAAAGAACAAAGACGTCATGCACACAGCATCCGAGCAAGTTCGTGCCCTTTTGCGACAAAATCACAGAATTCCTGAAAATCAAGACGACGACTTTACGATCTTTAATCAAGATGATATCTCTGAAGCGTCAGATACAGCATCACGCATCTTAAACTTATTACTCTTTTTCGTCGCTTCTATTTCGCTTATTGTCGGGGGTATTGGGATCATGAACATTATGCTTGTCACTGTTACTGAACGCACGCGTGAAATTGGGATTCGCATGGCCCTAGGTGCAACAACGTCAAATATTTTAAATCAGTTTATTCTTGAAGCAATTACTATATGCTTACTCGGCGGCAGCTTGGGAGCGCTGGTTGGTATCAGTGTATCTAAGCTTATTGGCATGGGGCTTGGCTGGCCAATTGTTATTTCAAAAACATCACTTATTATTGCCCTGGGCTCATCAGCGCTTATTGGTCTCTTTTTTGGGTACTACCCAGCATATAAAGCATCACAGCTTAATCCTGTTGAAGCACTGATTGAACGATAATCGAACGATAATAGAAGTACACAAACAGATTATGCCAACAAAGCAACACTTAAGCCCCACACACCCCGCTTTCTTTTTTTTCACCATTCTTAAGCTATACTTGTGTATCGCTTTTTTCTTTTCACAAACGATACACGCCCAATACGACCCAATTCATAACCCAATTTTTGACGGGCTTACAGACCTCTTCTCACTTCAGGAGCTTCCTGAAGAAAACGCTTTCCCTGATCACATTCTTTTATACGAATACGAACAAAACGAGCCCCTAGAATTAGACATTCCAGATACTCCAGATTTGTCCGAACAATCACTTGAGATACAAAGACGCCTTAACCAGCAACCAATAGATACGCACTATCTTATAGCCACGCCAGAAGACGATCGTGAACAAATTGCGTTTAAACAATCAATCGAACGCATACAAACGCGAAACCAAGAGCGCACACGAGAGCTAGCACAAGCGCGAAGACGAGCACAAATACAAGCACTCGTTCGAAACAAAGCCCAAACACGGGTACTAACACGAGCACAAACACGAGCGCAAGGACACACAAACACACAAGCTCAAGTGGACACACGAACTCAACAAGAACAAGCACAGATAAATGCTCGAATAAAAACACGAAAACGAGAGAGAGCTAGAGCACGAGCACAGAAAATCAAATGCTACTACTGCACAAGACCGTTTCCAAATTTAGCCGCTGTACATATGCACATAAACAAAAGTCACGGGCTCAAAACGTATCATCACTGCAAAATATGTGATCTACTATTTTCAAAACATGTATTTTACACACAACACATGAAAAGCAAGCACAAGACAGCTCCCGCACCTGTAAGCGTATTTTTTAGCGCAAAAAAGCCCAACAATCTCGCCCAGTAAGAACTTCTGCCCATGTAGGCGCACGACTATATTTTCTATTTGAAATGCCAACAAGTGTTTGATTTTATCTAAAATCTATGCTATTTTGACTAATATGAAATACAGCTTTGTTTTTTTAATTCTTTGGAGGTTATCATGAACGCACAGGTGTTTATCAAAAAACTTTTTCTTGTCATGCTTTTAAGTTTAAACACAAATGTAAAACACACACATGCAATGCACCGATCTCCCCAACAACAAAATTCTGCTTGGACATCGCTTAAATCATGGACTTCTTCATGGCTTCGGACGCAAGAAGCTAGTCCAAGACAAGCCCCTAGAACCCCTCAAGAACAACGCTCGCGTATGCTTTTAAAAAACCATTTTATGAAAACAGCAATCATACATGCAACAGAGTCACACATAGGAAATCGTAAAACAAACGAAGATCGATACGCTCCCTATTGCCAAAAACAAACACACACACTACAAACTTCCCAGTCAGAAGAAATAGCCCGCCAAAAACTTTTTCAAATACTTTTGCCTGAATATTTCGGGATCTTTGACGGACACGGGGGACATCAAGTCGCTCATTATGCCGCTCAAAATCTTTACAAAAATATTATGACAAGCCCCTTTTTCCCGTATGCTATGCATATTGCAATTGCCCATGGCTTTATAAAAACAGACCGTAATTTTTGTCTCACGCACCAAAATTTTAAAGACTGCGGGGCAACGGCTGTTATCGCACTTATTTTCAATAATATGTTATACGTCGCAAACGCTGGCGATGCGCGAGCAGTACTATGCGAAAAGAGAATACAACGTACAAAATACGATGAACCTATTGTCACAAAACGACTTTCAACAGACCATACGGGGCAAAACCCTCACGAAAAAGCGCGTATAGAAAAAATCCCAGGGGGTAAAGTAATAACAGACAAAGACAGTACGATTTTCGGTTGGCCACAACTATCGCTCTACTTTTCGCCTCGCGAAAACATTATCGACACCAGGGCCCGTAAAGACATACGCATACAGGGTATTCTTGAACCATCTCGCTCACTGGGAGACCAATCTCTTAAACCATATATTACGTCTAGGCCAGAAATTAAAACTATTAAACTAGATGGCAAACAAGAATTTCTAATTCTGGCAAGTGACGGGCTTTGGGATGTTATGACAGACGAAGCAGCTGTTCAATTTGTTTCTGCACAAATGCGTATGTATCGTGTTACACACAAAACAATAACTCAAAACATTGCTCAAAGAATTACTCACAACTTGGTTAACTTTGCTCTTAGAATCTATCGCAGCTATCGTATGGAAGCAGACAATATTACGGCGACAATAGTCTTTTTCAAATAAAAGATACTTGCAAAGCTTAGCATTTTATCGTTATAATTTATGGTTACGTATTAATCACATAATTTTTTTGTTTTCGAACACCTCTACTTTTTAAAAAATACCCTTCGAGACGTCCGTCTTCGCCTACGGCTACAACGAGACTCCTCAGGGCGAACGGAAATTTATAGAATATGAATAGATCGCACAAAAACATAATAATTCTATTATTTGTTTTCACGCTTACAAGCATACAAACAACAAACATTATGCCATGTTGCCCATGCTGGCCAAAACTTTTTCACACAGGAAAAGTAGCCCCACAGCCTCGTAGATATAACCCCCAAAACCCTCGCCAATTAATTCATGCAACATACGCAATAAGAGGCCAAAAAAAAACAATCCTACAAGATACTCATTACCCATATGGACGATACTCATCAAACATTCGACCAGGATTTTCTTTCTTTGGTGTGTATGATGGCCATGGAGGCAAAGGAGAAAAAGTCGCTAATTACGTAGCAACACATCTTCATCAAAATATCATAACGAACGAATACTTTGATAACGATATTGTACAGGCAATAACAAATGGGTTTGACAAAACAAACGACCAAATCTATTTCGAACGATACGCACAAAGCTCTGGCTCAACAGCAGTTATTCTTCTCATAACACCTACGCATTTTTATGTCGCAAATGTTGGTGACTCCCATATAGTCAGAAGCAAAAACAGAAAAGCATCAAGACTCTCTGTTGAGCACACAGCAAACAATTGGCGAGAACGTCAAAGAGTTACGAATGTTCCAGAAGGTTATTTTTCCTATTCAAGCTATCATCCAATACAACGCCTGACTCAGTATAGATCTGATCAGAATAAAACAATAAAACCATCTAACATGCGCATTCGACGGCTTTTAGGAAACCTTGTTCCCACTCGTGTGTTTGGGGATATTGAATATTCACCCTGGATCTCACCAATCCCTGCTGTTAAACGAATCGCTCGGGATAACACCATAGACTTTTTTATTCTTGCAAGTGACGGGCTTTGGGATGTTGTTACCGACAAAGCAGCCGTTCAATTTGTTCACGCTCATCTACAAGGACACCAAGAAGTAACAGAAACACTTATGTTCGAAATCGCAAAGAAACTTGTAAATCTTGCCCGGTCTCTAGGCTCTGATGATGACATTACAGCAACCATTGTTTTCTTCAAATAATACCTCAAATAATACCTCAAATAATTGACCAAATCATAATTTTCTTGCATTTGCCATCGTTATTTATGTACCAGTAAAATAGATTCAAGAATAGCTATCTTCATTTTGCTTATTGAGGGGAGATAGGACGATGGGAATACGCACAAAAAAAACTTTCGTTCTTTTGTTTTTCTGCGCAATAACTTGTCATAAAAATATACAGGCTATGCAGCACATGCAACCCCAGGAAAATTTAAGCATATGCGCGAAGTTCAAACAAAAGCTTGCATGCCTAAAATCATGTTTTTCGTGTTTAAGCATAAGCGAAAGAGAAGAAAGAGAAGAAAGAGAAGAAGATATCCCCTATGTACAACTTTCAGGAATCGAAACGCACACAAAGCCGCAGCTAATGCCTCTTTTCCATGGTACCGGGGCAACACAGGGGCGCAGAAAAATCATGCAAGATGATTACTTCCCACACAGTAAAGAAACACCATGGCTCAATACAACAACGCGATTTTATGGCGTATACGATGGGCACGGCCCCATTGGACACTATTGCGCAGAATATGCAGCACAAACACTTCACAAGCATATCCAAAAAAATCTATCGCCAGATCCAGACATAAAAGCTTTAATCTATAACGCTGTCAAAACAGTTGATCACGAATGGTGCGATCATCTTAAACGAATTAAATCAAGCGGGGGAACAACAGCAGTTTTTGCCTTTTTTGATAAAAACGATTTATACATCGCAAACACAGGGGACTCTCGAGCCGTCGTAGGTGAGGGGAAAAGAGCAATCCGCGTTTCATGTGATCACACGGCGCAAAACCCAAAAGAACGATCCCGAATAGAAGCAACCACATGTGACAAAAACGGCAAAACAATACGTGGCTGGGTCAAACAAAACAAACCATACGTATGGTTCATGTTAACACGTTATGTTTCTAACACAGATTATACCATAGAAGCAACGCTGCACCCAGACATACGCCTATTCGATCGCCTAGAACCATCTCGTGTTATTGGTGATCCTGAATTTAAACCGTTTGCAATCGCAGACCCATATATTACTTACTACCCATTATCAAACGATTCTTCTTTTCTTATTCTTGCAACCGATGGACTTTGGGACGTTATGACAGACCAAGCAGCAGTTGACTTCGTTTGGGCAAAAATAGAACATCATCAAGAAAAGATAAAGACCAGCCTCATAAAGCCAACACACGAAGAATTTGCCAACATACTGGCACGAGAGCTTGTCGTCGCAAGCATTGATTTACAAGAAATGTCACGCCAAGATCCTCGCGTAAGCTCTATACATGACAATGTTACAGTAACAATTATCTTGCTCAAAAAAATTTTTTAGAAAAATAACACAAACTTTGTACTTTTTTATTTTTAGCTTTACACTATCAACTCGCTCAAAAAAAATATTTTCACAAAATACATTGCTTTAGAAAGAAGATTATGGCAAAACTTAAAAAAATAATACCTACGTTATTACTGCTCTGCGCAACAATAAGTACGAATCTTATTTTTACTATGTCCAAAGCGTTTGATGTACACGAACTCCAAGAAGCAATTGATTCAATCGAACGACATGAAAATCCATTTGAACTACCACTAACGCTTGTTCATGGTACATGTGCAAGACAAAGCAAACGCTCTTCTATGCAAGATGATTATTTTCCCCACGCACATCAAAACCCACATTTAGATAAAGACACAAGCTTTTATGGCGTATATGATGGTCATGGAGAGCGTGGGCAAGAAGCTGCAGGCTACGTAGCACAAAATCTTCATCGTAATCTTCTTTCAAGCAAATTATTAGACATTCAGCCCAGGCTGGCAATTAAACAAGCATTTATAAAAACAGACCAAGGATTTTATCGCGGAGATGAAGACGACTATTCGGGTGGAACAACAGCCATTGTTGCGCTTGTTCATCGAC
>CAZFHP010000063.1:0-8381 GCA_964519365.1 uncultured Pseudomonadota bacterium
AGTGCCAACCCATGCCAAGGCTGAAAGCCGCAGCCATGGGGTATTAACGAAACTTTGTACACCCTTGGGCTCGGGGGCCGGGAAAGATTTGTGTGTCGGATCAAGTCCGAGCCGGGATCCATCTTCTCTTAAGGATGTACTATTAGGACTTGATCCGGGGCGGGATCTATTGTGGGCGTATTAACGATATTTCCTCGGCGTTAAAAAAGCATTTCATACTGGTGGGTCATAATAAGCAGGGTGAAGAACCCGTCAGACAAAAAAATTAAAATCACAAAAAACTTGATATCTGAGTTTCCGTGGTATATCATCAAACATATGTTGTTTTATAAAGTTTCATAGGAAAGGGAGAGGATCGTATGAAAGCAAGAGTCTCTAGCAAGGTTTTATCTAACGTTGCTTCAAGTGTTGTTCTAGTTGTTTTTGGAGTCGCTTTTTTATTTTCAGGCACTTCGTATGCTCGTGCACAATATTCTAAAAAGACATTTCTGATGCCGCGTGCCGTTGGCGTTGACAAAGCAATGGAGCACAGTGTTTGGCATAAACATATTTATAAGGTTTGTAAGGGGCAAAAAGGGGGAGCGCGTACGAACATTAATAGTCATGTTCAATTGACGCCTTTTTATCAGCACTCTGTTGGGGAGGGGGATATTGGTAGATACTTTGGTATTGGCAATGGAAAGAACAGCTTCGTGATTGGTAAAAAAGATACGGTTACGAATAAAGACATTGATGGCGGCTTGTTTGTGTACAATGTGAAGACTAGGGCTATCAGTAGTGGTGCCAGGCTGGAATCAATAAACGGGACAATTAGTTTTGAGCCAGACCAAGAAGCGTTTGGTCTTCGCCTTGATTATTTTCAAGATGTGAATACACCAATGAAGAAACTTTTCTTCAAGGCAAGCTTGCCTATTACATATGTCCGCAACGACATGGATATCAAAGTTGCCAAAGATGCAGAAGGCAATGAACCAGCAGAAGTTACCTTTGGAAGCAAAAAATATACGGCGAAAGACTTTTTCGCGGGAAATGTTAATGTTACTTCGGCTGAAAATCCAAAGAATCTTCAAGGACCATTAACGCATGCCAAAATTGATGGCGCGCGCAGCAGCTTTGGTCTAGCAGATTTAGAGCTTGCGTTGGGGTATAAGTTTTACTACGAACAAAAGAAGCATTTATTCTTGTCAGTCGGCATGACAATTCCAACAGGAACAAAGCCTAATGGCGAATATCTTTTTGAGCCAGTCCATGGCAACGGACATCACTTTGGATTAAATATTTCGCTTGATGGAGGCCTGGAGGCATGGAAAGGTAAACATGGAACGGTGCGCGCTGACTTTGGTGTAAACTATAGATATTTATTTACCGGGTCAGAAAAACGTACGTTAGGTGTTAAAGGGACGACATTAGGGCATTACTATTTAGTAGCAGAATTAAATCAGAAAGATAAACCTCTTTTCCCATTAGCAAACGTTTCGACAACAGATTTGCGCATCAAGCCAGGCAATCAGTTTGATGCTATTGTTGACTTCTCGTTTCACTGCAAGCGATTTGTTGTTGATGTAGGGTATAACATGTATTGGAAAGATCAAGAGTCTGTATGGGTAAAAGGATGGAACGATAAAACGTATTACGTTCCTATTGTTGCGGATACTTCTGGCGCCGCTTATTTTACAGATGCTTTATTTGAATCAAAACATAGTGGTTTGACTATTACAAAAGACAATCTTGATGTTGATGCAGCCAAAACGCCAGAGCAGTTTACGCACAAGATATTTGGCGGCATCGCCTACACCCCTAAACTTTCAGACAAGTATCCAACGTCGCTCGGGCTTGGCGCTTCATATGAATTTGCGCAAGAAAACTCAGCGCTTGAAAAGTATGCCCTTTGGCTCAAGATGGGGATCTCGTTTTAAGCATATCTATCTAGAAGTATAAGACTGCAGGGCTGCGAATTTTATTCGCAGCCCTTTTTTTTATCTAACTTTTATCGAGCGGGATTTTGTCTTTCTGCGTTCTTATTTTTTTAAAAAATATTTTTCTTATTGACAATTGTTGTTAAACCTCTGTAGGCTGATAATTGACAAGATATAATTCGAGCATCATGTGTATTTTAACAAGCATATGTCTTGTTTGATACATGATAATACGTACAGGATGTACAATACAGGTCACTCTATGTTGGGGGGGGACTTTGGATGTAAAAACTTTTGTTATGAATATTGTATTAACCGCAACGCGTTAAGCGTTTCGGGAGTAGGTTGAAGTATTGTTTTATTATCCGTTTTATAAGGAAGGGGATAGAATGAAGTTTATATCATTTTCAAAGGGGATCAAAGTTGCTTTAGCTATTACGGTTTTAGCAAGCTCTGTTGCCGTTTATATCTATGCTGCGACATGGAGTGGTACTTTTCGCGGTGATGCCAAGTCAGTTTTTAATGACCTTGCTCCTAAGTTTTTAAACCAAACGAAAGGTTTTGTTGCTAGTGCAAATGCTGCTATTGGGCGAGCTACAAGTGCTGCTCAAATTAAGGCTGCGTTAGTTGCTCTTGATAAAAGCATAAAAGAGCAGAAAGCGCGAGCTTTTGGTGAAGATTATTCTCTTTTTGCTGCAGATGGGACTATTAAATTAGGAGTCTCTGGCATTGATTCATTAGATTTAAATCCTCTTTATGCTGCCTTTGGAGGTTTATGTGATGCTATTAGTCGAAGCAATCTTGAGAGAAAAGTTACATTCGCGGACATGCAATCAGAGACAAATTTTAAGAAAACGTTGCAAGACATACACGCAAAAAATACTGGAACGATTGATACGTTCTTAAAAACGTTTGTTGACGACGGTCCTGACTTAACAACAGCGCAAGCTACATCTGAGTATAAGGCCATGGACAAGAAGTTTGCAGATCTTGAGAAAAAGATCACAACACCACCAACAAAGAAACCTGTTGGTGAAGATGTGTTTTCTCAAGTCGTTGCGCAACTTGCAACAAAAGGGGTCTCTCAGACTGATGTTGCAAATGCTTTGATGCAGTTGAAGCTTTCCAATGCCCTTGGCGGCGGCGGCGGCGCCCTTGACCTTGAGATTGACCCTGGCAAGATTGGTTCAAGCAAACCAGTTAAAAGTCTAGATGAGGCTACGAAAAATGCAACGGATTTTTTGGAAGCAGTTGCGCTTATGCCGAAGGCAGACCGAGTCAAGTTTCTTGGTGTTGGGACAGCTATAACCGGTCCTACCGGTGAAGCTTTAACGGCGCTCGGGGGATCGAAAAAAGACGATTATATGAGGTCGTTAGAAGCCTTTGGGCAAACAAATTCCCCGCAGCTAAAAGCCCTTGACGTATTCGGTGCTGACTTTGCTAAAACAAGTGGAAATGATGTTCTTAAGAAAGCCCTTACAGCTTTTGGGACAGCCAATGCTCCTGAGATGAAAGCCCTTAAGGCTATTGGTACGGGTGATCCTGCGAAAGCAGATGAAGCTTTTGAAAGAAGAGGCCTTATTGTGATTGGTGAGGGTGATCCTAGTAAGCCAACAGAAGCTTTTGAACGAAGAGCCCTTCAAGCGATTGGTAAGGGTGATCTTACAAAACCAGCTGAAGCTTTAGAAAGAAGAGCCCTTCGAGCGATTGGTGAGGACCTTGGATTGGCACGAAAAGACACTCCAGAGCCAACAGTTTTAACAGAAGGTCTTAAAGCAATTGGTACGGGTGATCCTGCAAAACCAGGTGAAGCTTTTGAAAGAAGAGCCCTTATTGCGATTGGTACGGGTGATCCTGTAAAAGCAGGTGAAGCCCATGTAAGAAGAGCCCTTAGTACGTTGGGTAAGGACTTTGCGAAAGCCGGTGACGCCGCAGTTCTCAAAGCAGCCTTTACGACTCTTGGTACAGATTTTGGAGAAGAAGATGATGATACTCACCAGCTTCTCAAAAAAGGCCTGAAGGCCATTGGGAGTAAAGATGATTTGACAGGGGGGAAGAAGGTTCTTGGGCTTGATGCCGCCGGCTATGGAGTAACCCAAGGTTTACATCCCCTTGTTGCCAATGGTCTTCGATTTGCTGGAGGTGTAAGCAATCAAGCGAATCTCAAGGCTTTGGGGGTGCTTATGGCGGCGGTAACGTCTAGTGGTAAGACTGTAGCTGAAGTGATCGCCGAGGCGGCTCCAGCGGCTGCTATCAAAAAGTTTGATACTCAGTTGGCCAGTCTTATTGCGGCCGTTAATAGCCTCAAAGCAACATCAGAATAATCCGTGTGCCAAAGTAAGAAAGGACGATCATGGAAAATAGAAAAATCAAAAGAAAAAAGAGAAGTGTGATCAGGATCGCGTGGCATGTGGTTGTACTTGTAGCAGTGTTTGTTGTCGCTTCAAGGGGGGTGAGTGCGATGTCTTCAGAGGACATCTTAAACACTAAAAGAGGTGTGTTGGTTCTCGCGTTGAAGAAAGTTCAGGCTGATTTGAAAGCCGATATTGGCGGCAAGAGGTTTGCTGATAACTTTTCGGGTGCTGCTGCCGATGCTATGTTGAAGCGAATAGGAGATCAGATGGAGGCGTTTTGGGCCGCTGCGAACGATGGGACAAATGGCATTGAAGAGGTTGCAAAAGCTTATGATGCCTATAGGAAGACGCAGGGGCCGCCAGTGCCAACGTTTACGGCGTCCGATTCGGGTACGTATGATGCGTATTTTAAACATGTTATTGCTAAGGCGACGCCTGAGACTATTGTTGAAGCTTTGAGAACTCCATTTGATCAAGCAAATGATAAAAAAGCGGCTATGGAATTTATAGGGGCCGCTTTGACTGATGATGCGCTGGGGAGTAAAAGATCTACTAGGGTAAAGAAATTAAAGGCTATTATTAAGTTGTTTACAGCTCAACGTTTGGATAAAACTAACGATGTCAAGCCTGCTTTGACGGGACCTACAAGCGGAGTTGTTAGTAGGGCGACACAGTAGTAAATTGTTAACAAGAAGGAGTTGAGAAATGATTCGAATGATGTTGAAAAAAACGCTTAAGGTTTTTCTTTTCGCGGTGTTAACAACTATTGCTAGTGTGAGCTTTGTACATTCTGCAAAGGCTTCTTGGCCTGTAACGCCTGAACCATATGTAAAAGCTACTGCTGAACAGGATATTGTTGATGGTAGAGCATGGGTTAAGAATAAGCGAGAAGAGACGGCTATTGCAGCTGCTCGTAAAGATGCTGGGAGGCTCGATCTTACTGAAGCGAAAGCACTGAGCACTCCTACCGCTGCTGTTGATCGAATCCAAAAGGCGATTTGTATTCTTACAAATAGAACGCTAGATAAAATCGATCTTTATTTGAGTGTTATTGGGGATGTAAATCGTATAATTGATCAATTTCAAGCAGCAGAAGATAAAGGGGATTTAGCGGCATCAAAATTCCCTGGTGCCGGCAAGGCTGTCCAGAGTGCTCAAGCTATGGTTAAAACGTTGTTTAACCTTTTAGATTTTGGTTCAATAACGCGTAAAACTCTTCTTAATAAACGAGCGATATTTTTACTTAAGGATAGATCTGGTGATAAAGTTCAGGAACCATTTGAGGTTAGTTTTACGGAACATCGAAAATCTGGTTTGTTGAAATTGCTTCCAGGTATAAAGACAAGTTATGTAGGTCAAACTTTTTCGGGAAACGAAGTTAGTGAGCTGAAAACTTTGTTTACTGAGCTTGCAAATAGTAGTGATTATGAAGATAGAGATCCGTTTGTCGACACTGATGCTTTTGATGAGCATTATAACCCAGAATAATAGCACTATCGCCGTTATGTAGAAATATTTACGTGATGTTCGTGATTGGCCGGGCGGGGAGACTCGCCCGGCTTTAGTCTGAACCACGATTTTCACGATTGCTAGGATTAAGAGGATTCTTTAGTCATGGCGCAATGGGCGGGCTACATGCCCCAGACGTGAATGTTCTTGTCTTGATACGTTTCGACGTTATCGTAAATTTTTTCTTCCCACGATCTATTTTCGCGTCGATCGAAAATAACAAGATGCTTTGTGTAATTTAAGTAGTGGGGGTTTTAAGCAAAACCTCTTTACCCTCAAAAGCAATGGCGAGTTTCAAGATATCGTTGATCCCTCTATCACGAAGTTCTTGTTCGTATTTTTTCTCTTCGATTTGTTCAAGGGCATTTTGGCACGCTATTTCAAGCGTTTCGTTTTTACGTTTGCTAACGGTTTTGAATTCGATAACAATGCCAAGCTTTTGTGCATCGTGAGGGATGAGCATGACGTCATACTGTCCAAGGCCACTTTCGCGATTAGACTTAATTTCATGCGTGTTCTGTAAGCTTATGAGCATGTCGGGAACGAACGCATGATAAAGTAATGATGGTAATTAATATTTTATGTGGTAATCTCTTTTGAGGCGATGTTTTGTATGAGTAAAATAAATAAAGGTTTTTATGAATTTGTTTAAAGTTTTTTTAACAAAAAAATCAGATGATTTTGAAAAATGTTTTCAACGAGCATTCCAAGATATTTATGCGTTAACAAAAAAAATGTGCTTATCAAAAAATGAACGTGTTCAAAATTATATTTTTCCTGGATATGATAATAAGCCATGGCTTAGCTACGATGAAAAGGCTGTATTTATAGATGCAGAAATGCCATCAGTTATTATAAGCAAGTATGATGCTTTTGGATGTGATAAATTAGAATATGATTTTGGAAAGAGAGCTCCTGCAGATGATGGGTTTTTGTTTGCTGTTATGAGTATTTTTCATCATCACGTTCCAGAGACAGAATTTTTTTCTGAAGTTTATGCCTATGATGATTCTTTTGATGATGGGGTTTTACTTGCAAGATTAGTAAATGATAAAATTAAAAATCCATTTACGGGTAAAGTTGATTCAATAGAAAGACTTGTAACGAGTCCCTATATTAAAAAAGTATACAACGCCTTGGTTTTAGAGTGCGATTCTGCAAAGCTTTAGGCTTACATTCCTGTAATACTTCAAGATACTTCCAGTTATTTTATCGTATGTTTGGGTATAGCAGGGTAGTGCTTTAAACATCAAGTTGCTCAAGATTTTTCCAGCTGATTAAGTTCCCAAGTGTTCTCGTTTGATTTTCGTCGCCCCCATAAACAACATACCCTTTAGGTCCATCAGTAGGGATCGTTTGACTTATTTTGTACCACTGTTGTAGTTCTTTGAAAATTGTTGGGTAAGGGGTCATGCCTGATTTGATTTCTATGGGAATGAGCTGAGATGCCTTTTCAATAATGCAATCAATTTCATGTCCATGGTTATCACGCCAAAAAGATATATATGGTTGTCTGTTGCTATTAAAAAAGTGTTTGTGAAGTTCTGAAATGATAAGACATTCAAATAAATTTCCCCTCAAATAATGTGTGCGTAGTTGTTCGTGAGATTCTATTTTTAAGAGGGAACAAACGAGCCCGGTGTCATAAAAGTAAAGCTTTGGCGATTTAATCAAGCGCCTGTTAAAGTTTTTACGATGTGGGTGGAGCATAAAAATAACATAGCTCGCTTCAAGAAGCGAAAGCCATTCTTTTGCTGTTCTAACGTCAATGCTACAATCTGATGCTAACGATGAGTAATTAAGGATTTGTCCGATGCGGCCGGCGCATAGCTGCACAAAATATTTAAATTGCGTAAGGTCTTTAATGCGTGTTACCTGGCGAATATCTCGTTCGAGATATGTTTCTATGTAATCGCGGTACCATGTAAGAGGATTAACGTTTCGTGCATAAATACGTGGGTATAACCCTTGAAATAAGAGTTCATCTATAGTATTTGGCAAGCGATTGTCGTGTTTAATCTCAGTAAGCGATAGTGGTAAGAGCTTTAAAAGAGCGATTCTTCCTGCAAGGGTTTGGGTTATTTCTTGATTAATCAGAAAGTTTTGTGAGCCTGTTAAAATGAAATATCCAGGGCGCTCTTGCTCATCAACGATTGTTTGGATGTATGATAGAAGAGCTGGTGCGTTTTGAAATTCATCGAGAATAACACCTTTGGTATTATCTATATCGAGAAGAAATTTCCGTGGATCTTCTATTGCTCGTTGTCGTGTATCGAGATCTTCCAGAGAGATATACGTATGTTTTGTAAACGTTGCTTTCGCGATCGTTGTTTTTCCAGATTGTCGTGGGCCAAGAATCGCAACAACAGGTAATTGCAAAGACGCTTCTAAGAGGCTTTCTTTTAGTAATCGTGGGATTATTGATGACATGATTAATGTTCCTTTTTTATAGTTTAAAACAAGACAAATTCTTGTACAAATCATACACTAATATGTACGATTTGTACAGAATTGGGTAAAAACCCTTAATTTGCCTGTTATAAAGCCTTAAGTGAATCAGGAAATTAAACCCGCAAAGCGGGTGTAGTAATATAGCCCATTG
>CAZFHP010000064.1:0-2941 GCA_964519365.1 uncultured Pseudomonadota bacterium
TAAAAAAATAGTAACGTCAAATTTTTTGGAAGCTTATTTATTCAGAATGGTATTACACCTAAAAAATCCCGCTCATCCTGCCTGCGCGCCGTAGCCTTGGCAAAGTTGGGAGTAGCCCGCTCATCCTGAGTAGCCGTCTTCGGCGTATCGAAGGGCCCCTTGGCATAGCCAAGAAATTCTGTAAAAAATGGAATGTATCTTCTTGTATGTAAATTGGATCTAAAAAAATAAACAACAAAGGCCCCGACTTTCGCCGGGGCCCAAAACAGTATGAGAAAATCACACCGTCATATCTTCATAAAATAAAAACATGAACTTCTAGAAGCTCACGCCAATTTGTCCACCCCACGTATGACAATCAATCACGTTCTTGCCACCAACTGGCAACTTGTAAAACAACTGTACTTGCGGCACACACCACCAATCATCTTCTTTGCCATCTTTGCCAATGTTCCCGTCATAGTTCAAAGAAAAAATCAGATTATGCGTATCCCAATTTTCTAAACTCTTAGCCGTGTTAATAATCGTGCTATCAAAGCCATCACTCTTTGAGACAAACTTATCATTATCATGATGGGTGTACATATACGCAACTTTGGCACTCAAGCCATAAAAGAATCTAAACGCTTGCAGGTACGCATGGGCCTGCCACGTAAAGCCATGCTCTTTTGTCGCCAAGCCTTTATTTAAAAGCAAAAACTCTGTTTGATACATATTCGTCTTTAAACGACGTGTGCGCGTTTCATCAAACAAAACTAAAAAATCAAAATCAACACCCAACTTAATATCCCAATCAAAGTCTAATTCTAAACCAACACCAAACGGCAGCCCCCATGCACCATCGTTACCCAGAGCCATAGCAAACGCTTGATCTTCGTCTTTTTCTTTACCCGTTGGAATACTCACTCCCAACTTAGCCGCTATCGTTACATAATCTAAATACTCATCACGTACCTTATATGCTTCATTCCAATCAAGCATTAACACTAAATCACCAGCACCCGTCTGACTCCAATTGTCTAAGCTTAACCCACCAAACTCTTTTACGTTGGTCTTAAAAACAGATGCATCAGTAAGATAAGTACGTGTTATACGATCAGCCGGAACCGTATTCTCAGCACTCGTCATGTCTTCGATCTTAACACTATCAACGTCTTTGTGTTTAATTGGCAAGTGTGCAGAAATAGCTACCGTGCCAGGAATAGCATCGAAGGGCAATTCGTAACGAGCAAACACCGTTGCGTCTAGTTCGTCAAAGTCGCCTGTTACTTTTTGGTGCCCACGCGTACCATCATCTGTAGCACTAAAAGTATCTAACGTCGTTTTCACCGTATTAATTTTATCAACAACATCGCCTTTGGCATCTTGTAACATACTCAACGCTGACTGCGTTTTGTCATGCAACTGCAAAACATTTGCATCTTTCTTGTCCCATGTACGCCCCGTACTATTACTCCCATACTCAAGACGTGCACCTACAATAAAACTCGTTTCACTTAGCTCGGGCATTTTCACCGCTGCGTCATAAGGTTCAAAGAAATTTGTGTGCACAAAGGCGTGCACCGAGCCTGTATATAATCCCGCAAGAAACAGCCCCCCAACGATAGTCCCAAAAACCATACGTTTTACAAACACATACGTTGCAACATACCCCATCATACATTTCGTCATACGCTTTACGTTCTTCATACACTCCCGCCTTTCTCTAAAATTACAATCATACGCAAACACATTTCTTTTCTCTTTTTTTCACACATCTACAAACGTGTTTCAACCAAACTTTTATACACCCCACACATACCAAATAATTTGTAGCTCTCTATTAGCTTGTCTGAACAAGTGGAGCGCAAGCCGAACAATTTTTTGCATGACATACAATATATATGCACGTAGGCGCCAGCGCGGTCACTGTGAATACAAGCGTCAGGGGCTTCAAAAGGGTACCCCCTTTTGTGCGCTGGGTTCCTAGGGGTGGTCGCACCACTACCCCTAGGTCGGGGTTTAAGGGGTGGAAAACCCCTTACTCTTTCTTCTTTTTTAAAAAAATATTTGCAACCGTTATTCATTCAATTACCCGGTTAGCAAAATGCTATTCGTTCACCCGTACACCATCAGCAACAGGAACAATCCATGCACCACTTGCAGGCTCTCTAACTGGACGAGCAATACGTGTTGTTATGTCACCAGAGTTTGGCACATCTAACTTATCAGTCAACGAACTATCAGGGCTTACCAACCCCGTACTTTCATTGCCAACGCCTACACGTAACAAGTCTTGTTGTTCAACGCTTCGTGAGTCTGCACTAAACATAACTGAACCGTCTGTTGCAAAGTGTCTTCTAAAGCCGCCAAAGTCTGTCACGGGCACCGTCCCAACCGGCTTAACCCTATCAGCTAAAGTTACCCCTGTACCAGCGTTAACATAATAACGATACACTTTCGCTTTATCGTTATCACTATCAACGGCTAAAACATACAGGTTCCCCACTGTCGACTCATACGTTGGGCGCGCTCCTAGGTCTGAAACGTATGCCAACTCAATTGGCCATAACCCGTCTTCAATCCCATCAACAAAACCCGTAGCTTCTGTTAAATCTTGATCAAACACTTTCAAGCCATCAGGCGTTGCAACAACAACAGCCGTATTCGCACCGTTTCCTGCAACAACAACATCCGCACCTATACTCGTAAGCTCAGCCGTTTTATCTGTATTTGGTGTTCCTCCTGGTTCAGCTATTCTGGCAACTTTGTCAAGCGTAACAGCATACAACCTATTAGCATTTGTCCCATTATCAAATCCCACAGCTACACCAGTCACAATATCAGTCTCCGCCCAATTCACTCCATCAATCAACTTCGCACGGGCAGGATTACCAGGATCTTGTGCCGGATCAACTTGGGCAACACCACCAAAACCACCAACATACGCTTTATCGTTAGC
>CAZFHP010000064.1:3041-7660 GCA_964519365.1 uncultured Pseudomonadota bacterium
ACTTGACTTAATTCCCGACTTACAGCCGCACCAGCGCCACCAACAACATCATCACTCTTACCCCATGCTGTCGCGCGCACCGCCTTTTTAGCATCACCCTCTAAGTACGTAAACCCAGCATCGCTATCATTCAAGCCAAAGCCTTTGACTTTATCCGTCGTACCGGCAACTCGTTGCCATGGCGTCCAAGTTACGATAATACCATTATCGTCAAAGATCGCAGTACTTTGGAAAATCCCGGCTTCTTTGGTAGCACTTCTATCTTCAGCAACCGCAACATACACAGAATTCCCAACAACCTCCATCGCTTCGATCGTAACGTCTGTGTTATAAGCCAAGAACCGAGGGTCGCCACCAACGACTTTTGGTCGCTCTGCATTATTGTCAAAACTGTTAAATGCACTTCCCTGAGTAACTTTTGGCGCATCATCAGAATTTCCGTCCAACAGCTCAAAGCTGCTACCGCCAACTATCTTCGCAAGCTGACCAGCATTCGCATCACCTTTTGGCATAACTGGTAGGGCATAAACCCATGACCTCAGTTTACCATTAGCATCATGCTCTTTTTTCTCACCAACGCCACCGTTCATAATCACGTACGTATTCTTGCCAGAGCCATCCTTGTTTGGAATACTCATTGTTCTGACTTTAAACGCCGAAGCCCGATAGTCCCGATTCTCAGTGTTCTCCAAATGGAACCCAACAATTTGTTCTGGGTCACCAGGGTCTCCCACTATCTGATCTTTCGTTGGATTAGCAAACACCGGCTTGATAAACACTTTGTCGGCACTATCAACCCCTGCAACTAAGAGCGAGATCACACCACCATTTGTGTCTGTACCAGGAACAATCCCATCAGTCGCGCCGGTCCCTTGCTTACCTCGGCCAACAGAAGAAAGACCTATGAACAAGACTCCAAGCTCATCGCTCCAATACATGTCAACGTCATTAGAACCAATCAAGGCAGAAAGTTGATTATTGCCAGCTCCAGCATTCCCTGTATCATGAAAGGCTATATGCCTGCCTGCAACCGTTTGCGCCTTCGATGCAACATCAAGCTTAAACGCCTGCATTTTATCTTCTGTGACATTCGCAGGATTACGTTGTATCAACGCATCTTCAACTTTTTTCAGAATCGCAATCCCACGGTTCAGCCCATTTTGCGCAGAATTTTCATCGCTCTTCCAAGGACGCGCTCCCCCACCTGCCTGCACTCTCGTCTCATGCAATGCCCAACCAAGCCCACCTTCAACAGCAGCAACCGCACCATTTGCAACTCCGTCTGTAGTGACAGCAGCTAACACTTCACCAGCAGCATCAGCGGCAGTACCTTTGCCAGCTGCGTTCTTTAAGCGAGTCGTATCTAAGTTTGTATTCAAATTAATAGTGGTTCTTGCCACCGTCAATGGAATCGCCGCCTTGCTCGAAATATTCGCGACATCATCTTTTTTCTGCAACTCTGTCGTCAGCTGCTGAGCCGCCGCTTCAGTCCCTTTCTTAACAATATCTTTGATAACACTTACAAAGCTCGTATTTAAATCATCACCGTTATTAATTGAATTCAAAGCTGCCAAAACCGTAAACTTTGTAACCGGATGAGTAGAATCATCTATTAATTCTTCTAATTTATCTATAACCCCATTGACAGAATCATTCTCTAACAAATCGGAAATATCATCATCTGTCATATTCATCGTCGCCTTACGCGCCGCCCAACCAATTCCTGCTTCAAGCACCGCTGCCCCAGCATTATCATAAGTATTTTCGTTCGCGTTACCATCTGTACCCGAAATAACCTCTGCTGCATTTTCTGCGGTTTTGTTTGCAGCAAGCCCTGTGATGTCAGCAATCTTGTGATCGGTTTGACTATCAACAAAATCTGCGATGGCTTCAGCCGTTGCAGCTTGCGTTGCAACTTGTACAAACTGAGGAAGCAGGTTATCATTCCCTCGAACATCTGCAACCAACTTCTCTATCCCACCAGCAACCCCAGCCTTTACAGCATTGACAACAACCTCCCCAATTTTATTTTTGACATCGTCACTATCCCGCACAGCGTTAAGAGCCAAAATAGCATTTGCCTGACCACCAACCGTTGAAATTTTTTCTCTCAACTCATAAATAACTGGATGAACAAAATTATTGACCACATAATCTCGATCATTCCCAATAACAGCATTTCTCACACCCCATCCAAGACCTGCGACTACTGCTCCGATAGCCCCTTTATTATCGACATCATCTGTAACAATAGTTGCGGCTTGATCAACAGCTGCAACAACTGAAGTCTTCTGCGCTACATTTTTGATGGCATCAACACCAATCAAACCATGTAGGGCATTAACATCTCCAGACACATTAATTAAATCCTTCACTAAATCTAAAATATTGCCCCCTGTTTTATTCTTCGCTTTTTCATCAGCATCTGCAACGGCTTTACCTAGGCGGCCATTATCGTGAGGGACAGCAGCACTTACCACAGTATGTAATGCATCTTTAAATGTATTAACCCCATCTTTTAAATTAGCAACGGCAGGTTTTGCGTTATTATTAGCTATGGTAGCATGAAGCTGGATCAACGCGCCAGTTGCTAAAGTTCCAACGGCAGATTCATCTGATGCTGCAACATTCTTGTACCCCAGAGTAAGGTCTCCAGTATTATTCGGCTGTTGTCCTTGCAAGACATACTGCCCAAAGGTGCGGGCAAGCACCGCTTGCAGGCCAACAAGAGATCCTGCTCGACGATCATCATCAACCCCACTTGGATTAAAACTTGCAACAAGGGCATCTGGACTTGCAAGCGTACCTAATTTTCCAGCCGTTCCAATCGCATTTTTCGCATCAGTTTTATTAACAGCATCATCAAGAACCCCAACGTCAATAACATTTGCAAGGTTTTTGACCAGCTCTGCCTCTTTATCTTTCGCAACAGTTGAACCCTCTGTACCAGCTGTAAAAATACGTTTTGTGATGCCTTTGGTATCATCCGTAGGAACAAAAGAAATAGCCGCTTGAACAGCTGTTTTAACATCACCATATGCCCCAACAATTCCTGCGGCATATTTTGGAACAATGTCATTAGTCGCAAATTTTACAACAACTTCATCTGCTCCAGCTTTAAATGCCGTTTTGATCGCATCAGCATCATCATCAACGTCTCCAGCTCTTATCGCCCATGCAACACCACCCTCAAGACCCGCGGCTGCCCCGCCGGTAAGCGTTCTGGCTGGCGCTCCAGTTGTTGGATTGACAATCTTATCAGCAAGATCACCCCTGGTTGTATCAGGATTTGTATTAAAGGCAACAATCGCTGCTGCTTTTAAACGATCACCATTAATCGCAGCGGCAAGGGGCTCTTTCTTAACGCTAAGTGCAGCCTCAGCAGCTTGAGCAATAGGACCGTCATCGTCTTTCGCTTTATCAACAGCAGTAATTGCCGTAGCACTTTTATCAATGTCAATTTGATTAGGATCACCTGTTTGCTTTACAGCATTCTGCTGGACCAAAAGCTTCACTTGCGTTTTAAAGCTGCTATCATCTGCCAACACGGCAGCTGCAACGGCACCCTTTGTTTTAAGATCAGGAGTCACGGCCAAAAGCTTTGTTTTGATTTGCCCAACGACATCTGCTACGGCAGTCTCGTTTCCTGTAACCTCAATCGTTTCCCCTGTTGGGTTCCCATCAGCAACGGCGGCGAAAATAAGCGGATTTGCTTCTTTCGTTCCAGCAACAGCATACGGTGGAGACGAAATTGATTTTTCGTTTGCGTCTTTAAAATTAGCGTCATCAGCAACGCGGACCAACTCGCTACCGTCAGCAGGATTGGTCATCAAGTATACGTTCTGTTTCCCATCAACAACGACAACAGGCTGTGCGTTGTTTGGCCCGGCGAGCGCCAAGCGTGTAACTTTTGCGTTCTGAAGCGTTTCGCCCGTAGAAGGGACGCCGTTAACTTTTAAATTTGCAGAAGCTGGAGCAAGCGGCGTAAACGCAACAGCATCTGCGCCTAGCGATGCACGCACCAACGCCCCTTGTTTTTTATTCGCTTCACCAGCGCCTAAAAGAAGTGATCCTGTTGAACGGTCATAAACGTTTTTATCAAATGCTATGCCTGCAACACCGTGCGCTGTTGCATCTGTTTGAGCTGTAAACGCACGCGTTGCGCCATCGCGATTTGCACTCGTTACACGCGGGTCTCGTGCACGCTTTGCATGCATTGCACTATCTCGCTTATCACGCGTATTATCTTCGACACGAAACGTAGAACTTACGGATGCAAAACTTTGGCTAGAAAATAACGATGCTATAAAAAATGTTACAAAAAAAATAGATCTTAACGAAATAGACCGACAAGAAATGCGTGCAAGAGTATGCACGAAACGCATTTTGGATTTCATCACGTTCTCCCTTTCTTCAATTACTCCATACAATTACTGTCCCGACTGTACCGAATTTTTTTTAAAACGTACGTATCTGTGAGGGTAAAGATGTCAAACAAAAAAGTAAAGAATTTTGTAATCAAAAATTAGTTGTAAAATTTATATGGGGGGGGGTAAACTAGGCAGGGGGGTTACGTTTTAAAATTATCCCCCCCGCAGGCATGTGGGGTTTTTTTTTTT
>CAZFHP010000065.1:0-7533 GCA_964519365.1 uncultured Pseudomonadota bacterium
TTGAGCATGGTAAAACGGCTATGAAAAATCTGATTAACGTTGTTCGAGAACAACCAGAGGTTATTGCTATTGGTGACATTACTGCATTGAAGTTAGCCCCGGAGTGTTACAAAGATGTTGCGAAATTGTCGAGGAGGCTTATAGATCAAGTAATTGTAAAAACTAAATCTGGTTTTACATTAACAAAGCATGCTCAAAAGCAGCTTGTAGAAAGATTTAAAGGAAAGTTGTCTCTTGATCGCTTAAATGAACTTATGTTTTCTAAAGATGCAATAAGAGTTATTGATAAGCGGAATGCAACTATAAATGTTTATGTTAAAGCTGAGTTTAGCTTAAGTAGTTTAACCCGTATTACTGTTCCGTTAGATGGAAAAAGAATTATTTCAATTGGTTTTGAATCTTTAAAAAGAATCGAAAGACAAATAAAAATAGGTAACTTTGTTTTAATAAAATAGGATTTGTTTTATGGCTAATATAAAAATTGATCAAGTCATAGAGTATGTAGAAAAAATAAAAAAATTGAGAAGTGGGAAAAGAAGTGGTCCACAAAAAATATTAATCATGCAATTTCAAAAAAAACAACAAGAAGAGATGATTGTTGATGAAGAATTGGCAAGTGAAACATTACATTTAAAATCAAGAAATGGAACTGTTGCGATTAATTTTGATGAATCAGGATTGATTGTAAATGTAACTGTAAAATCGATCACATCAAGAATAGTAAAGCAATGTTTAGTAGAAGATGTTACGATAGAACATATTCAAAAATACACAGACCGTTTAGAAAATTGGTTAGAGGTTGGAGAAAGCCCTGCAGGAGAATGTTTAGTTATACAATTTGAAAAGGGAGAAGAAGTCCCAAAAGAGCCTAGTAAAAGTTTGTCTGCTAAAGATATAAATGTTGATATTAAAAATATCAACGATTATCTAATTAATAACACACTATACTTACAATCAAGAAATGGCAATGTTAGCATTGATTTTGATGAGTCGGGGTTTATTCTAGGCATAGAGATAGTGTAATTGATATTAAAAGGTGCTATTTTGGTTTAGCATATTTAATAGAATTTTTATTGCAACAGGAAGCAATTATGAAAAAAGTTTAACAAGCCTAAGCGGAGTAATTATGCTTATTAACTTGCGTACAATCTTTGAAGAAAGTGGGATTCAACTTGATGCTTTGTGGTTTTATGATACTGAAAAGAACAGATTTATGTGGGTATTACCTGAAAATTTTTTTAGGCAAACAAAAGAAGAGCTTCTTGAGGTAATTAAAAAACTAGATTGTGCATCAGCCCTGTACTGTGAACGTTGCAATAAACTTCAACATCCTTTTCGTGAATATAAACAAAAAGAGACTACACAAATTAATAGAAATGACGGGTTTTCTGAGTTTGGTTGTATTCATTTTTCCAAAGAGGAAGTTGACCATTTAAATGAGGAACTTAAAGCCGAGCGTATTCAAAGAAAACTTTAAACCGAGCATTATTTTTTTCCCAGCAAGAGCAAGTAGCCAAATACCTTCGAGCTTCTACTGAGGTTGTAAAGAAAATTACTGTTCCCATAAAACACGTTATTTCTGAAGCTGCAGAGCTTGTTAACGTTGGTCTTGAGTATGGTAAAACGGCTATGAAAAATCTTGTAAACGTTATTCGAGAGCAACCGGAAGTTATCGCGATAAGCGATATTGCAGCTTTGAAGTTGGGGCCGGAGTGCTATAGGGATGTTGCAAAGTTGTCAAAGAAGGCAACGATTTTGGAACAAGAGGGTAAGAGTGCTGCGCGGGTTGTAAGAGATGTGGCGCGGGATGTTAAGCAAACAAAAAAACGGTTTGGGATTTTATTAGGGTAACTGATAAAATGTATTCAGAAAAGTTCAAACTGAAATAGTCTTAAATTACGCGTTTAAACAAAACTTTGTTTGCAAAAATGTGTATGTTTGTTGTATACTTTATGGAATGTTGCGTGTAGTAAGAGCATATATGTTTTTTGCAGGAAGGGCTTCATAATGGGTCGTATGTGTCATGTTATGTCTGTATTATTATGTCCTGTTTTTATTCTGATTTTTTTAATTAGTCATGCGTATGGGGTTATGATATCGCGCAGTAATCTTAAATATCGCACGGAAGAAATAGCTGGACAGTATGTGCGTGATCATGACTGGCCAACGTATAAAATACCTGCAAAATTAAGGCCAGAATACGATTTAAAAGTTGAAGGTGCTCAAGATGCTCTTTTGCAAAAAATAAGCAGAGAAGGTCGAAGTTTCGTTGATCTTGATGAAATAAAGAATGTCGTGTTCTCAAAATTAGACAAGTTTATCGATACGCTTAAAAATATTGTTTTGTCATATGACCTTACGTTTAAAATTAATGAGTTGGCAAAACGATGTGCGCAGGATGTTGGGCTTGATGTTTATTCTTTTTCATACAGCGATCAAAGTGAGTATGATCGTAAAAAGCAGTCTGTTGTTGATAAATTGCGCAACGATATGTCTCGGGATGGGCGAGATTATGTTCGTATGCTGGAAATAGAACAGGCGATTAAAAAAGAGATGAATACATTTTTTGAGCGTATTAAAAATGCGCTGTATCAAAACTCTTGGGGGTCGCTCTGGAATACGTTATGGGATACTTTATTTTCTCAAAATAATACTTCTGGTAATAATTCTGGGTCTCAAGCGTATCGACCAGTACAGACGTATGATGGCCATGACTATGTGTATCGCTATGAGTTAGAACGAAAAGTAATTGATGTTGCGAATCAAATTATTTATGAAAATGGAACGCATCCGGATAATATTCCTGTACGGGTTATTTCTGATTATAGTGAAAAAGTACAGGCTATTGTAAAGCGTATGAAAGATCATATGGTTCTTACGCATAAAAATTATGTCGTAATTACTGATATTAAACAGGCAGCGTGCGATGAATTACAGTCAGTGATTGATAAAATAAGATATAAGGGCGAAATCTGTGTTATTTGTCAGGAGGAATATAAAACTTCAGAGCGTGTTGGGATTTTAAATTGTAATCATGTTTTTCATAGTGATTGTATTTATACGTGGCTTGATCATGATAGAACATGCCCTTTGTGCCGTGCTCAAAGTGTCATTGTTAAGAAACAGGAGCTTGTTCCATAATATATATTGATTAAGATATTTTTAATCTCGTGAGTGTTTTTTTTTGATTCTCACGAGATTTTTTTGCTCAAAAAGAATAATGGGTATATACTTTTTTGTGTTTTAAGTAATTTTTTTAGGCTATATTTTGCGTTGGGTAGAGCAATGATTGATTTGCATTTTTTAAAGAACGATCCAGAAAAGACAATAGAAGGGATCTTACGCAAAGAACCGGAATTTGACATTGAACGTCTTAAGATGCTTGATCAAGAGACCAAAAATTTGCGCTCAGAAGTTGAGGCGTTGCGTAAGGAAAAAAATGAGCTTGCGTGGAAGGGAGCTCAAGGGCTTACGCCAGAATTAAGAGAGAAGTCTATAGAGCTTGGAAAAGAGTTAAAAGAAAAAACAAAGAATCTTGAACTTGTAGAACAAGAACTAAAAAAGTTATGGCTTTCTTGCCCCAATATTCCTATGCCGGATGTCCCGGCTGGAAACAAAGAAGCAAATAAAGTTATAAAAGAAGTAGGGCAAAAGCCGGAGTTTTCGTTTGCTGTTAAGAATCATCTAGAGTTAAACGATACTGTTAAATGGTTTGATTTACAAGCAGCAGCGTCGATAACGGGAACGCAGTTTGTTGTGTATAACGAAATAGGAACAAAGCTTATTTATGCGCTTACACAATTAATGCTTAAAAATAATGCAAAGCATGGTTTTAAGCCTATATTGCCCCCAACTCTTGTTGGGCAACAGGCATTGTATAATGCCGGAAATCTGCCAAAATTTGAAGGCGATTATTATCAGTTAGCACAAGATGAAGGATTGTGTTTGATTCCAACGTCTGAGGTGAGTTTGACTAATTTGAATGCCAATAAAATTCTTGATATTGAGCAGATGCCGTTGCGTATGACATCTTGGACGAGCTGTTTTAGGCGAGAAGCGGGTGGTTATGGGGCAAGCGATCGTGGTTTGATTCGTATTCATCAATTTGAAAAAGTAGAGATTTATTCGATTTGTGAGCCAGAGAAGTCAGAAGAAGAATTAGAATATATGATTGCATGTGCTGAAAATCTTTTGCAGCAATTGGGATTACAGTATCGCATTAGTTTGCTTGCTGCACAAGATTGTTCGTTCCAGTCGGCAAAAACATATGATATTGAAGTTTGGCTTGCTGGTCAAAAACAGTTTTATGAGATTTCTTCGTGTAGTAATTGTACTGATTTTCAAGCGCGTAGAGCGGGGATTCGTTATCGCAAGAGTATTAGTGCAAAGCCAACGCTTGTTCATACATTAAATGCGTCATCGCTTGCGTTGCCTAGATTAATTGTTGCTTTAATGGAAACGTATCAACAAGAAGATGGGACGATTGTATTGCCAGATATTCTGCAAGAAAAGATGGATCAATTATGGTAGGAGCTTATGATTGATGATACGATACGCAATAAAATTAGATTGATTAAAATACATACGAAAAGAATGATGCGTAGTAGTATTTCGGGCGACTATTTGTCGGCGTTTAAAGGGTCTGGTTTGGAGTTTGACCAGTTAAAAGAATATCAGTTTGGGGATGATGTTCGTTTTATTGATTGGAATGCATCAGCAAAAATGAACAAAATTATGGTTAAAAATTTTGTTGAAGAGCGTGATCGGACTGTGATTTTGGCGATTGATGTTTCTGCATCATCGCTATATTCGTCTCAAAAAGATTTAAGAAAAGATGCCATTGCAAACGTTGCAGCATCGCTTGCTTTTGTTGCACATGAAAACAAAGATAAAGTTGGTGTTTTATTTTTTTCTGATACCGTTGAAAAATGGATTGCTCCAAGTAGAGGTGATCTTCATGTTGGTAAAATAGTTGAGACGATCTTTTCTCTTGAGCCTCATAGTAAAAAAACAAATATATCTCATGCATTGCGGTTTCTTGTAAATTTAAAAAAGCGTAATTCTATTGTATTTATGCTTTCTGATTGGATAGATACGATCGCTGATTATAGAAAGCTTTTAAAGGTTGCGAGCGTAGAATATGATTTTGTTGTCCTTCGATTTTTAGATCGTTGCGAGCAAGAATTTCCAGATATTGGAATTCTTGATATTTTTGATCCAGAAAATCAGAGCGTTTGTTCTTTGGATAGTAGAAATAAAAAAACTATTACAAAGTTTTTTTCTGTGTACAAGAATAAGCAAAAGCATTTGTTTGATAAATATAAGATAGACTTTCTTGATTTAATGGTTGGCAAGCCTTTTGTTAATGATTTAATTATGTTTTTTCACCAACGAATTCGGAGGCAGATTCGATGATGCAAAAGCAGGCACAGGCTGTGTTTCATGATATTTATGGGTATCATGAGGTTTTTTTTTATCAAACAATATATTTCAAACTGTTGCTTGTGCTTTTTTGTATAATTTTTTTTTATGGTGTGTATTATCTTTTTAAGAAAAGAAAAAAAAGAAAAAAAGAACCATGGGATTGGGCTTTGTATAAGATTGCGGGAATTAATATAGAAGCATGTGAAACGAAAAAAGATTTTAAAAAGCTTTACTTTGATGTAACAACTATTTTAAAACAATATTTTCATAAACGATATGGCTGGAAAACCGCGAGCAAAACGGATGAAGAATTAATTGCGTATTTAAAAAAACAAAAATTTGATGAAAAGTTGCTTGATGAGCTTAAAAAGATGCTTGAAGGTTCAGTGTGGATTAAATTTGCAAATCAAGATGTTATAAAAACACAAGCACAAAAAGATATAAAAACATCTGTTGCGATTATTCAAAAGACGATTCCGCACGATATACATAGCGAGTCATGTGATGTTAAGGGTAAAAAAAAATAAAAGAATAGCGAGAGTAGCTTATGGTATCAAAACAATCACTCAAAGAAAAAGTTTCGGACTATCAAGAAGTTTGCCGTGAAAAGTCACCCCGAGAATTGCTATCATATTTTTTAGATCTTTTTAGCAATCGAATTGCGTTGGCATCAAGTTTAAGTGTTGAAGATCAAGTTCTTACTGATATGGTGTTAAAAGTTAATTCTGGCGCAAAAATATTTGTTCTTGACACGGGGCGCCTTCATTCGCAAACCTATGAGGTAATGTCCAAAACAATGGAAAAATATGCGATGGCATATGATATTTATTTTCCAAATGCACAAAGAGTTGAAACTATGCTGAAAAAAAATGGGCCAAATCTTTTCTATAAAAGTATTGAGTGTCGTAAGCAATGTTGTAATGTGCGAAAAGTTGAATCGCTTGAGCGAGCTCTTGCGGAATTAGATGTTTGGATAACAGGAATAAGAAAAAATCAAGCAGTAACCAGAGGGTCGATTAATACTATTGAATGGGACGAGGCGAATCAATTGTTGAAGCTTAATCCGTTGGCCAATTGGCATGAAGATGACGTATGGGATTATATTAAGAAATATGATGTTCCATATAATACGTTACATGATCAAGGGTTTCCCTCTATTGGGTGTGCCCCTTGTACGCGTGCAATAAAGAAAGGAGAAGATATCCGCGCTGGCCGGTGGTGGTGGGAGCAACCTGAACATAAAGAATGTGGATTACATCCAAAAAGTCGCAAAAAAGAATAATGACAAGAGCAGGAGTGTGTGATGTATAAATTTTTAAAAGGAAAATTACGGTCTAAATATTTTAAAAAAATCTTGCGTAAGAAAATATCTTTGGGCCCAAATGTATTACCCCGCAATATAGATGGTAATATCGGTGTTAATATGAGTGAACGAGTACGGTTAGATCGTTTAGAGGCTCGATCTATTTATATTATTCGTGAAGCATATAAGCATTTTAAAGAGCTGTGTATGTTGTGGTCTATTGGCAAAGATAGTACGGTTTTGTTGTGGTTGGCACGCAAGGCTTTTTTTGGACATGTTCCGTTTCCATTAGTCCATATTGATACCAATTATAAAATCCCAGAAATGATAAAATATAGAGACGATCTTGCTGCTAAATGGAATTTGAATATGATTGTTGGGCAAAACACTCAGGCCCTTAAGCAGAAAAAAACATTTCCGGATGGTTCAGTAGATCGTATTGCTTGTTGTAAAGAGTTAAAGACCAATGCATTAAAAAATACGTTATCAGGAGATTGGGACCGCTTAACGTTTGATCATGGCAAGAAAAAATATGTGGTTGATACAAACAAAGAAGCATATACCGGTGTTATTGTTGGGGTTCGAGCAGATGAAGAGGGAAGCCGGTCAAAAGAGCGTTATTTTTCTGCTCGCAATCAACAAAGTGATTGGAATGTTGAAGATCAACCTCCAGAATTAAAGGAGATTGAAGAAAATGATGTTCTTTCATATATTGGACAACGATACGGCAAGGAAATTAATTCTATAGATGAATTAATTAGCGCACGTGAAGAGGGAGAAAAACTCCCCGAAGACGTGGCTACCTA
>CAZFHP010000066.1:0-7416 GCA_964519365.1 uncultured Pseudomonadota bacterium
AGTTTTTATTTAACCTGAAAAGAAAGATTTTTTAACAGTCACTTTAATCTCCAATATACGTTATAGCAATCTTTTGAAATTTGATTTCAGGTTATCCCATATACTTTAATTTCGAAATTGAAGTTGAAAAATTTGCCTATACCAGATATTGTATTTGGAAAATATTTAAAAAAACCGTACTGGAGGATGAAGTACTCGGTAAATTGGTGGATTTGACTCGTGCGTGTATATACCATTTATAGTCGCTAGTAAATCGAACAAATTTTGTCTTAAATTGTCAAACAGTATCCAAAATTGTCTCCCCAAAAAAAACAGCTTTCTGATCTTTAACTTTCAACTGGAATTACAAATTTCCACTATGTCACGATAATAAGAAAGAAAATTCAGAAGAAGTGTAGTCGTTTTTTTTAAAAGAGAGGTTGACAAAAATTGTCATAGTGTTTATTCATGTTAAATGATGCAAATGGGTTGAAATAAATTTTCTTGAGAGTTAAGGAAGTTAATACCAATGAAACAGTATTTTACCATGTCGCAAGCTGCTAAAGTGTGTGCTGTAGATAGGTCCACTATGCATAGGTGGGTATCTGCAGGAAAAATAAAATCCTATAGCACACCGGGAGGACACAAACGGATTCTCCCTGAGGAATTGAAAAAATGGTTAGAAGATAATCAACTGCCCTTCGATATAGATGAATTTAAAAGTGACAAAAAGAAAATTTTAATAGTCGATGATGATGAGAGTGTACATAATTATTTAAAAAAAATAATTAGCGGGATTTTTATTGATATTGAATTTGCAGTGGATGGTTTTGAAGCAGGTAAAACGTTAATACGATATCAACCAGATCTGATAATCTTAGATCTGTTCATGCCTAATATGAATGGCTTTGAGGTATGTAAAAATATCAAAACAGATCCCGAAACTAAAAAGATAAAAATTCTTATAATGACGGGGTATGGAAGCACAGAAAATCAGGATAAAGCAATGTCATTAGGGGCGGATGCATTTTTGGAAAAGCCTTCTTCAAAAAGTGTAATATTGGAATGTGTGGAAAAATTACTGAGATAAAAATAATCTAATACTAAAGGGGATTTTGAAGTGGTCCAGTTAACAGAAACAATGCTCTATGATGTATGTTTGATAAAGGGAAACACAGATCTGAAAACGTTGGGTTTTAAAAAAATGATAACCTGTGGAAGTTTTTTCAGTATGAATTACGCACTTCTTCAATTGAGGATGTTATAAAATGGTATCTAAACAAAAACAGATACCCAACTTAAGGAGTATTAGGTTATTTAAAATTCTCAAATTCTTTTCTTTCAATTTGCAATCAACACGACTTATAATCCCACAGATATTTTTAATTGGGCTGTCTTTGTCCATTCTTTCTTCTGGTGCATATGCTGATGGGTCGTTGATTTATGCTGGTTTTTCTTTTGTCGGTAATTATTCAGAGAATCAAGAACGTTATCCATATGCGGCGGAGCTTGCCAAACAGACAGCAAATAATGGAATGCCGGTTTTAGACCATGCGCTCCGTGAAATGGTAAAAAATCATTATCAAAGAAAAGAGACGTTAATTGATTCGCAACGAGGCATTGGCACAGGACCGAATCTGGCACTCGCTTTTGGCCTGTCGCAAGAATCTGTTGAGAAAGTCGGTTGGAAAGATAAAAATTTATATATCTATCGTGTTCTTTCTCAAGTCATGATTTTTGATTTTAGCAAGAAAATATTAATAGCGAATTTTCCCGCTATGGTCCAATACCAGGAGATAGACGGAAATATACGGGATATTGAGGCGCACCGAAAAGTTTTCAAACAAATATATTTAGATAACAACGACACAGAAAAATCTATTTTTTATGAATGGGTAATGCGTCTTAATTCAGTCGCAATTAAAGAGTCATATCCTTTTTACCTCAAAGTTGGCTCACTGAATTTGGACTCTGAGTTGATAGAACAATTACCCAATGGAATTACTTCAAATGCATATAGCTCTGGAGTTGTTCAACTCTTTGAATCCATCTTTTCAAAAGAACAAAAGGTATCTATGGTTCCTTTCACCAAGGGGCAGGCTATTGGTGGAAAAATGCCGATGCGTTTTAACGATGCCACCGTTTTACAGCTTAAACTACCAGAAGCTGATTACATTATAGATATAACTCTTCACGGATTCAAGCATTTGTCATTAAAGAAAAAAGCTTATAAACAGGAACATGCTTTCGGAGCGATTGCTACATTTAATTTATCACTTCCTGTATCGAATAAACAATATTTTAATCAACGTTTTACGAAAAAAAATTTTGTTTCTTTTTCAGCAAACGATAAAGTTGCTGTGGACGTGTGGCATGGACAGCAGACTACTTTAAAATCTCTATTTGTAAATTTTTCTCAGCAAATATCACAAAGATCTATCAAGGCCTTGTCTCAACTGGTTAAAGAACCCAAAAAAGTTGCCAAACAACTAAAGAATGCGGAGGGAGTAATTTCAAAATGTCGTTAACTAAACCAGCTATAATAAGCTACTATTCAAAATTTTCTATCTTTCTCGTTTTTATTTTATTATCAACATATACTTTTGCTTGGGCTACCCAAGTAAATGGTGTGATTACGTTGCCGTATAAGGGAAAATTATTTTCGAAATATCCAAGTGGCGCTGAAAAAAATGAGGCAATGAATAAAGCCAAATTACAGGTTTGGGAATTATACACTTCCAAATTTAGTGATGCAAAAATGAAACAGTATTTACAGGTTAAAGACAAGTTCATCAGTAGTGTAGATGATTATGTATTGAACCTCAGAATACTGGATGAAGTTATAGATGAAAAATCCAAGACGCTAACATTGGCAGTTAAAGGAACCATTAACAGAACAGCTGTCGATGCAGTTTTTGGCAGCTTGTCTGCAGCCGGACAGCAGGGTACAGGGGAAGGAAGTAATTTTACGTTCATTTTTGTCTCACGACAGGCTGTCTCAGCAAAAACAAAAAATGCCAAACGTATTGATATTACTCAGACCCAGACTGCCTCTGCTGCAAATGAATCTATGGCAGCATCGGGTAATTCAATGGCCTCAAGTTCCGACACAAACTCTGTTCAGAAAAAAATAACAGGAGGATCTACTGAAACCTCTGCGACAAGTCGTCAATATAAAGTTATGAGTTCTCAGGATATTAATGCTGCCATGGGAGGGATTCTCGCAACTGCGGGTTTTGAGATCATCGACTATGATGATGTTGTAAGCTACTGTGGGGGGGTTGAGCGTAATGTCGTTGCAGAAGAATTTAAGCAGAGTGACGATATGTCACGTAATTCCAGAAAATCATCCATTAACGCTGCAAAAGACTGTGAGGTCTCGTTATTTGCCACAGGAACGCTGGATGTCGGAGTACAGGATACCGATCCTGTAACAGGACAAAAACGTGTTTATGTGTCTGTTCGGGGACAGGTTTGGAATATTATGAAACGTTTGCCGCGAAAAATAGCATCCGTCGGCCCGGTTCAATATTCAGGCCTTGGGCCGAATGATAGCGTGGCAATGAGAAATGCTCTTAATTTTGCGGCTGAGGAAGCTGCTAAATCAATTGTTGAGCAACTGAATGCAAAAAATATTAATTAAAGTATCGGAGATTAAAATGAAATTAAGTCGTCTATTACTGGTTTTTATTATTTCTTTATCACTAACCTCTAATGTTTCAGCTTTCGGAATCAAAACTCTTACCAAAAATCTTACTGGGGGTGGAGATAGCGGGGGAGTTGACGTTAAAGCTCTTACGAACGATCAATCATCATTGTTGAAACAAGTTTCAGCAGCACTTCTGGCTCTCGCTAAATCACAGGCGTTGATGTCCGAAGCGCTTGGTCTTAAAGAGCAGGCAGCTATTGCTTCTCAGAATGCAGCTTCCCTTGAGGCTGGTGAACTCACCGGGAAAGATGACATGGAGAAGCAGATTGCGAGCTCTCAGGAAGTATCCGATGCTATCCAGGCTAAAATCGAAGAGTCTGAAGCACTTACTGCTAAAGAGAAAGAAACATTTGCGAAATCTCTTCCTCCATACGGGGTTGGCTCTATTGGCGTAATTCGCACATCAAAGACTGCCATTGAAACCAGTAAAAGTGTTTTAGGCAGTAAAGATTTGACAGTGTTGTCGAAACTTGGCCCGTTGTTGAGTTATGCTAAAAAAGCGCCTAGCTTGATATCTAATTTCACTTCCTGTACGAGCAGTGTCATCAATTTTAGCAAGAAAAACGAGATTGATACTTCAGAATTAGAAGAAGCAACTAAGGATTGGTAATTACTATGACACTAAGATTATTTATTATTATCTGCCTCCTATTTTCAGTTCAGGTGACAGAAGCATCGAAACTGAAAACTGTTGTGGTCGCTTCTCAAGGAACGGGGGCGAATAGACAAGAGTCCATCGATTTAGCAATTGTTGAAGCAATATCACAGGTAAATGGAGCGGCGGTTGCTTCCTCGATGGCTTTAAGCATATCGGAGGTTTCATCTGAAACATCTGCTGGAAGTGAGTATGCAATGAAAGAAAGCTTTCAGCAAGATATTTCCAAAGCAACAAAGGGGGTTGTTAACTATTGGAAAATAATATCAATTAGACAAAATGAAGAACTTGGAGGCTTATGGGAAGCTTCGCTTGAGGTCGGTGTTTCAAAATATACCCAGTCTAAACAACTCAAAAGACTTCGTATGGCAATCAGTGATTTCAAAATCGCATCCGATGGTAACCCTGATAATCTTAATATGTTTCGCAGAGCATTTGTTCGTGAATTAGAAAATTATCTGACACAAACCCGGAAATTTGCAATGCTTGATCGCTCCTTTCTGGCAGAACAAGACAAAGAACTGGGGTTACTAAAATCTAAAGATTTTCCAACAGATGAGCTTGCCCGTTTAGGGCAACGTGCCGGAACAGACTACCTTATTGTAGGTGAGGTTGTAAATGCTAATAAATCTTCAACCAAACGAACCATGAAAACAACAGGTCAATCAATGACAATCAACAAAGCATCAGGTCATGTTGATTATAGAATTATTGATGTTGCAACCACCCAGACTAAATTTGCTGCTTCGGCAAAAGGAGTTGTTAATTCTCTGTCAATTGGAGATGCTGCCCGAAAAGCGGCTCAACACGCTGGAGAGAAGGTTTTGAACGCAATATTCCCCATTCGGGTAATAGATTTTCAGGGAAACATGTTAGTTTTAGGGCAAGGCGGTGATACACTGCGGAAAGGTGATAAATATAAGCTGATTAAGTTGGGAAAAAAGATTATTGACCCATATACAAAAGAAAGCCTTGGTCGGACGGAATCTGAAATCGGTATCATTACAATTAAAGAGGTGCAGGCCAAACAATCAACCGCGTCTGTAACAAAAATAAATATTAAAATTACCGCTGGCGGGCCAATGCCGCCTATGATTGCGAGGCCTTATAAAAAAGCCAGTGCAGAAGCAAAGGCCGCTGCCCAGGTGAAAAAGGTTTCACAAGAAGGTGAAAAGAAAGTCGATGCTCTTTTAGAGTCATCAAAAGATGATTGGTAATAGGATGATTTGTAAATTTAAGGCTATAAATTGTCTTAATCATTCAGTTTTTTATAGATTTTAATCTAAGTAGCAATTCTGAAGTTTTATTTGGTTATTAATAATAATTCCAGAAAATTATTGTCATAATTAGGAAGGGAGGTCTGATGAAAAAAATATTATTGGCTATTTGCATATTTTTTGCGTTAACAACCAATGCGTTTGCAGATTTAAAACAGGACTATACTAATAAGATCGTTTCGGGGGAGATTGATCCTACTGAGATCTCGTTTGATCAATATAAACAGATGAATAAAAGTTCTGGAGTTGATCTTAAAAAAGAATACACTAATAAGATCGTTTCAGGAGAGATTGATCCGACTGAGATTTCGTTTGAACAATATAAAACAAAGGCTACACTGAGTGAATCTCAGGCAAATACACCTCCAAACAATAATGTGAACTCAGCAGAGGTGAACCAGAATGATATTTCAGACCAGAATAATTTAGTCGTGTCTACCCCTCAAAAATCAAAGGATGTTGAAAGTGAAATTAAGAACTATTTAAAAAAACATAAATTAAGCAAAGGGTTAAACAAAAAAGGCAAGCACAAAGGGACAGGTAAATATATTCAATACGCTATAGAAACAGTTTCCGAAGAGCCGAACAGTCCAAGATTTAGAGACTCTGTTTCTCTGGCCTATGAAAAAGCATATATGAGGTCTCAAAAGACACTAGCAATGGATATTTTTGGCAAAACATTGTCAGATAAAGCAATGTCTCTTTTCGAAAATAATTCTGATAATGTGGATGAGAAGTTTATAAAAAAACTTGAAGCCGCAAAAGATGCCAAAAATCAAATGGATACAATTTTTGGAAAAATAAAAACACTAACTACCGCTAAATTAGATAAAGCTCTTAAACAGGAAGGTGTTCCTCCTGAAAAATTAAATAATTTAAGTGTAAAAATGAAACAGGATCTATATAAAGAAGAATTTACAAAATCAGTGGCACAAGGCTTTTCTGGAAAAGAGCTTTTAGGAACTGCACCAATACAAACATTTTTTGGAATGTATAATGGGGCACCTGCCGTTGGTGTTATTATGATGAAATCAGATAAAACTGCGATTGTTGCATCAGACATCGCTAACAAAAGAAAACCCAGAGTTACAAAGGCAAAAGGTAGAGATCCGATGTCTTTACTGCCTAGTGAGGATAAAGATTTTATGAAAGAGTACGGGATTAGGATCTTTTTTGATGAAGATGGATTTCCATCAATTATTTCTTATGCTCAAAAAGGAGTTTTTTCGAGAAGTGATAAAGCAAATAGAATTGCTAAAGCCATTGCTTCGGCAAAAAGAAAAGCAGGCATGATGGCAGATAGCCAGATAAGTGAATTTTTAGGTGTTATGATGAGTGCTGGAGATAAAACCACCTCTGGCGAAAAAGAGCAAACCGTTTTAAAAAATCGACTCAATAAAGTTACAGGCGCTGAAGAATTAGCAGAAGTTACAACAACTGCAATTATAGATATACTGGAAGAGACTGCAAACGCATCATCCCAAATGGATAACGCGGGAGTGTCTCCTCTTTATGAGTGGAACATAGAAGATGATCTTGGAAATAAAGTTGTTGGCGTGGTTAAACTTTGGAGTTACGAACAATTAAGCGCAGCTCAAAGAGTCCAAAGTGGGGAAGATGTGGATTATGGGACTAGCGAAGAGGAAAAAGACGCTATGAAAAAAGTTTTTATCGAAACCAAAGGCGGCAAAGATGTTGTAGATGTGGATGATTTTTAAGGATATAAGCTGCAGTTCATATTTGTAATAGGTCAATTATTTTTCAAAAAAAATCAAGAAAAAAGGGTAACACTTTTT
>CAZFHP010000067.1:0-4953 GCA_964519365.1 uncultured Pseudomonadota bacterium
TTTTGACGTGTTTTTTCAATTGCTTTTGCCCGTTCGAGTAATCGAGTTGAAGCGTTAAGGTTTTTAGCTTGAGATGCAGCAAGAGCTCGTTTTTTATAGCTTTTGGAAAGTGCATCAAGTTCTTGTGTGTTATCTGTATGAAGGCAATATTTTTGTCGAAACTCGTGTTCTTTTTTTTGCTTTCGAGCAGCTTCTTCTTGTTGCCGACGTTTATACGTTTCATGCGCTCGCTTGCTCTTAATTCTTCCTGCTTCTTCGTTTATAAACTTATGAAATCCAGACTTTTCCCACAAAAAAAAATGCTTGTATGGAAAGCCAGAGATGTTTTTTGTTTTGTTGCGAAATGTTTTGTCGTGGTCGATTTTTTCTTTAAGATTCAGGATAACGCTATCGTAACAATAAAACGTACGAACATTGGCCAGAAAATCTTGATCAGCAAAAAGCTCCAGGTGTTTGATTAGCTCAGTGTCATTAGATGTGTTTTGAAACATATCTTGAAATTCTGCGAGTGATATTTTTCTCAGAACAGTCTTTTCTATAGGATCATAGGTAGACTTAGATGTGATAGGCAACAAGTCGTTTTTATAAGTCTTTGGCCTGTCTTTATGATTATCATAATCGCTTGTACTATTGGTCCAATAAGTTGTTGGATAAGTATGTTTGGTATAAGCGATAGGTTGGTGGGATAAAAAAAAAATAACTGAAAACATTGCCAAGAAAAAACAATAAGCTTTTTTGTTGAGAAACATAAAAACGCTCATGTGTCAGGAAACATATTTGCACACGCAACAATCTTTTCATTAAGCAACGCACACGCTACTTTTTGTGCATCTTCTTTTGTTAGGTTCGTCACGTAAATAAAAACTGTCTTTTCCATACAAATACTAAACTATCGTGTTTAAATATGTGCATACAGCAAAATAATAATGCTCGTTAAAAGCGTCACAAAGAACAAGCGGGTTGCAAAAAAACCCTCTGCTTGCTTTTCTCTCTCCATCATTTCTTTCCCCTTCTTCAACCTCCATTTATGCGTCCCCAAACAATTAAAACACTGTACCAATTTTATTATCGCACCACAAGATCTTATAAGTCAACCAATTACGAGCAAAAAAAATATTTTTTTCAAACTCTAAAATGGCAACTCGTCTTCAAATGGCTTTTCATCTTTAAAATCTATCTCACCAGAATCACCTGTTTTTGCAGATGCACTGTCACTATCAGATGCTTTTTTTGCTGCTTTCTTTTTCGCCTTTTTCGCAGGAGCTTCTTCAGCCCCAGAATCTGAAGGCGCACCAGAAGTTACCGGAGCACTTGCTTGACTATTGTTATTGCCAAACGATTTGGCACCAGTCACAGAAGAAGAAACATCATCGCTTTGCGACATGCCAGCTGGCAAGAACGTTACGCGATCAGCAACTATCAAATGCTTGCTGCGTCTGTTGCCTTCAGCATCTTCCCATGTATCAAGCTTTAATCGCCCTTCAACAAGAACTAAGCGTCCTTTTTGCAAAAATTGATTACACGTATCAGCTGTTGGCCCCCACACATCAACGTCTACAAAACATACTTCTTGAACCAAAGAGCCAGTTGACCTATTCTTAAATTGACGATTTGATGCTAACCCCAAACGACAAATTGCTTGGCCTGAAGCCAACTGTTTGTAATCAGGATCGCGTGTTAAATTTCCCATCATGATTATACGATTATAACTTGCCATAATCTATGCCTTTCAATCTTAACGTAAAACATTCTTTACACCATCAAATCTGGAAACGAACGTACCAGAAAAATTTTTCTTCGTAAAAGAAAGTCACTTTTGTGCAGAAATAAACTGTTTTTTTAATCGAACAAGATCTTGAGATACGTGAGTATACTCACAAGAATTTGTTTCAGTACTCGTACTGACTAAAAAATCTTTGTATAATTTTTCTGCATGCTTAAAAATTTTATCAGGATCACAATCCCCCTGAAGAAATTCTTCATACACAAGTTTATCCAGAAATAAATTTGGCAAAGACATGTACGGCACTTTTACAACTAAACGTGCAAGAACATACGTAAGCCATGACGCTTTGAACAAAACAACAGCCGGCACGCCAAGTAACGCTAACTCCAACGTTACAGTCCCCGGCTTGGTAAGCGCCAAGCATGATTGATTTATAGCACCTAACTTTTCTTTCTCGTCATACACAAACGTAACGTAACGATCAAGCCCAACATCTTTTATTTTCCCCTCTATTTTTTGTTTCGAAAGAGATTCGGCAATGGGCAAAACAAACAAAACATCTGGATACTTTTGAACAAACTTTTTCATGACAGAAACAAAAACAGGAAAAAGCGTTTTTATTTCAGATGAACGCGAACCAAGCATAACAGCTATCTTATTTTTCTGGTGCGTTCTTTTATCACAACACACATTATCGCTCTTTGTATCACAAAAAAATCTTACGCGATCATACGTTGGACATCCTAAATAATATACACGCACGCCCCGCTTTTTATACCAATCAACTTCAAACGGATACAAAACAATTATCTGATCCGAGTATTTTTTTAACGCCTTAAGGCGCCACGCACCCCAACACCACATCTGTGGAGGCGACACATACGTAATTTTCATACGAGCATTTCGACGCTTTAACAAACGTGCAAGACGCATATTAAAACCCGGAAAATCGATTAACACAACTTCATCAAAGTTATTCTCGATAATATAACGAGCAAGCTTTCTTAAAAATCCCAAAATAAAAAACAACCGTCGAGCTATTTCAACCAACCCAACAACGTTTAATTTTTCAAACCGCTCATAAAGTTTTACATCACATGATTTAAGAAAATCACCCCCAACAGCCTCCAGCGATACCTGTTCACGCACTTCACTATTCTTGTTTTTTTGCCATCGTTTTTTTACATACCAGGCCCCAAGTTTATCTCCCGAAAGCTCTCCCGCAACAATAAATACTTTTTTCATGGCAATTATATTTTTTTCAGACATTCATCGTGATCTAACGTTTCTTGTAATTTTTTTATTCCCGAACGACACTCACAAATCAATAACCGTATATTATTTACAGGATTAATATCGGGCAAAGAAGATTGTGCTTGTAATTTTTGTGCACGCATCTTTACGTTCTCCCACGCACGCACGCGTGTTTTTAAATCACCATACGTATTGACCAACAATTTATAAACACGCGTCAATTCGGCCCTACTTGCTTTTTTAAATGGCTTACGATTATCGATAAGCTTTTCAATAATTCCTGAAAGTTTTTTTTGCACCTGAGAAATACCAATATGCACATACCCGATATTTTTTTGCACCGCACTCGTTATGCTCAGCAGTTTTTTATCCAAGCCCACTTTTTTACCATGCGCCTGCTTGCTCTTATTTTTCGCCTGCATAGCAAGCTTTGGCGAATCACTTTCTAGTGTATCTTTTACGTCTTTTTCGGGTTCTTGTCCAATCAAAAATTTATCACCAACTTGTGCGAAACTAATTTGTGCCAGGCCAATCTGCTGAACCATGTTCGTTGTCACATAAAAAGCATCCCGCGCCGCTTGACCAATATTTTCTTTAAGCGCATTCTTAGACATCTTTTTAACTTTCTTACGTGCTTTTTTTGTCAAAATAAAATTTTGAGAAACATCACATGTCACGTCTTGAAAAAAAGCTAAACACGCAAAACTAACAAAAACTATTTTTTTCATCGTTTTCTTTCTAACTTGTCGAAAAAAATAAAAGCTAAAACTCAGATCAAAGTGTGCCAAAGAAACATGCGTAAAGCAAAAAAAGCAAGCAAAATGCACATTCACATCTTGCTTGCTTCTCACAAAAGTCAACGTAAAACCTACAGGCCAGAATACGCTGATCTGTAAGGCGTGTTTCCCATCGCAGCATGAAGACTTAATTCATTACGAACCTGACGTCTTATCTCCTCGCTTCTTCGGTTTTCTTCGTTCCAACGACGCAAACGTTCATTCTGTGCTCGCGTCTTCGCTTGATATTTTTGCCGCGCTGCATGATAGGCTTGAACAGCAGCCGGATCACCACTTAGAGCTTTTTGTGATAACTCTTCTAATTCTTGACGCTCCGCCGCATCTTTTTGAACAGAAAAATAAATCAAAATGCCTAATACAGCTAGAATCCCGATAACAGCAACAATCCCCCAAAAATTGCCCGAAGGTCCCTCTAAACCCGCCCGTACAGGAAAGTCTAAATCTGCGTGTCCATTTTCAGCAGCTCGCAACATCGCGTTTCTAAAAAAAACAAGAACCTCTTCTTTTGAATACCCACTGTTAAGCAACGCTTGAATATCTTGCCCCGCCCTCGTTGCAAGCAATTCTTTATGCAAATTTGCAGAGACACTGTTGCTTAAGCTTAAAAAACAAACAACAAACACAGATGCCAGAAAAACTCTTTTAATCATTTCGCCTTCACCTTAAGGTAAATACAAATAAAACTAAACTATGCGCTTATACAGCCTAGCACAGATAAGTAAAAAATCAATATAAAATCCCATAAGAAAAAATACACGAAGGTAAAAATCACCACATTCTAAAAAAGCCCCTGGGCTTCAGGGGCTTTACTTACATACAAATTCTTAAAAATCGCTTAACCGCATCACTAAAGAGAAAGTCTAACTCTAGGTCTCCATTTACCATCACGAGAATCTTTTACCCAAACTTCAGGATCATGACTCCTATCAAGCCGACCATCTCCACCACGTTCCCAATATTTTCCACGTTTACCACCAACTCCAGGGCCATCAGCATCAACCCATTGTACCGCGCGACGAGCTTCTTCTGCTTGTTGCCTTCGCTGTTCTTCTGCTCGTTTGGCAGCAACTTCTTGTGCCAGTCTATCAGCTTCTTCTCGTGCTTGTCGCACAGCTTGTCGTCGAGCTTCTTCTGCTTGTTGCCTTCGCTGTTCTTCTGCTCGTTTGGCAGCAACTT
>CAZFHP010000067.1:5053-7244 GCA_964519365.1 uncultured Pseudomonadota bacterium
ATCAGCTTCTTCTCGTGCTTGTCGCACAGCTTGTCGTCGAGCTTCTTCTGCTTGTCGCGCTTGCTCTATTTGTTGCTCTTCTATTGCTTCCAACAAGTTTCGCGCAGCTATATCTTCCAATAGTTCTGCTTCTTGTTTAGCCAACTTTTCCTGTTCCAACTCCCACTGTTCTCTAGCATCCTCTTCATCTCGCAATTCCTGCTCCCAACTCGCCCATAATTTCGCCAGTGCTCGTCGATCTGCTTCTTCTCGAGCTCGTTGCACCGCAGCCAATCGCTGGCGCTCGGCTTCTTCTTGTTCTTGTCGTCTGGCTTCTGCATCTGCTTGCTCCTGTGCTAGTCGAGCAGCTTCTGCTTGAGCTTGTTGTTCTGCAGCCAATCGCTGGCGCTCGACTTCTGCCTGTTCTTGTGCCTGTCGATCTGCATCTGCTTGCTCCTGTGCTCGTCGAGCAGCTTCTTCTTGAGCTCGTTGCGCAGCAGCCAATCGCTGACGTTCTGCTTCTTCTCGTTCTTGTTCTCGCCGTCTAGCATCTTCTTGTTCCTGTGCTTGTCGTCTGACTTCAGCTTCTTCCTGTGCTAGTTGTTCAGCAGCCAATCGCTGACGCTCTGCTTCTTCAGCCGCTTGTGCCGCCAATCGTTTATCTCTAAAATAATAATACACCCAACTTAAACCCAAACCAATACCAAAACATACAAGCGCTCCAACAACATACGTCGCAACAATCTTAAGCTTTTCACTTCTTATGTGAGTGTCAAGAACAGCCCCATCGCTTAAAGCAATTTCTTCAAGAGCCTCTTGTTCACAAACACCTTCGTCTGCACGCCTATTTACATAACCAACGCACTTTAAAACAATATCATGTAAAGCTTTACGATCTTCCTGCAAAAGCGTTTCTGCATGCAACTGAACTAAACTCTTTTTTGCATAAACATTTTGTTTCTGCAGACCAAAGACAAATATCATACAAACGAAAATCCCTAAAAACACTTTACGTATCATGATAATCCCTTTTTTGGATAGCACTTTAAACAAAACATTGTTCTCACCAAAAAACCTATTTATTTTTACTCACACTCACACAACAAGTCAAACTAATTTTTTTCGCAAACAATATGTCCTTCAATCATATACTTTTTCAAAAAAGTATAAAAAAACGTTAAACCTTTTCAGAAACTTGAACTTTATTCACCTCTCCCCAAATAAGATAACCGACTCCCACCCCAGTTCCTCCAGCCGTAAGAAAACCCGCAATAATTGCAATGATTTCAAAAAGTCTTCTTTCTGTCGTTAAAGAAATGCAACCAACTGCAATGCCGGCTCCAGCAGCAACAAGAAATCCGAGGATCGAAGCAATCAATTCCAATTGTTCTTTTTTTTGTTCCAAAGAAAGATCTGCTGAAGATGCAAGAGCAATAACTTTATTGTTTAAAGAACGCTCTGTACTGACAATATTCTCAACAACTGTTTTTATCATTTTTTGTTCTACAGGAGTACACTGATTATAATGCTCTATTAATGCCCGTCCAGTTACAGCATAGACGTTAAAAGAAAACAACCCCAAAGATAACACAAAAAAAACCATTTTTTTTATTTGCATAAGTTCCCCAAAAAAATCAAAAGCCAAATCTTCTTCTTTTTATAAAACGATGATGCAATACTGTAAGTATTACATCATCGAATATCATCTATCATCAAAAATACTATCTACTCGCGACTGTAACCGGTTGCACTGGTGCTTGTTGAGCTCGAGCAGCATCACGACGTTCAAAAAATCTGCCAAACACTTATCCTCTAAGGATATGTTCCCATCTGATGCAAGCCTACTTGAGGCATATTTCAATACATTTTTACGAATTGCATCTTCTTTTTGTAACGTATCTGTTGCATGCATGTTACAAGAAAGTAATGCCAACGGCAATGCTAAAACAAGCAGTTTTTTTATCATTAAAATTCCTATTAATCGATCTTAAGCACGAACTCTTTGTTCAATATTTTCTACAACTCTCTTTTTTCATACCCTCTCAAGAAAAATCGAGGATGTGACTTACATCACATCCTCGAATATCGTCTTTACAATATTTGTTGGTTAAATTATAACCCAGGCACTATTAGCTAGCTGCTGGTGCTGCTGCAGGTGTTGCTGCGTCTGCTGCTGGTGTTGCTGGTGCGTCTGCTGCTGGTGTTGCTGGTG
>CAZFHP010000068.1:0-7238 GCA_964519365.1 uncultured Pseudomonadota bacterium
TTTGAGTATTTTACGTTTCCAAATAGTTCGTTATGGAAAAAGTCTAATGACGAATTAGTTGCGTTATGTAAAAAAGAAATCGATATTTTAGGGCTTGCAAAAGAAAAAGATGTTTTGGATGGCATGGTAATACGGGCGTTTGATGCGTATCCAATTTATGAGGGGAGCTATAAAGAGCATTTAACGTGTGTGCGTTCATATGTAGATCAGTTTAAAAATTTACGACTTATTGGGCGCAATGGAACTCATAGTTATAACAACATGGACGTAGCGATGCTTAGTGCAATGGATGCTGTTGAGCATGTAAGAGCTTTGGCTCGAAAAGCAAAAAAGACGGCAGAAAAAACGTTAACGAAAAAGCAGAAGCCAGCTGGGACACAAGAACAAACTGCGAATATGTGATAAGCCAACGGGAACGAATATGTGTGGCATTGCGGGATTTTATAACTTTGCGAACAAAAATATTACACGGGAAGAAGCGTTATTGCATGCCATGCAAGAAAAGCTTGTGCATAGGGGGCCAGACGATCATGGTGTTTGGTTAAGCGAAGATAAACGTGTTGGCTTAGCGCATAGGCGCCTTTCGATTATCGATCTTTCTTGTGCTGGTAAGCAGCCAATGCACGATAAAAATCATAACGTTATCGTAAGCTTTAATGGCGAGATTTATAATCACAGAATATTACGCAAAGAACTCGAAAATCGTGGGTACAAATACTTTTCGCAAACAGATACAGAGACGCTTATATACGCTTATCAAGAGTGGGGCATTAATTTTATTCACAAGCTTGATGGCATGTTTGCCATTGCGCTTTATGATATCAAGCGTGATGATTTTTACTTGATTCGTGATCGCATTGGGATTAAGCCACTTTATTTTTCTGTTCAAAATAATATCTTGTCGTTTGCTTCAGAAATTAAGGCGTTATGGGTATGCGATTGGAATAAAAAAGAGATCAGCCCTCAGGCGCTTTATCATTATTTGACGTTTATGATCACGCCTGCGCCGTATACGATTTTTAAAGATGTGTATAAATTACCAGCGGGATTTTATATGCATGTGCATGGTGCGCGAGATCTGGAATTTAAAGACTTGACGTTTAAAGAATGGTACAGCCCGTTAACGACAATAAGTACAAGCGAGAAAAAAGAATTTGCGAACGAGCAGTTTTGTCTTGAAAATATCAAAAGCTTATTGATAAATTCGACAAAAAAACGCATGATGTCAGATGTGCCCTTTGGGGCATTTTTATCAGGGGGTGTTGACTCAAGTTTAAACGTTGCTTTAATGTCAGAGTTTGTGAGTAACGTTAAAACGTTTACTGTGACTTTTTCTGATGGCCCAGAGTTTGACGAGCTAAAATGGGCTCGCTTAGTTGCAAAGAAGTTTGACACTGAGCATCATGAGATTATTATCTCAGAAAAAGAGGCGTTTGAGTTTTATGAACGTATGGTTTACCATCTGGACGAACCACTCGCTGACTGTGTGTGTATTCCGTTTTATTATGTTGCCAAGTGTGCCAGAGATGCTGGAGTTACGGTGGTTCAGGTTGGCGAGGGCGCAGACGAGCTTTTTTTTGGTTACCCAACATATGCGAATTACAAAAGCTTTTATGACACTGTATGGGCCCCGGCGCAACGGTTTATTCCTGCATTTTTGCGCAAAAGTGCCTATAAAATTTCTCGGCCATTTTTATCAAAGCATTCGTCTCACGCAGAAGTGTTGAAAAATTGGGCATATGATAGAGGGCTTTTTTGGGGTGGAGCTGTTGCGTTTAACGAGCATCAAAAGCGAAAAGTTCTAGATTTGAAACTCTTTCAAGAAACTTTTTCAGAACAAACGGGGCATAATTTACGTGATCGACATGACCCAATTGTTCGAAAAATATTTTCTGGCATGAAGCAAGAATATGACAGCTTTGCACTTGTTGATTATCACATGTCTCGGGTGCGGGATCATGACTTTGGAGCGCAGATGCTTTATCTTGAGCTTAAACAGCGCTTGCCAGAGCTATTGCTTATGCGCACAGACAAGATGGCAATGGCCACGAGCATTGAAGCTAGGGTGCCATTTTTAGATCATAAGCTTGTTGAGTTTATGTTGCACGTGCCAATAAGCTTAAAATTCAAAAATAATACGACAAAGTATCTTTTAAAACAAGTAGCCCGGGATTATCTTCCAGAAGAAATCATAACGCGTAAAAAGATGGGCTTTGCTGCTCCAACGACCCGATGGTTTAATGGTGGTAAATATTTTCCTGCGTATTTTAAAACGATACAAAAACAAAGACAAAAAGTTTTTAACGATCAGTCTCATGATATTGCGAATTTATTTGTGTGTAACGCTGCAAGTGAATCTGTGAAAAAATGGGTATTGCAAAATATATGGGCGTTTAGTCATGAAAGACAGTAGTTTAATTATTGTTCTAATTACCGTTCGCTTCTTCGATATTACTCAGGACAGGCCTGAGGGGCCGCCGATTACCGTTCGCCCTGAGGGGCCGCCGAGGCTTTGCGTAGGCGGGCGTCTCGAAGGGTGATAAAAAGAAGGGTTGTGTTATGCGTAAGCTTTTATTTTTTTCGTTTTTTTCTTTCGTATTTTTATCGCTTGCTTATTTACTTTTTTTGCAAGTACAAGTTCATACAGACATCGATTCAAAAGCGTATATCGAAAATGGTCTTTTGTTTTACAAAAACTTAGGTTTTGCGGCTCGTCCAGACTTTCCATATTATACGTTGGGTTATCCAATGTTTATTGGGCTTGCGTATAAGCTTTTTGGGGTGCATACAAACGTAGTTATTTTTCTTCAAGTATTATTGACGTTACTTGCCTGCTTTTTGCTTTTTTTTATCGCTCGACGATTATTCAATAAACATATCGCGTATTTTACGTTTGTTCTTGCTTCTTTTAATCTTGGCTTTCTGACGTTTTGTCAGTTTGTTTTAACAGAAACGCTGCTTATGTTTTTGCTTGTTTTGTTTACTGAGCGTTTTAGCAAATTTCTCAAAAGCAAATGTTTATCTGCTCTTGTTTTGTCGGGCCTGTCTTTGGGTTTGTCTATTATCGTTAAGCCCGCTGCGATTTATTTTATTTTCTTGCTTGTCCCGTTAATTTTTGCATGTGTACAAAAAAATATCACGCGCAAGTTAAGTGCGATAGCGCTTTTTGTATTCTCGTTTTATGTGCCCATAACGGGATACATGTTACACAATAAAATCGTGTTTAATAAGTTTACGATAAGTAAGCTTGATAACGTCAATATACTTTTTTGGTTTTATCCGAACGTGCTTGCAGAACAGAATAAGACAACATCTGATCTCGAGCGTGTAAAATTACATATGATTGCTCGTGAACCTTATGGAATGCAATCTGTACGTGACATGTTTTATAGCGATGCAAAAAAATGCCCAGGTTTATTTTTGTATGTCTGGCTTAAAAACGTTTTTAAAACATATGCTGGATTGTTTACGACAAACTTAAAATTACTGGTCGATAAAAATATACACGGGGGCGATATTTCTTTTTTTAAAACACAGGGGTCTGTTTGTCAGAAAATACATACGTATATTACAGGTGGGACAAAATTATGCTGGGTATATATTGTTGGTTATCTTGAGTTTTTCTTGTCTTTTGTGCGTTATTTTATTGTTTTGCTTGCCCTTTTTTATCTTTTACTCAGAAAGAAGTATGCATATGTGTATTTCTTTAGTTCGTATTTGTTTTATTTTTCTATGATTACAGGTCACGATGGTTGTGCGCGCTTTCGTATGTTATTTGAGTTTATGCTTGTGATACTTATGGCTGTGGGACTATATGTTTTGTTTGATATGTTTAAATGCAAGTTAAGTAAATCAAAAGTTTAGTTAGGGGTGTTATGAAGAACGTTTACTTTGGTATTCTTGCCGGAGGCAGTGGCAAAAGACTTTGGCCCTTAAGTAATAAGCAGCAGCCCAAGCAATTGCTCCCATTCGTTAACAATAAATCGCTTTTACAGCAAACAGTAGAGCGGGTAAGTCGTACGGCTGTGCGTCGAGAGAATATTTTTGTTATCACAAGTAAAGAGCAAGAACAATTAATTAAAAACTCCGTTGGAGATCAAATAGGGTTTGTTTTGTCTGAGCCGTGTGGGCGCAATACTGGCCCGGCGATTTTGCTTGGGTGTCATACGATTGTACAAAAAGATCCAGGTGCAATTGTTTTCTTTTTACCAGCAGACCATTTTATTCCTGATCCTGATATGTTTAACAATACGCTTGTTCGAGCAATAACGTATATTCAAAAGCATGATAGCATAGCGCTTTTTGGGCTTAAGCCAACGTGTGCTGCAACAGGATATGGGTATATTCAAACGCAAGAACGTTTTCCTGTGTTAGAGCAAAAAAATATGGGACAGACATGTGTTCCAGTATCGAAGTTTCATGAGAAGCCGGACCAAAGAACAGCTCAAGAATATCTTGCGCGCAACGATATGTTTTGGAATATTGGAGTATTTGGTGCCCGGGCTAAAATTTTTATAAACGAATTTAAGTCGTGTGCAACAGAATTGTCTCAGGCTATGCATGAGTTTTTAAAGAGCAAGCGTGATTATAGCACATTGCCAAATATCTCTGTCGATTATGCTGTCATGGAAAAAAGTAAGCATACTGTTTTGTTCCCAGCCCATTTTGAATGGCACGACGTCGGGAATCTTCATACGTTTTTATCGCTTAAAGAAAAGTATTCGCATCAAGATAATACAGTAAATACTTGTGCCCCCATAATAAACATTGGGGGTGCGCGTAATTTAGCGAGTACGTGTAAAAAAACAATAGCCTGCATAGGTGTGAGTGATTTATGCATCGTTGAAACAGATGACGTTTTGCTGATCGTAAAAAAAGACAAAGCAGAACTGGTTAAAAATCTTCTTGATAAAACTTGAAAAACTTAAAAATAAAAAAGTACGAGAAAGGGTGCGTGTATGATCGTATGTTTTAAGAAAGAACGCTCTCAAAAACTTTTTTTGAGCATTGTTTTGTTTGCTGTAGCATTTACGCTTTTTGGCTTTTGTGTCAAAGAAAATTGGTTTCGCGAAGACGATTTGGGGCAAATTATTTATGGGCTTATCAAAAAGCCCAGTGATATCCCTCGTGTTTTTTCAGCAGACGAACGAGATTTTACTGTGCCTGCAAACTATTCTCGGTCTAAGGCAAACTTTATTTCTGGTTTTATGCGGCCAATAAAAAATATCTTTTTTTCCGTGATTTATTATTTTTTTAAGCTTGACATTCGTGCGTATTATCTTTTTCACGTTGCTTTGCATGCACTAACAGCTGTATTATTATTTTACATTCTTTCGCTCTGGATGTCGTTAACGCTTGCTTTTTTAGCAGGTTTGCTTTTTGCGTTTTATCCTCAAGTTTCAACTTGGCTTCCATGGATTGCGGCGACGCATACAACGCTTATGACGCTTTTTTTGTTGCTTTCGATTTTGTTTTACAGATATTATTTCTTGGCACGCAATAGCTTGTTCAAAAAATATACGTATTATTTTTTATCAGGTTTTATGTTTTTGTTAGCATTACTTTCACGTGAAAGCGTGATTTTTTTTCCTCTCTGGATGTTCTTTGGGGCATGTGTTTTCTCTTATGACGCTCAGTATGCAACAAAAAGTATCTTTGCTAAAATCTGGGCTCTTGGTAAAATCGCGTTGCAAAAAACCTGGATTTTCTTTGCGACCATGGGCATCTATGTTTTACTTAAAATCTGGGCTTATGGTTTTGGGACACTTGATCGAACGTATAACAATTTGTTTATTCGCTTTCCATGGCTAAAAAAATTTTTACCCCAGTTGCAAAGCGCACAAGAGGGTGTTCTTGCGATTAAAGTACTAAGCCAAGGGGCTCAAACAAGTGCTTCTCACGCTGTTGCGCAAAAAGTACTTGCCCCTAAAGTTCTTGTCCAAAAAACGCTATCAAGCCCATCATGGCTTGAGACGATTACGCTTAAGCTTCAGTCTGTTTCGAATTCTTTTTTTGCATGGCTCAATAATATCTTTTTTTTATCGACAGATTCTTTTGCGAGTAAATTGTTTGTGCTGGGGCTTTTCTTATTTTTCATGATTTTTATTTTTATGTCGTACAAAAAACATAAAAATCTTTTAGCGTTTTTTATGTTTGGAGCTTTATGTTTTGCTTGGCCGGGGGTATTAGTTTTCCCTCATGCACGTTATATTAATCTTGTGTTTCCAGTTTTAATAGCGGTTGTTGCTTTTGGTTTAGAGTTTCTTTTGCGCGACAAGCAAAAGTCGCTTGCTCAATATCTGTTGTTTTTAACAGTTTTTTGCGTGTCTTCGTTTGCTATTATTAACGGGGCGTATAAAAATGCTTTAGAACTGCAAGCGTCGGGCAAGGGGACAGTTGCTGTAAAAAAAAGATTTGCCAGATTCTTTGAAGAAAATAATTTTAGTTCTAACGCAAACTTTGTTGTTCTCGGGTCTCCGTTTGCTTCGGATATAGAAGCGATCGCTAAATATTTTATGCATAATTTGGGTACACAGCTTGCGTTTGAACTTTTTTCAACAGTTGCTCAAACAGGTTCATGGGGGTGTTCTGGTGACTATAAAACTTTTGGCGTCAAAAGTGAGATTTTCCCAATAAATGGCGGTTTTAGGATTGTATCACGGGACAAAAAACACTGTGCTTTGTGGATGACGTTTTCTAGCCATCCAGTTAAATGGGTCCCTGAAGATCGGGCATATCGTTGGATGAAAGAGCCGTATAAACAAGATATGTGGCATACATGTTCGATTGGTAAATTTAAGATAAACGAAGCTCTTGACGATAAGTACATAACAGATATATCGTTTGTTCTTGATAAGAAATGGGTTAACAAAAATACAGTATTTGTTACGTGGGATACGATGGCGGGGAAATACAAGGTTCTTGATGGGGGACACTTAAAAACATGAGCTCTAGAGAAATAATAGCTTAAATAGCGTGAAAGAACCTCAAGTTTTTAAATTTCAGTAAAGCTTAGTACGCTTGATCAAATTAAAATTTAACATGTGGTTTTACGTTTTGTATGATCGAAGGGAAAATAAAAATCATGAATATTTCTAGTATGTCTAGAGTAAGTGTTTTTTTATGTGTATTTATTGTGATGTATAACAACACAAAAGCACAAGAAGACAGTTGGGGACAATATTATTTATTGAAAGATGGTTCTGGTAATTCTCGTCTTTTAAATTGTTCTCCGAGTG
>CAZFHP010000069.1:0-6936 GCA_964519365.1 uncultured Pseudomonadota bacterium
GTTCTTTTTCTTTTTTTTCTTTTTCTTTTTCTTCTTTTTCTTTTTCTTCTTCTTCTTTTTCTTTTTCTTCTTCTTCTTTTTCTTTTTCTTCTTTTTCTTCTTAGGTTTCTCGCCAGTCTTAAGTTCGTGCTTCCAAGCTTTTACCTTATTCTTCCAGCCCTTAATCTTCTTCTTGCGTTTCTTTGTCTTCTTCTTCTTTTGTGCTTTCTTAATCTTCTTCTCGTGCTTCGCAATCTTAGCTTCAAGCTCTTCTTTTCGTGCTTCGGTAACAGCTTCAGCTTGCGCATCAACGCTATCTTTAACTTCTCCTGCTGCAGCGGCTGCTGCTGGTGAAGCTTCTGCGTCTTCTGGTGTTACTTCAGGAATCATCATATACAAGTTGTCTTTTCTATCCGTTGTAACAAACGCGCCTAAAGCGTTTACACCAAGGTGAACAAGCCCTTCAACATTAGCATCAGCTGGATCTTTCAGTTGTTCTGCAGCACCAGCTTCAACTTTGTAAAGATACATCTCACTGTCAACAAGCTTACGTGCCCAGAAAATATCAGCTGAGACAGCTGTTATACTGTCTACCGTATCAGTATCAAATACTTCATCAAAATCACTTGTTTCTGCATTCCACTTGTAAACAAACTTCTCAAGACTTAGAATATAAAGTGAATCATCAGGAGCAACACTTAAATCAATTGTGTCAACTCTGTCTCGACGAACAAGCGGCCGAGGAGTAACACCCGTTGGAACTCCTTCAGCAAAAGTAACCTCATAAGAGTCTTTTACTTCACTGCCAAGTAACCAAATGTTATCGCCACCACTCATGGAAATCTTGGAGAACGTTAACGCTTCATCACCAAGAGGAAGTGCTGTCCATCCAACATGTGACCATGTTCCTGCTGTTTCATCTTGAGCATATTTCGTCCAATAGACCTTCATGTCTTTATTGATAAGACCGGCGGTACCATCAGAAGCAAATGCTATATCAATAACATCACCAATAACATTGCCATCTACATCTTTCAAGGCAACGAAATTACCTTCAGCATCAACCTCACCAACCGGACTCCAAGGGTTCGCTTCATCAGCACCTGGCAACATAACATATACAATGCCACCTGAGATAACCATTGGGAATGGCCCCATAGCAACAGCTTGAGCTTGACCTGTAACTTTCTTAAAGCCTTCTGGTAGCGTTGGCGCACCAAGTTCTTTAATTTCTGCACCACTGATGGAAATATCATCAAATTCTACTTTATGATTTTTACCACCAAAAGCAACATGCTGTATGTACATAGGGTAAGCTTCATCAACCCATTCTGTCAGGACGTTTTCTCCAACAGTTTGACCTAGACCCCATGAAATTTTCTTGTCAGTTTTGTTAAAGTCAAACCAATAGTACTGCCATCCATCTTCACCTGGGGTAAGAACAGCGGCTGGGTTTCCTAATCCTTCTGTTACATCAGCAGAAGCAGCTGCAACTTCTTCGACTTCTTCGTCTCGACCATGGCCTTTATAAAGCGTTGAATTCTCGCTGTTAATTACCCAACGATAGTCAACACCTTCTTCTTTAGCCCCAATAACAAACTTATCTTCAACATGAGATACAGAAGAAACAACAAGGCAAATGCCTTCATCAGCCCGAGCTTTAACAACAATCGAACCATTTCCGACTTCAGCGAATTTCCAGTTTTCTGAGAACTGAAGTTCACCACTAAAGTCAAGTACGTGGGTAAATTTATCTCCACCAGCTTTATATGGGACATCGTCAACTTCTACTGAACCATCAGCTTCAATAACATTGGGTAATTCTTCTAAACGAGCTTTACCAAGGTCATTAAGCTCATCTTCTACTGGTGAAGCAAGCATAAAGACAGTTCTTTTATCTTTAGGCTTGTCTGCATGAGCATGAACACGAACTTCTTTGTATTCAGGAATTCGCGCATTTCTTGTTGCCGCAAAAACTCTGCTTCCAGCTCTTTGTGCAATTTCTATACCAACAAAGTGCTCAGAATCTATTGTCCCTGTAAGCCCCCCTGCTTTACCGGCAGCATCAAGGCTTATAAGTTTAAAATGAGCAGCTTCTGTTTGTGTTGCTGGAAACTCAGGGAGAGATACTAATACTTCTCCATGTGGCCCACCATCACGATCAGGCTCATGGAACCACAAAACACGGCCGTTTTCACTCATGCCAGCTTCATGCTTCCAACCATTTCCTGAAAAGAGCGAAATTATTTTGACCGTATCACCATATTGAATTTCACCTGTTTTTCCTGGCTCTGTTGCTGATTGAATCAAGAAAAAATGTGATCCATCTTTAGAGCGACGATCATCAACTTTCATCAACAATTCGTGATGATTGTCTGGCGCTAACGTATTCTTTGCTCTATTATCTGACGTATTGGCTACAATATTACGGCTTTGCGCGTGTACCCAAACAGGTGTATTAAACTGCGTTGCTGTAATAACAACCGGCTTATTATACTCTAGAGGCTCTGCACTGATGTTCAGAAAAAAGAAAACAGACAGCATACTCGAAATAACGCTGCCTAAGAGTAATCGAGAAGTTAGTTTTCTCTTCATACCACTCTCCTTTCGTATAGTTTGAAAAATATTACACTTCTTATACTTTACTTCCTATCACCTACACCCCACCCACTTTTTTCACACATACACCTAAAATATATAGGGTACACAACTTTACGTTACTCGAATTTTACTCCTTTCTTACATACTTTTTTAACACATAACGTATCATCTCAAAAACATACAATGCTATGTTCTCATGATAACATTTTTTTATGCGGGTTTGTCAAGAAAAACTTTTCGTGTAAACGTCATATTTTGCGCCTCTTTTTTGCTCCCATCCCGCACACGCTGTTTTGCATGATACGACACACCTAACTCAACAATAATGTCAATGAACTGCATCGGTTTTACCCCAACTTCTGCCGCTTGATGAAACAAGCATGTAGCAGGAGTCAAAGCAGGAAGCGTATTAATTTCCAAAATCACCACACGCTCTTTTCCTGTTGGACTCTCATTTTTGTGTTGGTAAAAACAATCAATACGCACATATCCCTTACACCCAATGAGTATATAAACATCTTGAAGTGTTTTTTGAATAAACTGCAAAACTTTTTCTGAAAGCGGCGCCGGAGTTAGATTTTTACCCGCTCCTGGCAAAAATTTTTCTTTAATCGAAAGAATATCTTCTTGTGCCACAGACTGCGATGGAGGCAATGCAGTCGCTTCATCATTTCCATACACGCCCCCCGTGATCTCCATGCCCCTGACACATTCTTCAATAAGAGCTGTATCTTTTCCCACATCAAAAAGCTTTTCTATGCACGCTTTAAGTTCTATTTTGTTTGACGCCCTTTGTACCAAAATACTACACCCATCGTCATGGGGCTTAACAATACATGGAAGACCGACGTCTTGAACGATTTCTGTTAAAAAATCATCGCATTCTTTTTGTTTTTGAGCGCTCCCCTGCTTTTTGTGATCCTGTCCTGACAATTTTTCCCATAAGCTCTTTTCAAGCAAACGCGCTTTGGGTACGTCAAATCCCTTTGATTTGAGCAATTCGTTTGTTTTGTATTTATCCTGACATAATGCACTGGTCAAAACGCCTGAACCATTATAGGGTAAGCCAAGCATTTCAAGCGCCCCTTGAACAACACCCCCTTCTCCTTTGCCTCCGTGCAGGCCAAGAAACACAAAATCACAAACATCTGGCAAATCAGACCATGATATCTGCATATCAGGCGTTATAAGCTTGTTAATCGATCGCGTCGAATTTTTGATCAAAATTTTCTGTGAAAGTTTAAACAGCTCCATGTTATCGTTAACAAAAACAGGAATCACGTCATACTTGTTTGGCGCTAATTTATAACATACGTTGCGGCCCGACTCTAGAGAAATCTCACGTTCATGCGACTCCCCACCCAATAATACAGCAACACGCATTTTCTTTTTTTCTTCTGACATACTTTTAACACCCCCCTCTTTTTTTGTATTTTTTACTATCGGCGAAATACCATACGCATGTAATTCTCTTTCAATCAAAAAATTAATTAATTGCGCATGACTCATCCCAAACTCTGCTGCTTGATGAAACAAAAACGTCGCAGGATCCATACCAGTTAGTGAATTTGGATCAATAATAACAACCCGCCCATCTTTTGTTAAAATACCATCAACACGACCTATCGTACAAAAGTTTAACGCCCGGCACACCTGCTGGCACACGTTAACAATAGCATCCTGCTCTTTCTTTTTGCACCGGGCCGGCGTTATTTTAAGCGCCCGCCCAGGCATATACTTTTGTTCATAATCAAAAAGCTCGCTCCCTTTTTCTGTTACTACTTCTGTTATGGGAAACGAAAACCAGCTTTCTAAGCTTTTTTGTAAACATACACATACAAACTCCATCCCCTCTATTTTTTCTTCGACAATAACATCTTGAGCTTGTCGAGCATCAATCATAGACGCTTTTTTTATCGCAGGTAATAATTGCTCTACTTCATGTACAACGCTTACTCCTAAACTTGACCCCTCACATGATGGCTTAACAATACATGGCAAAGCAACATGCACTTGCTCTAATCGCTTGGCCAAAAGCTCGTACGTTATTTCAGGATTATCTATCTCATGCGCTCGCACAACAATACCATTGGGAACAGCAATACTATTGCTTTTTAAGATCTCTTTTTGAGTCACTTTGTTCATGCCAAGCGAACTGCCAAACAACTTTGAGCCCAAATACGGGATCCCAAGAACTTCAAGCATGCCCTGCAACGTTCCATCTTCTGCATAACGGCCATGAACCGCAACATAGACAAAATCAACATGTTTTTTTAATTCGTCCCATGTAATTTTTTTCGCTTCGTGATCTAAGCGATCAATAAAATCTTCTATTTTCCCCCGATGCAAAAAATGCCATGGCAACAAATACAAGTCACCATTATATTTCTGGAAAACAGGAATCACATCATATATTGATGTATCAATATGATCACAAACCGTCCGACCAGAATTAAACGACACTTCGCGCTCTATAGACTTGCCCCCCATTAAAACCCCTACCCGATATTTATCACACACAGATCCGCCAGAATTGCTTGCCTGTTTTTTTACAGTCTTTTTGGTCATAAGATATACTCGCACTACGTTAAATTTAAAACTAAGGACTCTATGTTATTGCTTTTCTCATACAGCAAGTATAAACAAAAAAATCTTTTTAGAAAACTACGATGCGATTATATCATCTAACAAAAGATATGCAAAATGCACATATAATTTTCATGTGAAAAAAACGCAAGAAAGTCACACAAAAAATATTGACGCCCTCTTTTTATTCTCTACAATGAACACATTCGTGTAATAATAATTCTATAACTCTATTTTCTTCACCTATTTTAAAGAGGCTCTCTTATGAAAAACATCGTAAAAGCAACAACTTTAGCTGCTGCTATTTTTTTTCTATGTGCTACATCTTATTCGCATGCTATGAAGCCTGTTCCTAGAAGTCTATCCGGTCAAATAGAACGCCATAAACCAACTCCAATGACACAAATGCACATTATCATCAAACATTTTATTCCCATTTTTGCAAACACAATGACTCCTCAAGAAAAAGAAGTATTTCAACAAATGCTTAGAACATGCGAAAAATTTACATGGTCATCTCAACCAAGTAAACCCAAACTTACACTGTGTTTTTTAAATCGAGAAAACATTCCTCTTTTTTCAATAACCCTACTTACTCACTCTTATGCTTTAACATTTAACCAAAGCCCCACAAAAGTATCCTCTAGCCCACAAGAATTATATGTAAAAAAGATTTGCACACAACCATCTTATGTAGTTAGGTATTTGCTCATGCAAGCTTTCAGCCAAAGTCTTGCCCCAAACCAAACATCTGAATCTCATGACGAACTTAAACTGCGTGGCAAAGACGAAAGTGATCACATCTGTCAAAACGATTAAAAATCAAGTGCTTTACAAAGATTTATAAAAATCTTGTAACGCTTTAACAAAATCGTTAGAACCAAAAAGAGCCGACGCAACACCAACATAATCAACATGTTTATTTTTTAGCATCGTAATATTATCTTGGCTAACCCCGCCATCGATGCCAATAACAAACGATAGATTATTCTGTGTTCTATATTCACATAACTCTGTAATCTTCTGGGTAATATCGATAAACTTTTGTCCAGAAAAACCTGGCTGAACAGACATAACAAGTACGTCATCGACATACGACAAAACACCGTGTATGGCGCTTACTTCTGTGCCGGGATTAATCGCAATACCCACACGAATATCTTTTGCTTTTATTTGATCGATTAAAAATCGTGCATCACTTATGTCGCGCACTGCTTCGATGTGAAAAACAAAACTGTCTTTGTTTTTTAAATCAAGACGGGCAAGCCATGTCTCTGGACTGTCGACCATTAAGTGTACATGTAATGGCAATTGCGTCGCTTGCGCAATGGCATTGATAAACGCTGGGCCCCACGTAAGATTGGGAACAAAATGATCGTCCATAATATCTAAATGATACCCGTCACAGATAGTATTAAGCTCAGAAATCGTATCATGTAAACGTAACAAATCAGACGATATTAACGACGGATAAATTTTCATACACGGTCTCCTATAATCTTATTAAACTTACATCTCATTAAATCACCCACAGCTACGGCGAAGACTTGTTGGTAGCCAGAATGAAATTGAATGACGCCTGAGCAATGGGCTACTCTCCTGCGCCCTCCGAAAAACTCCGGGCTTAAGATATTTTAAATCCAAAAAAGACTTTTGATTAATGCATACTTTTTTCTTATGATTGCAACATTGAATCATTCTGATAGTTGTATAAATCTTAGATAAACATCTTAAGCCCGGAGCTTTTCGGAGGGCGCAGGAGAGTAGCCC
>CAZFHP010000070.1:0-6913 GCA_964519365.1 uncultured Pseudomonadota bacterium
GAATGTTAGAATAATGTTAGCAAAATTAGAAAAGAGAACTCCGGACAGTTATGGATCGGAGTCAAGGATGACAAATAGGTTGGAAGTGATCGCAAATAGATAGAGTGGAAAGAGGAGAAATTCTGATGGTAAAGAAAGTGCGATGGGGTGTGTGTTGTTATGTTGTGTCGCTCACTTTGTTGCTGACAATAGTTGTTATGAGTACTAACGTGTACCCTCGGGTAAAATTTGTTAACGACACGTCAGCATTTATTTTGGGTGATGATCATGTAAGTTTTACGCTTGGCAAGCTGAGCAATATGTCTGGGCAAAACCAAAATTATGCAAACTGGTCTCAGCATGTTTTTAAAAGTATTGATAACGAAAGTGCCCCTTCTTTATGGGCGCTTATAGCAGAAGAAGATGATACCGTTAGTTTGAATAACAGTTTAGGCAGCATTGACCCATCTCGTTTTTATATTCCTGAAGATCGTCAGATACACATAACGCAAGACACGATTATTAATGGTCATGGTCGTACACTTGAGCTTGATGCTCATGCACGAATAGTTGTTGACAATGGTGTGACGCTGACGCTTAGAAATATGCGCATCAAAAATATACGAAACAATAGTGCGAACCCAATTATTAGGCCAACGGGACATTGTGCGCGCGTAGCGCTTCAAGATGTTGAGCTAGCTCTTGCTGACGATTTTAGTTTTCGGCAAGGGCAGCTGTTTATTCACGACGACGTGATTGTTTCTGGTACGTCTGTTTTCTCATATCGTTCTTCGCAGGCAAGTTATATTGCTGATGCAGGGACACTAGGCTTTGATCAAAACACGACGTTCTTTTATTACCCAAGTTCACAAGATAAGCACTTGATTAATTTACAAAGTAAAACATCTAGTATGTACTTTGATGGTGCAACGTTACTCACAACACATACGGGCATACGCTTGAGTCATGGCACGTTATGCTTTGACAATAACGTTACGTTAAGCAGTGCTGCTCAAACGCTTTTAACAAGTTTAACCGGTGTTGCAAGTAAAGATGAAGATCAAAATGTTACTGCTGTTATGTGGAGCCCTGAGGGCAAGTATTTGGCTGTTGGAACAATAAATAATCCAACTCCCGGTGATCCTGGTATTGGCAAAACACATGAGTTGCAAGTATATTGTTTCGATGAAACGACAACGCCAACACTTATTGGTATTGCGAGTAAAAAGATTAGGCAAAGAGTTTCTTCTAACGATTGGCGACCTCATGGTAAGTATGTAGCCATTGGTACACACAATAATACAATCCCGGGAGACCCTGTGATCCCTGTTGGACATGAAGTACAGGTTTATCGTTTTGATACAACAGCAACGCCAACACTTATTGGTGTTGCAAGTAAAGAACAGGGAGCGAGTGCGTCTATTCCTGTTGCGTGGAGTCCGGACGGAAATTATTTGGCCATTGGGACATGGGATGGTCCAGTTCCTGGAGACCCTGGGATTATTACGGGTCATGAGTTGCAGGTGTATGCTTTTGATACTATTCTGACGCCAACGCTTATTGGTATTGCGAGTAAAGATATGGGTTTAACGTCTGATGTTCTGTCTATTGAATGGAACCCGAATGGTCAGTATATAGCTGTTGGAACAAGTGTTGACCCTGTTCCAGGGGAGCCCGGGGCGAATATTGCGAAGTATAGCGAATTGCAAGTGTATAGATTTGATGTAACATCGACACCAACACTTATTGGTGTTACTGGTCGGGACCAAGGAGATGATTCGTTTGATGACGTTCGTTTTGTTTCATGGAGTCCCGATGGAAAATATCTTGCGGTTACTGTTTCAGGAAGTCCTGATACAGAACATGAAGGGGTTAGTATTAATGAAGAGTTGCGGGTATATCGTTTTGATGGATCAACGTTAATTGGAATCGATAGTTTTGATGTTGCCCTATTTCAAAGGGTCACATGGAGCCCTGACGGAAATTATATAGCAGGAACGAGAAATAACACCAATTTCGGCTCAGGGAAAGAGCTTTTTATTTGTCGTTTTGATGGAACATCGTTATACGAAATAACGGAAGCGAGCAAAGAACAAGCTGCGACAGCTGTTGGCGTTTCGTGGCGAGGTGATGGTAAGTACATAGCTATTGGGACCGTTGTTGAGCCAACGACAATTCATGATAGTATTCCAGCGGGACATGAGCTTCGTGTATATGAAGTTAACTATCGATTTGATACAACGGAACAAGGGTTTGGTAACGGGATAATTTTTGGTGACACGTCACAGCCTGATGGCTCAGGAGATTTGGATGTTCATGTGCTTGGTGCAGCACATGTGAATGTTGCGGGTGTTGTTGCTGACGATTCTGTGTAAAATGTTTGGAGTTTGTCTGAACCAGGATTGGCCATGATAAGACGGATAAGACAGGATGCTTTCAAGTCCCAGGGTTTTTTTGAACATTTCTTATTTTGGTTTAGACAAAAAATGGGAGAACGTTAATGCGATCTTTTAGAACTATAATTTTTTGTATGATAAGTGTGATGCTTATAGGCCAAGCATATGGGACGATATACTTTTCGAATTACGATTCGAACATTGCTATCGACCAAACAAACTCAAAAGTCTTTTTGAACAATTCAGAAAAAGTTATTGGCTGGTCGGAGCTTTCGATTGTTAAAAAGTTTGGTGAGGATCAAGCGTCTGGTTGGGTAGAGCAGTATCCAAATCAGATTGTCGTTAGTCAGGAGGGGAGTCAGGAACCGAACACAAATTTAATTATCTCAAACAGCAATGCGATTAACTACGGGCTAAAGAATAACAGTAATGCTATTTTGGCGCTTGCTGCTGGAGCGTTTACGATTGAAGAAAAAGAAGAATTACTTGAAGACGTGCGAACGACGAGCAATGCGTTCTTGTATTGTTGCAAAAACACAAGTAGCGCGCTTGTGTATGGCTTGAAAAATAACAGTAATGCTATTACAGATTTGCGTGCAGGTACGTTCTCAGAATCAGAAAAAGAAGAGTTGCTTGAAGATGTTCGAACAACGAGTAATGCGTTTTTGTATTGTTGCAAAAACACAAGTAACGCACTTGTGTATGGTATCACAAATAACAGGAATGCTATTGCTTGCTTCCCGTTAACGTTATGTGGGTCAGAATGTTGTGGCGTGTGTGAGCCTGTTACGCGTGGAGAAGAACCCTTCGACGGAGCTCCCTCCTACGCTGAAGCTTCGAAGGGCAGGCAGGGCGAGCGGGGGAAAAATAAATCTATGAGTTCGCGTACGTCTATGATCAGCCCTGATAATAAGTACGTTGCCCTGCTTGTTAAACATGAAGATGGTCATGATATATGTGTGTATGCGTTTGGGCAAAATACGCAAGCACGAGAGTCACTATCGCTTATAGCACACGATGCTATTAGTGAACGTATTATGCGTTCAGGCGAAGCGTGTTATGTCACGTGGAACAATAACGGTAACTATATCGGCGTAGGGGTAGAGCAAGATACGGGTGAGCTTGAATTGTTATTATATGAATTTGATGCTGGACAAGAAACGTTACGCTTTTTGCCGGGGCTTGATACGTTCTTACAGAAAATTTAGTTTCGAGATTAATTTTTATTTTTATTGTCTGGGTTAGGAGAAGACAGATAAGACAGGAGAAAAGTTTGTGAGTATCGTAAATAAAAGTTTGTATGGATGTTTGCTTATCTGTTGCCAGTTTCTTTTTTGTTTTACACTTCAGGCAAGGGTGCGCTTTTCAAGTTACCCGTCAAATATTGCGTTTGACAATGTAAATTCTAAAATGCTTTTGAATAACACGGATAAAATAATTGGCTGGTCACAGTTTTCGCTTATAAAAAAAAGAGAACAAGAAGCTGTAAGCTGGGTAGAGCAATATCAAGATCAGGTAGTAATAAGTCAGGAGGGGAGCCAAGACCCGGCAACCCATCTTGTTATCTCAAACAGTAACGCAATAAACTATGAGGTAAAAAATAATAGCAATACGATTGTAAATATCTATAACGCGGGTGCGTTTACGGGGCACGAAAAGCAAGATCTTTTGGATACTGTTCGAACGACGAGTCATGCATTCTTGAATTGCTGCAAGAACACGAGCAATGCGTTAGTTTATGGGATCAAAAATAACAGTAACGCAATTATAGAGCTAACGTCAAAAATATTTTCGCTTTCAGAAAAACTTGATATTCTCGAGAGCGCTCGCACGGTGAGTAATGCATTTTTATATTGCTGTAAAAATAATAGCAACGCTTTGATTTTTGGGATTCAAAGTAATAGTAATGCGCTTGTAAATTTCCCTGGTGGCGCGTTGTGGTCAATTCAAGAAAAAGAAGATCTTTACGAAACAATACGCACAAACAGTAACGCGTTTGTGTATTGTTGTAAGAATTCAAGTAACGCTATGGTTAATGCGTTTAAAATTTACGAAACGCATCAAATATACTCAGAAAATACGATCGAGCAAAACTATGTTTTTTATAAAGCTGGCTTTACGGTTAACCCAGATGTGATATTAACGCTTAATACGCCGACGCCAGTATCTGGCGAAATAAATCTTAGCGACACTGGGCTTTTGTATTTTGATAACGATGTATCTATTGCATCAGATGCGTTTGTAACAAACGGTGGTATTATTGACGGTAACGGAAATGCACTTGTGCTTTCGTGTAATTTTACGATTCCTGAAAATCAGGTGTTACGTATTGCTAGTGATACGATTATAAATGGTCACGGGACGACGATTACGCTTGAGCCGCATGCCCAGATTACGGTTGACAATAACGTGACGTTAACGATCAAGAATGCTCGTATTAAAAATACACGTAACGGTGTAAGCGATCCCATGATTAGTATATCAGGGAGCTCGGGAAGAGTAGCTTTGCAAAATTGTGAACTTGCACTTGCTGATGATTATTATTTTGATAACGGGAATTTATTTATTCACGACGATGTTATTGTCTCGGGAACATCTGCATTTGTGTATACAAGTGTGTATCACAGTTATATTGATACGGGTGCAACGTGGTGTTTTGATAAGCGTTCGAAATTTATATACGAGCCAAGCGAGAATAATAATCTTGTTCACATGCACGATATAACATCAGGGATATACTTAAACGGCTCGACATTACAAGCTGGCGATATAGGCTTGCGCTTAAGCAAAGGTGCCCTTTATTTTGACAATAACGTAACGCTTAGCTGTCCAACAAGCACTATGATTTTTGGTGACTCAAGTTTGCCTGACGGTGACTTAGATGTTAATGTGCTCGCTGGGGCTCGAGTTGAAGTAACGGGATCAGTCTTGGATGATTCGCGTTAAGTATAATTTTATTGACTCTCTTCTATTCTCTTTCTAAACTAAAGAATGTTTTTTGTAAAACGTTCCGTTATAAATTTCAAAGGGGGGATAACGCGTAGTAATAGGAGAGGGGTTTGGAGAAGAAGAATTTTTTGTTGACGTTTTTTTGCGCGTGTTTTATCGTTCTATGTTTTCTTTGTGTTTGTACCTTCGTACAAACAGTACATGCTGTTTCAATTATTAATTCTCCCGGTTATATTTTTAATAGCCATCAATTTTATGAAAATGAAAAAGCACAAGGGCAGGTCTGTTTTAAAAATGGATTTACCGTAACGGGTACGCACAGTATCGTGCTTGATATCACGGGACCTGTGTTTGGTGCAATGGAGTTAAACGAAACAGGGACTATTCAGTTGCGTTCGGATTTAGTTCTTGGGTCAACGGCTTCTATCCCAAGTGGTGGGTGCATTGATGCTCAAGGGAATAGTCTTGTTTTGACGGGGAGTTTAGTTATTTCGCCTTACAAGACTTTACATATTACAAGTGATGGCATTATTGATGGTCAGGGAAATACGCTTTATTTTGATGAGCATGCACAGATTGTTGTAGATGCTGGGGTAACGCTTACTCTGAGAAATATGCATGTGAAAAATAAGCGCAATAGTTTTGATAGACCTATTATTGTGCCTGTTAATGGGAGCTCAAAGCTGTCGTTGCAGAATGTAGATCTTAATTTACAAGATAACCTTGTTTTTAAGTCTGGGAAATTATTTATTCACGACGATGTTGTTGTTACCGGAACATCACGATTTATCTATAGTTCTTCGCAGCCATGTTACATTGATCAATCGTCACGTTGGTTGTTTGATCATGGGTCAACGTTTTATTTTGCTCCAAGCACAGACGATAATCGCCTGATTAAAATGTTTGATCGGTCGTCAAGTATGATGTTTGATGGTTCTACGTTATTGACAACAGATACAGGGTTGCGATTAACAAAAGGGACATTGTGTTTGGACAATAAAGTTGTGATCAATAGCGCTGGGACGACGTTGTCAAACGGTATAATTTTTGGCGATAGTTCTAAAGTTGGTCATGATTTGGATGTAAAAATACTGGGCGGGGCATATGTTGGGATATACGGGATGGTATATGATGATTCGGAGTAAGGCCCTTCGAGACTCGTAACTGCGTTACGACCTCAGGCCTGTCCTGAGTGAAATCGAAGGGGCGAACGGGAGACATGTGTGATTTTGTTTTTCTCTTTGAAGAGGCGTAATAAAAATTGTTTTTTGATGAGAGTGGATGCTGAAATAAATTAACAACTGTCCGGAGTTGGTATTAATATGATCAAAGGAATCTTCTTCAACCCGCAAAGCGGGTGTAGTAGAGTAGCCCATTGCAAGGAGCAAAGCGACGCAGCTGTGGGTAATAGATGTAAAAAATTAACCTGCCCCGGAGTGGGCAGCGCAAAATTTATATCACGAAAAAAAATAAAGCGCCGCCCACTCCGGGGCGGGAAAATATGGAACATTTCTATACCCACAGCTGCGTCGCTTTGCTCCTTGCAATGGGCTACTCTACTACACCCGCTTTGCGGGTTGAAGAATGTT
>CAZFHP010000071.1:0-6881 GCA_964519365.1 uncultured Pseudomonadota bacterium
GAGGAACAACTAATGCATCTGGTGTAAAGAGCTCGTCAGCAACAGGACTTAACGTTTCTTCGACGAGTTCATTTTCGTACCATGTGTTTGCATATGGATTGTTTGAGTTATGAACAAATGCATTATTGCTGTCTGCTGTTGTTGATGGCCAGCCAATTGCTACGTTTGTTGCACCTTGTGGTACACATGATAGCAAGAACAGATGATGAGCTCTTTGGCCATCATATTCTGTTGCTGCTACTTCTGCTGGGAACTGATCACCATTTTGCAATGACAACAACACTTTTGATGGAACTTGAGGATCTGTTCCTGGAAGTGCTTCTGGTGGTAAGTTGTGCTTAAACACATTGAAGTAACCAGATTCTGAGATCCAGTTATTCGTTGTACCATCAGCCATCATGTTCAGTGTTGAACCAAGCATAAAGATACGGCCATAGCCTGTATAGTTTGTATCGTTGACATCACCATGATCATAGAACTTGATCACTGAGGTGCTGTCACCATCTGGGCCACGGTTGTTGTCAACAATGGATGGAGCATCTTTTGCAACAAATCGAACGCCAGCGGCGTTGAGTGATTCCCAAAGCGCTATTGTTGAATTGAAGAGCTGTATTTCTGGGAAGCGATATCTATCACGATCGATGCCGTCATAGGTAAATAACGCATCAGCAAATACAAAACGTTCACCACCAATAACTGCCGGCTCAGATGTCATGGCACTAGGTACACCGTCAATCATACGCGTTGCATCTGAGTGTCTGAACGTTGTCCACAAGAATCTTTCGTGATTATTGCAGAACCATACTGGAGCGTTATAACAGTTGTATTCTTGGTCACGAACTAATGGTCGATTATCAGCTTCAACACCTGTGTAGTCTACAGGAATCGTTGGCATGTTAACCCAACCATCACGAACTTCTGTTGCATAATCACGAGCAGCTGATGTATCAGGATCAATCGTTTGCGTATTTGGTACGGACGTTGTTGTCAACGGACCTTCAACTTCAACGACGTTTTGACCATGCTGACCACGTGGGGTCATATGATCGCCAGGTGTGATATAGTACCCGTTATATGTTCCTGCATCGTTGAGCAAGACAGCGTCAAAATCAAGCGATGCGATATCAACAGGGCTTAAGGAGACTTCTTCTTCTAAGAACTCTTCTTCGCCTCGTGCTCGCATACGGTTGATTGAACTCTTCCATCTCTTATACTCTTTGCTATCACCCATAAGCTTACGTGCTTCTTCTTCACTCAAGCCAAATGTAGGAGCGATTATCTTCCACATGTTGTAGATATAACCAACACCTGGTTTAGATGAACCGGAACATCTGAAAAGCGTAGAACCGTTACCACGCAAGTTGATTTGTGCGTGGCGTGGGTTTTCACGTGTTAATGGGTTGGATGCTTGGTACAAGCTGATTTCGTTGGTAAAGAGAGCTACATCAAGACCGTCAACAACAAATGCTGCTGGGTTCTTTTTCTTGAGAATAGCGCCTGAACCACCGTTAGCATATTTTGCATAATCGTGAAGAGCTAGTAAATCAGGTGTGTTTACACTACCGGCAACGTAATCAAAGAACGTGTTATGGAAAACATCAAGCACGCCGTTGACACCAAGAATAAAGCCGTTACGTACGTTACGTAAGCTTATATCTTCTTGTACGTCACGTGAGTATGCCCAGTAGTATCCAAGAATTGGTTCACCAAAGACCGCTTCTTCTTCTACCAAGAATGGTCGTGTTGTGCGTGCTTTACTCCATTGCATATCTTTCCATGAGCTAAGCGCGCCACGTTTTTTCTTAGGTCTCTTGCCACGTGCATAGAACTCTTCTTCTTCTTCACCTGTTGGTGGAACATTGAAGTAATCCCAATATGGATCAGCAGCTCGTTTGGTTACTGACTGACAATCGTTGATAACAAGAAGACCACGTCTGTCAGCACCGTTAGGAGCATATTGCACAGCTGAGTCTCTGTTTTGGTAATACTGATTATCAGTTACTCTAAAGAATGCTTGGCCACCAGCTGGAACAGAATAGTTACGTGTTGTTCGAATACTTGCTGGATCGTAGGCACCAACTTTGTGTCCACAAACAAGAACTGCACCTTCGTTGAATGGGTACTTGTAGCGAACTTGCCAGAATTCAGGATCATGTTCACTAAAGATACCTTCATCAAAGCCAAACGTGTAAGCACCTAAAATAAAGAGGACCATACGGCCGGTGCCATGATTGGAAGGGTCAAATGCAAGCGTTGCAAAACCGCCTTCAGTTGCGCTTACTTCATGATGAAGCCCTGTTGGATCTGTTGACAACCATGTGATATGGGAGTTTGGACCAACAGCAACAGCTGTTCTCAAGCTGCTGTCTGCAACGGTACGTGTACCAAGTGATTTACGTTGGAACGTTACTTTGTTGCTTTGTTGTGCTTCTGTTTCAGTTTGCTCCATGGTGATCAAGACTTTTGTTCCACCAGCATTGTTTCCTAATGCTGAGAACGAATTATCATCTTGGACGTCTACCGATTGGCAGCCATCTATATCACCTGTGAACTTAACGATTGTGCCATCAGCCATCTTGAAGATCGTTTTACCTTTACCCTTAAAGGTAACAACTAAATCAAGCGCTTCAAGGCCACAGCCTTCTTCTTCCCAAGATTCTTCTTCGCAGCTAGAACCATAGCTTTCAATTTGGTCATCAGGAGTTTCTCGTGTACGATGAATAACTTTCGTTCCATCCATCTTGTTTACTCGAGCCCCTGAGCCAAGAGTTTTACCTCTAAATGTCAAGTTATAATCGAGGTTAACGATAACCGTACGGCCTTCAAGAACATCAATGTAAACTTGTGAGAACCCTGCACCTGTATAACTACCACCTGTTGGGTCTGTGTATGGCTCAATTATTGTAGGCGACTTAACATTAATGGTCATGTCTGTTTCGTGTGCTGTAAGCGTAATATCACCATCTACTTTAAGTGTACATGGAGCGCCTGTTCCATTTAAAAGACCATAAATATCAAGTGTGTTATCTGCAGCGGTTGCTTCAAACTGTGTGTTCAAAGTTTGGTTGCCGATAATTAACTTGCTACCTCTGCCACGAGATTTGTTCCAACGACGCGTACGAGCCCATGCTGCTTTTTTGATCTTTTGTTTTGAGGCGCGTTTTTTTCGTTTCAAACGCCATGCTGGATCTTTTGACAACTTTTTACCAACACTTCTAAGTGTAGCCTCTTCCTCTTCGCTGTATTCTTCTTCTGCAAATTCTTCTTCTTCAGGAATTTGCTCGGTGTTGATAATTCTGTCACCTTCTAAATAATCTCCACTCGCTTCTTCTTCAACATACTCTTCTTCTGTTCCATTTTTGTGTGAATTCTTTTTGAGCTTCTTCGTCTTCTTCCCTCTGAGCAGTGGTTCTCCTTTTGCAAAACCATCTGTGTCGACGAAACTTCCAACAGGCATCCAATCAAATGCAAATATCCCAGAACAAGACATCGCGGCAAGCACTGTTGAAAGAAGCAGTATTCTTAGTTTTCGTATCATTGCTTCTCCCTATATTGGGTAAACCATAAAACACCACAACCTTTTGATTTCCTTCGCGATCAACGATCTTTAAATGATCCTCGGGGCTCCTCCTTTCTTATTTACTTCTTTTGTTTTTATTTTTTTGCTTGTAACACTAATAAACTTATTACACCAAATAGTCTTCATGGCCCATGTATAAATACTACGGGACTATTTCTTTGAAAATTAGAAAATAACGATTGAATGGGAATTACTCTCATGATGATCTCCTTATTTAAGCACATTCATACTACACAATCCTCCCAACCATTTTAATGTGGTCACTACTTAGCATTAACATTAGCTTGTGTTGATTAAATGTCAAGTTAACTTTGCCATAAATTTTTATTTTTTTTGCGCCTGCTGGATCTCGTGCTGGATAGACAATGGGCTTTACAAAAATATTCTCCTACCATAAACTCTATAAAAACAACTGGTTAATAGTGTAGAAAAAACACGCACACAAAAGTAAAGACTTTACTAATTTTTTTTGGGAGAACATCGCATGCAGAAGCAAACGGTTCCATTTTTTTCATTACACGAACAAACTGAAACAATAGAGCCACTCGTTCGTAAAGCATTACAAAACATAATTTCACACCAACAATTTATTGGTGGTAAAATCATCGAAGATTTCGAAAAAAAACTCGCCGATTATTTGCACGTTCCCCATGTTATTTCATGCAACTCTGGAACAGATGGGTTATGGTTAGCACTCAAAGCGCTCGATCTTAAAAAAAATTCTATCGTTCTAACAACACCGTTTTCGTTTATTGCCTCGAGCAGCGAAATAGTTGCCCATGGCGCAGATCCTGTATTTATCGACATCGATACTAAGACGTATAACGTATGCCCAACGCAGCTGCGTCTTTGGCTTGAACATAACGCCGTTATTAAAGATAGTCAGGCAGTTCACAAAAAAACCGAACAACCAATCTCTGGAATAGTAGTCGTCGATATTTTTGGCCAGTGCGCAGACTTTCATGCAATAAGAGCTATTGCAGACGAATGGGGCTTATGGATTGTTGAAGATGCGTGCCAGGCAATAGGCGCCTCGATTAATCACAAAAAAGCCGGTACGTGGGGCGATATTGGCGTCTTTTCATTTTACCCAACAAAAAATTTAGGCGCATGGGGAGACGGTGGGTGCTGCACAACAGCTGATCCGTTTTTAGCCGAACGTTTGTTGCGTTTACGTAATCACGGACGTAAAAGCCATTATGAATACGAAGAGCTTGGAATAAACTCTCGGCTTGATGGCATGCAAGCAACGGTGCTTTCGTGTAAGCTTGACATGCTTGATACGTTAAATAAAAAACGACGCGCGCTTGCTGAGCGATATAATCGCAATCTTGAAACTATTGCCGGGGTAGTATTACCGTATGAACAAGAAGAAAGCAAGCATGTATATCACCAGTATTCAATACGTGTCTGCGATCCTGAGAATAAAAATATAAGCTTGCAAAAGCAATTTATGACACACTTAGAAGATCACAATATTGGCTGTCGAATCTTTTATCCACAGTTGTTGAGTGATATCGAATTTTTTAACACACGGCCTGAACTTAAAAACCCTTGTCCTGTTGCAGAACAAACAGTACGAACGATTGTCTCGCTGCCTATTTGGCCAGAGCTGGGTGTTAGTGACATTAATTATGTGTGTGATGTGATTAAGGGGTTTGGGGGGAGTGTTCAGGATAAAACTGAACGTGTTGAGCATGTTAAACAAGATATTGCTGGGGTGTGATTTTTGGTAGTTTTTGATTGTCTGAACCACGATTTACATGATTGGTAGGATTTACAAGATACTTTAAGCAAAGCTTATAAAACAAATTGAAGATTTCTTTTGATCCAAAGAATCCTGTTAAATCCTACCAATCATGTAAATCGTGGTTCAGACAAATACGTAACAAACGAAACTCCAAACCGTTATGAAACAAGCCTAAAAAGCGAGCATACCATGCAAAACATAGACCCTACAGATGCCCCCATAGAATTACTCAACATACAAGAGACTCCTGAAGACAAGATTATAACGTTTGAACCATCAAGCTTTGACGAATACTTGGGCCAACAAGAACTTAAAGAAAAACTTAACGTCTATGTTCAAGCGAGTGCGATGCGTGACGAGCCGCTTGACCACCTGCTCGTCTTTGGCCCGCCAGGCTTAGGCAAAACAACACTCGCACGTGTGATAGCAAAAGAGTTAAACGCGCCGTTTAAAATTACAAGCGCGCCGATACTTGAACGCATGGGCGACTTAGTTGCAATACTCTCAGGGCTCGGACCAAAAGAAGTTTTGTTTATCGACGAGATTCACAGATTACCCAATAATGTCGAGGAGATGCTCTATAGCGCCATGGAAAATTTCTGTGTCGATGTAATAATTGGTCAGGGCGCTGGGGCCAAATCAATACGATTACCGTTGCAACCGTTTACACTTGTTGGCGCAACAACAAAAATGGCATTACTCTCAGGCCCGTTGCAAACACGCTTTGGGATCGTCGAACGGTTAGACTTTTATACGCCCGAAGACTTAGCACAAATCGTTATCCAAAACGCAACGCAATATAACATTGCGATTAAACACGATGCTGCACTTGCAATTGGAAAGCGTGCCCGTGGCACGCCCCGAATCGTTAAAAGAATTTTAAGACGCGTGCGCGACTTTGCACAAGTAAACAAGTACGAACTTATAGATATCGAGATAGTCAATCAGGCGCTTTCGTTTTTAAATATCGACCAAGACGGTTTAACAAAATTAGACCGCAAATTACTCACACATATTTTAAAAGACTTTGACGGCGGCCCGGTCGGGCTTGAAACACTTGCAGCGCTGACGGGCGAAGATAAAGAGACTATTGAAGACGTCTGTGAGCCTTTTCTCATGAGACAGGGGTTATTACAAAAGACACCGCGGGGCAGGCAGATTCCGGCAAAAAAAGTTTACTCTTTGCGCCGACGCTTACTTGGCGAAACTATTGATCCTGATAAACAAAACGATATTTTTTAACGGATTTGTCTGAACCACGATTGGCCCCAGTCTTCGCCAAGACTACTACGGGCACGGCAGGGTAAGTTTGTATAGATTAGAATTATCCTAAGTGAATCAGGAAATTAAAATTTGTCGCAAACAATTACTCGTTTTGTCGCAAACAATTACTCGAAAGTTTCTTTTACATTCCCGTTCGCCCTGAGGTCGCAACGTAGTTGCGAGTCTCGAAGGGTTTCCTTCTTTTTTTGCTTTTGAAAAATCTTGTAATTTTAATGATACCCTTTAGGAATGTTCGCACCCATTCGACTTTGCTCAGGATACGCGAGC
>CAZFHP010000072.1:0-6801 GCA_964519365.1 uncultured Pseudomonadota bacterium
GATGTTTCAATCCCCTGTTGCGAGCGTTCAACAATATCATGATTAAGAACAACCGTTCCCTTTTGAAATAACACAACAACACTTGAACCACCAAATTCAAAACAACCCAAACGATCGCCTTTTTTGTGTAACGCTCCTGCTTGATACTCATGCTTTATACGCCCAACAAACATCGCACCAACAGGAACCATAAGTACCTGCCCATACTGTTCTGTTTGTATCGTTATAATATCTCGCTTGTTTTCAAGTAACGGCTGTATACCTGATTTATAGACAATGGGATTAACAGATTCATAGATTCCATTAATAACTTTGGGTTCAGATATAATCCCGTCAACAGGAATATGAAACCAATGGTAATCATACGGGGCTAAACGAAAGATCATCATGCTTCCACAGACATACTCTACAGCAAGAGACGTGTCTCGTAAAAATCGCTCAAGACTAAACTTTGTGTTTTTGACAAAAAATTCAATATCCTGAGAAATATCAGGGAAAGCCAGAACTTTTCCGTCAACCGGGGAAACGATTGCATCATTTCGCTGGTCAATATTACGAGCCCCACTTTTAAACTCGCGACAGAAAAATTCATTAAACGACGTATATTCATGAACAGATTTTTGAAAATCTGTCATAACGATATTATGCTTACGCACGAACGGTTCTATTTTTCGCAAGCTAAATTGAGAGCTTTGATAGCGGGCGTAAATACGAGCCACCCAGGCTTTGCTAACTAAAAATCGCAATGATTTGCCGAGAATATTCCTGTACAAAAAAACAAGCCAGGAAAAACCTTCTACTTTTTCTGTAACAAGCTTACTCTTGACACTATCATAAAAAGTGACGTTTGTTTTATTACTTTTTTTCATGATCTTTCTACTCTCTATGTATCTAACATAACCCTTCGTAGCCTTGGCAAAGAACGAATATTTTTTTTACGACAAAATAAGTATAACACGTTCTTACAAAAAAACACTGGGCCTGATTTTTCTCAGGCCCATGTAAAAAATTCAAAATAATATTCAGGCAAAACAAGTCTATCGCTTTATGCCTGCTTTGCATCTGGACGAATAACATCTTCAATAACATCTTCTAAATAATCACCCATGCTATCTTCAAGAAATTCATCGTACAGATAATCTAAAAGCAAGAAGAACTGCTCTTTAACATACGTAGCAACCCCTTTTTCTTTTTCCAAAATATCCATAGCAAAATTCCAGATTGCTTTAAGCAAGTCAACAACATCTTCTGAAACTTCTTCTTCGCCATCGACACCATCTATCCCATCGGCCCCTTCTACTCGAATGTTACGATTAAGACGATTTACAAGATGATCTAATTGCACCCCAATGTCCTGCATAAGAGACGCGACAAGAGGAACAAATTGACTTTCTCCAAATTCTTTGAGTATCGTAAACACTTCTTTCCAGAGGACTTTTCTTGTTGCTTTTGTTTGCAATTTTTCAAGAATAGCTTTTTTACGCGCATGCTTTGTTTTTATCTGCACCAACTGATCTAACAAAAACGTTTTCACATCTCTTTTTACAGCGATCTCTTGCCAATCAATATCTTCTATAAACTGATTAATAAAATCAGCTGAAGTATCAACAAAGACTACTTTTTTTAGGCTACGACTTTTTTCGTTTTCTTCTTGTTCTTCTTTTTCAGACATATCTCCTGCTAAATTTAACATAGAACCAACAACGCCAAGCGCTGCTTGCTGTTTTTCCTGTTTTGTTTCAGCAACCGTTGCATTGCCTATGTTATTACAAACATGTGCCATGCCATGAAGAAGCTTGGATAGTGAAAACTTTCTTATTTGTTGCATGCTAGAAACAGACCTCGTCTTGCACATAGCCTGCGTATTACTCACAAAACACAACATAATAATAATAGCAACCCCAAAACGCCCAAAGTTCGAGACATTCTTGCTTACCATCGCATACTCCTTCTCTTATACAAGCATACAAGCACCAAACGTATACAACACACCCAATATATCTTTGTTAAATATATTTTTGATGATATAGCAAAACAAAAAATCTATGCAATAGTTTACACTTCAAAACCATCAATTGGCCACGGATAAGAAAAGTCTAAATGATCATCACGCATGTAATTATTTTCAACCAGAATCGCGATGGAACGAATGGGAATCTCAGCACAACGTATCGTCTTAAACAAACTTTCAACTAACGCCCATTTTTGGAAAACAGATCTCGAACGAGCTAAAAACGACTGATTAAACGACAAATATGCTTGCTCATTAAACGCAGAAAGCGCAACCGACTCTAAACAAACACCGTTTTTAATAAGAGACTCATCTTGTAAAAACGTTATCCAGTTGTTTGTTAAATGCTTAAGATTAGCCGCAATATTTCCCTTGTGCCACATAAGCATAACATCTTCATGCTCAAGCCGTTCGTCTTTAAAAAAATAGTATCGTATTTTTTTGCGAATAACCGTTTTTTCTTGCAACACACGAGCACGCTCTTGAGCAACCGACTTCTTACCAAAAGGAGCATCCAAAATAATCACATTGCGTTGCACAAGAAAAAAGAAAATCCCACACGCAAAGCTTCCAATTATCAAAAGCAAGCTTAATCCTATCACGCGCCAACTTACACTATCTCTCAAATATTTAAACACTATTTTCAAGATCAACCTTACTACTCGAAGAAATACGATACGAATCATCGTCCATATGGAACGTCGAAAATTCTATAATTTCTGAAGGCTCTAACGCTATAATTCTATGATATGCACCGGGGGCAATATGCTGGATATCTCCAGAGGTCATAACACGCGATATTTTTTTATCGCCATCTTGCTTTTCGTTTTGCAATTCAAGTATTATTTTTCCGGAAAGCACGTAAAACGTTTCGTCTTTTATTTTATGACAGTGTAAAGAGCAGCAATAGCCCTTATTAAACACAAGCTTCTTGCCACAATACTTATCGTTATTAACGATCCACTCTTCATGCCCCCATACTTTTTCTACAAAATTATCTAACTGGTCACGTTTAACAGACATGTTATTCTTTCAAGTTACCAATGTATGTTTACAGAACACTACTCAATAGCAATATAAATATCGACCTCAGGATCTTGATCTTTATGACTCTTCTGGCTATACACTTCAAAATCACCAGCATATGTTCTGTTTAAATCTGTTTGCCAGGCAGCCTTCCAAGTATTGACAATGCTATCAGGCAGAGGCCCTTTTGCTGTAAAGACAGCATATTTTGACGCAGGAACTTTCTTAGCAACCATACCCTCTGGAATAACATCACAAGAACTAACACGACATCCTGCAACAACAATGTATGGCTCGGAGCAATCACCTTCATAATCAATATACAAACCTATAACATTGTCATCAATCTTGTGTGAAATTTTTTCTCGAATATTTTCTGCGTAAAATCGCTCCCACAACTCGGTTATCTGGCGAGTAGAAAGGCTATCTTTATTCGTCGTCTTTATAGAAATGCCAACAACACACATCTCATCTTGCTTAACAATCTCATAGTTCATCAGACACCTTTCACATTTCACATTTTTGCTTAATCTGGAGGAGGGAATGGGATTCGAACCCACGATCCCGGCATTACCGAGATAACCGCTTTCGAGGCGGCCGCCTTCAACCACTCAGCCATCCCTCCAAAAACCTCTGTCTTCTTAATTCAAAAAAATACCAAACAATTAATAATAACGCTATAATATAGCACCGTTTCTCGTTTTTTATAAAATTATTTGCTTTATGCTTATTTTATCCTATATCTTTATTACAATTGTTTAGAAAATAAAAGTATCATAAAGCATTTATAAAAAGGAGTTTTACAATGGAATGTACTAGCACAAAATGCAATACACGAGCCATTATCCTTGCCGCTGGAAAAGCAACCCGGTTTAAAACAAAGAAAACCAAGCTTTTATTTAATATTTGCGGCAGGAGTATGATCCTTTATCCACTAAAAGAGTTAGAAAAACTTCATATCCCTACAACCATGATCCTTGGGTACCAAGCAGATGATGTTAAACAAGAAGTCGAATCTGCAAATCTTAACATGGACATCAAGTATACCTTACAAAAAGAACAACGCGGCACAGGACATGCTGTCGCCTGCTCACAAGACACATGGGATGAAGAAAATATTTTAATCATGAATGGTGACGTACCATTAATTACCAAAGAGGTTCTGCAAAATCTTTTGCTAGAACACAAAGCAAATAATGCAACAATTACTTTTTGTACAACAATGGTCATCAACCCCGAGGGTTACGGACGTGTTATTGAAGAAGGCGGCAAATTTCGAATTATCGAAGAAAAAAATTGCAGCGACGATCAAAAATCAATTAACAGAATTAATTCTGGCATTTATGTCGTTTCAAAAGAATTTCTCAAAAACAACATTGATAAGCTCAAAAAAAATCCAATAACAGAAGAAGTATATATCGTTGATCTTATTGAGCTCGCATGCGATCAAGGACTTCCAGTAGAAGCACATCCTGTTCTTTTTGATAACGCCCGTGGCGTGAACACACTACAAGAGCTCTGGAACGTTGAACAAATTAAACGATCGCAATTTATCAAACACTGGATGCTTGAAGGTGTTCGTTTTGAGCTTGCACAAAGCATTCATATCGATATTAACGTAAAAATTGGAGCCGGATCGTTTATTGGAACAGGCGTTCACCTTCTTGGCAACACAACAATAGGAGAAGAATGCTGCGTTGGAGCATATTCAATCATTGAAAACACAACACTTGGCGACAATTGCAATATCCTGTATCACTCTATTATGCAGGATAGCACGATCGGAAAAAAAACTCAGATTGGCCCATTTGCTCGCATACGACAAAACGCTGTCTTAGGCAACGATGTAACGATTGGCAATTTTGTTGAAATCAAAGCAACAACAATTGGAAATAATTCAAAAACTAAACATTTAACCTACTTAGGCGATGCAAACGTTGGAAATAACGTTAATATTGGCGCAGGAACAATTTTATGCAATTATGACGGCGTTAATAAACACACAACAACAATTGAAGATAACGTCTTTATTGGCAGCAATAACACGCTTATTGCTCCCGTAAAAATAGGAACAGGGGCATACACTGCCGGTGGTTCAACAATTGATCAAGATGTTCCAGCTAAAAGTTTGGCAATAGGTCGAACGAAACAAACAAACAAAGATAACTATGCAAACAAACTTCTTGCTCAAATTAATATCAAACAAAAAGCATGTATGCAAAAAGAAAAAGATGAACAAAAAGAAAACAAAAAAACGCCGTTAAACTTTAAGGGCGCCGTTAAAACAAATACTGAAACAAATAATTTATAGGCACAAGCTCATAATATATTTATAGCGTATATATTTATAGCATGATCACATTTTTTCACACAGCAGACATACATTTCGGCGTTGAAAACTACGGTAAAGTCGATTCAAAGACGGGAATCCATTCCCGTCTTTTAGATTTTAAAAAATCTTTTGAATCATGTATCGATCTTGCGATCAAAGAAAATATCGATCTTTTTTTACTCTGCGGCGACGCATACAAAACAGCGTATCCTACGCCAACGCAACAAAAATTATTCGCACAATTATTACTCAAACTTCACCAAGCCAATATTCCTGTCGCTATTACCGTCGGCAATCACGATCACCCATTAAGTTTTGGAAAAGCAAATGCTCTTGATGTCTTTGATTATTTGCCACTTGATGGCTTTCATGTATTTTCAAAGCCTGACTCTATTACAATCCAAACCAAACACGGCCCTCTACAAATAGTCGGCATCCCATGGCCAACACGAAACGTTCTTATGTCTCGTTACGCACATAAGTTTAAAAGCAACTCAGAAATAGCAACGTATCTTTCAGATAAAGTCGGGCAAATTATTCAGACACTTGCCTCAGAACTTAACCCAGAATTACCTGCGATACTCATGGGGCACCTGACCGTAAGCAACGGTTTATTTTCTGGCTCAGAAAAATGCGCCGTCTTTGGCACAGACCCAATTTTTTTACCATCGCAATTAGCAATCGAACCATTTGATTACGTTGCCCTGGGACACTTACACAGACATCAAAATCTTAACCCCAAAAGCTCTCCTGCTATTATTTATTCTGGTTCTGTAGAACGGGTCGACTTTGGCGAACGCAAAGACGAAAAGGGCTTTTATCGTGTACAAATAGATACAAGCAAAAACAAAACATGCACACACACGTTTGTAAAACTTCCAACCCGCCCTATGATCCAAATAGACGTAAAGCTCAAAGCCGGCGAAAATCAAACCGAACAAATTTTAGAAGCAACCAAACAACACGACATAACAAATGCGATTGTTAAGATTATCTATCATGTACCTGAAAACAGACCCGACAAAGTTAATCTTGCATCGATACAACGAGCGTGCAAAGACTCCATTTGTTTAGTCGGGATTATCCCAATACATAAAGCTGCTACTCGCGAGCGTCGGGCTCAAGTTAAAATCGACATGGATCTTAAGACACTTTTAAACAGATATTTCGACACGAAAGAAAATCTATCTGAACGCAAAGAGATTCTTATCGAAAAAGCGCTTAAGCTAACAGACGTCGTAGACGACAAGTTCTAATCGCAAAATTCAAAACATAATCCACTTATTCGAACGTGAGTTCGACGTAAGCAAATTAAACAAAAACACCTGGGGGCAAAGATTTTTCTAAGATCCGTTCGCCCTGAGCGGAGCCCTTATTAGGCAAGGGTGTACGAAGTTTCGTTAATACCCCATGGCTGCGGCTTTCAGCCTTG
>CAZFHP010000073.1:0-6778 GCA_964519365.1 uncultured Pseudomonadota bacterium
TTTTCTTCTTCTTCTTTTTCTTCTTCTTCTTCTTTTTCTTCTTCTTTTTCTTTTTCTTCTTCTTTTTCTTCTTTCTCTTTTTCTTTCTTCGTTCTTTAACTTTAGGCTCAGCATCTGCTTGTGTTGGCACTTCTAAGTTTGCACCACTGACAAAAATATTGTACAACACAACATCACTAGCAATATGCTTCCAACCATCACCGTATGGTTTTTCTTCACTTATGCCTGTTCTGAAGAAAACTTTATTGACAGGGTCAATACCCCAAATACGATTCTTACTGGTCACAACAATATCTTTAAGCAGCCCGTCTACCTGGCGCCATACTGTACCTTTTGGATTTTCGGCACTCGTACCTTCACGAACAAAGATATTGCCTGTTTCATCAATACCCCACACGCTCCCGAGTGTATTGATTGCAATCTTTGCAAGTGTTCCATCAACCTGCGACCAACTTGTACCTACAGCTGTTTCGTTTGTTCCTTCTCTGAAGTAAACATCACCGTTGACACGGACAACCCAAATATGTCCCTGATTATTTAAGGCAATAGATTCTGCATCACCTGAAACAGGCTCCCATGAAAGACCTTTTGGATTTTCAGCCGTAATGCCTGTTCTGAAAACGATATTGTTTTCTTCTTCTTTGGTCAAACCCCATACATAATTATTGTTATTGGCCACAATGTACTTGAGACTTCCCATAATCGGTTCCCAAGAATCGTCTTCGGTCAAACCGTCTCTGAAAAGCACTTGCCCAGCACTATTGATAGCCCATGCATTACCTTTATTATTAATCGAAATAACGGTAAGCGCACCAGGAACAGAACCTAACTCTGTCTCATCAGCAACCTCTCTCCATGCTGAACCCATTGGCGCGTCATCTGAAATTGCAGGTCTGTGATATACTTCGTTAGTCGCTGTAAACCCACTGATAAATTCACCTTCTTCGCCAACGGCTGCAAGCGCTTGCGCTGCAACCTCTGCCGGTGTTTGCGTTGGTACACCTGTAACACCAGGCTCACCTGTTACAGGAATCGTTGGCTCACCAGCAACCCCTGGTAACGCAACGCCTGTTGGCACACCAGCTTCTGCAACATCATCACCAATATCTGATGATTCTTCTGGTGTTGCTCCCGCTGCAATTGCTGCTGAAATAGCAGCATCTTTTGCTTCTTCTTCACTTTGTCCAGCAGCTATTGCTTGAGAATATGCATACGCTGCAGCTGCTTGTGGATCATCAAAAATAGAAATCGACTGAACGGTACCAGGAACGCGAACCCATCCTTCACCTTCAGGGCTTGCTGTCGTTACTCCTGTTCGTTTAAACAGTGCTTCTTTTTCTAGATCCACACCCCATATGTCTGTCTGTGCCCACATGCTACTCATAGACATGCCAGCAGAACACACAAGAAGAAGTAGCATGTACTTCCATTGTCTGATCATAGCCGATCTCCTCTTATAAATAAGATTAATAAAATTCTTCTTTTGTCTAACCAGACGGTATCAAGACGGGATAAAAAAAAGCAAGTCTTTTTGAAAAATTATTTTTCTCGCTTATCTAACCCGTCAAGATTGTTTCCAGAATTATTTCCAAGATTATTTCCGAGATTATTTAATGGATGCTTTTCATCACACATCTTTGCAAGCTGCTTATTCGAAACATGGGTATAGATCTCTGTTGTCGCAATAGTCTTGTGCCCCAATAACTCTTGTAGAGCCCGCAAATCTACTCCTTGGTTTAACAAATGCGTTGCAAATGAATGACGAACTTTGTGTGGCGTTAAGTTTCGTTCAATCTTTAAAAACGACCGAAACATTTTGAAAATACGCTGCACCGAACGCGTTGAAAGCTGCGTACCGTTACAGTTTAAAAAGAGATACTCACACGCTTCATGCTTTTTTATCATGACACGTTCTTTTTCCAGATAGCTGTAAAGAGACTCGCACGCTTTTTTGCCAAAAAAGACAACCCGTTCTTTGCGCCCCTTGCCATAAACTTTTACAAAACGCTCGTCAAAATCTATATCAACGAGCTTAATATTAACCAGCTCAGCACATCGTACTCCTGTTGCATACATGAGCTCAAAAACAGCTTTATCACGATACGGATATTTTGAAGGCAAATCGCTAATTTTAATAGAGTCGAGCAAATAAAAAATCTCATCGACCGTTAATATCGTTGGAAGTTTTTTATCCAGCCGGGGAGATTTTAAATTAAACGAAACATCTATATCCTGCCTGTTTAAATAATCAACAAGCGACCGTATACTTGAAAGTTTGCGAGCAAGCGACGTCTTGCTTATCTTTTTGTAAAATAACGACACGGCATAGCGTTTTACAACACCTTCAAACGTATGGTCAACATGCTGCTCTTTTTTTTCTATCGTTTGCCAAAACGCATCCAACTGCTTTAAATCGCTTGCATACGCACGTATCGTATTTTCAGAGACATGTTTTTCGAATCTTAAAAATTCCAAAAACATCTGTATTTTTTCACCAAACATCTGTCTGTTCAACGGCACTCTCCTTACGAGTTTTTATTTTTATACGATCGGATCATATTGACGCAAGCTTTTTTAAATTTTTTTTAAATTTTCTTTTATACGCAGGATTATCAAATTAGAGTACATAAAAAGATACGTTTTTTTAAGCTTTTTGTCTGAACCAAGATAACCATGATAATCTAGATAAGATAGATTAAAAAAGATAAGACACAACAAAACATATCCTTCTTGTCCATCTTATCATAATTATCCTGGTTCAGACAGCATACGCATACAACAAATAAAAACGTTTCAAAACACAAAAAAGCGAGTCCCTTAATATGACAAACAAAACAATCGAAACGATAATCAAAATCTTAGAAAAAGAAACACGAACATTCACCCCACCCCTCGCACATACGATTATCAAAAAATACGGGAACACACACGCAACAAAAGACACACAAGTAAATCTCCCCTTTCTTATACTCATCACGTGTTTATTAAGCTTGCGCTCAAAAGACAGCGTGACTATTCACGTCTGTCATGATCTTTTTTCTCTCGCCCGCACGCCAGAAGAAATAACCAAACTCCCATTACCTAAACTCAAAAAAATTATCTTCAAAATAGGCTTTTATAACACCAAAGCACGCGTCTTACACAACGTGAGCAAAATAATTTTAGAAAAATATAATAATCAGGTACCCCGGACACGCGAAGAATTATTAACACTACCAGGCGTTGGGCGCAAGACAGCCAATCTTGTTCTGGGCCTAGCGTACAACATACCGGCTATTTGCGTCGACATTCACGTGCATCGTATAGCTAATCGCCTGGGAATTATCAAAACCAAAACCCCTGAGCAAACAGAACACGCGCTCGAGAAAATTCTTCCCAAAAAACACTGGATTATTTTCAACAAGCTTTTAGTCTCGTGGGGACAGAATATTTGTACACCCCGCTCGCCCAAATGCCCAAAGTGCACAATCAAGCACCTGTGCAAAAAAATTATTACTCAGCGTTCCATGGAACAGCAATAACATCATCTGTTATCCGATAACATTCGCTTCCAGCATAGAGCACAATCCCTGGAGCGATACGTAATTTTGGATACGTATCTCGGAAAGAAGCAATCCCTCGAACATCTTTTTTGCTTACCATCGTCGCGGTTTTAACTTCGATAGGATAAAAAACACCATCAATCTCAACAATAATATCAACCTCTGCTCCAGCCAAGGTCCGCCAATGATAAAAATTTGGCATTGTATGCAAAGACGCACAAAAGCCTTTTATCATGTTAAAGCAATAAGATTCAAAAAGAGCTCCCTGCAAAGGACTTACCGCAAGCGCTTCGGGCGAAGAAATACGCTGCAAGTAACATGCCAGGCCCGTGTCAGTAATAATCCCCTTAGGCTTAAGCGACAACCGCTTGATACTATTCATATGAAATGGTCGCAACTCTGTCCATTGATACGTATGAATCAAAAGTTTTAGCCACCGTTCAGCCGTTTTGGGTGAAATACCAAGCTCTCGGCCCAATTGCGAATAATTAATCTCTTGAGAAGTAAGCGCTGCAACCAACGCAACAAACCTTCCAAAATTAGCGACACCTTCAATATTTTCTAACAAGCGTACATCTCGTTCAACATACGTTTGAACATATGATGAAAAATAAGCACCAAGAGCACTATTAGGAAGATCAATAATCCCCGGCATCCCCCCTCGCCAAATAGCTTCAAGACGAGTTGGGTTTGTCGTCGCATTAATTTTCGCATTAATTTTCATAGTCGTTACATGTGACAGGTCATGTAAAAACGTATCAGGGTTTTTAAGATACCGTAAAAACCAATTTTTTTCTTGATCAAACGCTCCATACATCTCATGCGGTGTCATCGGGTTTATAGGCATAATAACAACCCGGCCCGCTAAACTTTCTGAAACAGATTTTAAAATCGACAGCTGCAAAGAGCCTGTAAGAAAATATTGCCCCTTTGTATCAGACTTATCAACCAGTCGCTTCAGCGATGGAAGAAGCTCTGGAACAAATTGTATTTCATCTAAAATAAGCGGTGCTTTAAAATCTTGTAAAAAAAGATCCGGCTTTTGACGAACATTATAAAGATCTTGAATGGGATCAAACACAAAAGCTTTCATGTCAGGAAAAAGATGAGCCAATAACGTACTTTTCCCCACTTGGCGAGCGCCAACCAAAAAAATAATCTTGAAAAGCTCGGCGAAGCTTTTAATACGATTTTCACTGATTCTTGGTCGATAATTCATAAATCCCCCTTACATATTAGTCACGACATAGCTATTTTACTAGGCAATTTTAGGCAATTTTAGCATAACCCATGTGGGTATAAATCTCAACAAAAGAAAAATAAACACACCCACTCGCCCCAAAACACGCTACATCCCACAACCAAAACATCAACCGACAGGCGCTATTCACGCCCCTTGTGCTGATTTACTATTCAATAACAAATCAGCACAAAACACTTGCTTCTTGAGTTCTTTCCTCGTATACTTGTGCTAGTTGACTATTGAATGACAAGTTAGCACACAGGAGTTCTATTATGTATACCAGAGCAATGATAAAAACACTTGAATTTTACTCAAAATTTCCAGTCATAGCAATTTTAGGGCCACGACAATCGGGCAAAACAACGCTTACACAGTTGGCATTCAAAAACCATACATTTGTTTCATTAGAAAACCCACTCACGCGCGAATTTGCAAAAACAGAGCCCGAACAGTTTTTAAAAACACATGAAAATCAACACGGGATAATCATCGATGAATTTCAATACGCTCCAGAAATTCTTTCCTATATCCAACTTGATGTAGACACAAAAAAAAGAAAAAATTATTTTATTCTCACTGGATCACAAAATTTTCTCATGAATCAAGCCATCACACAATCACTAGCCGGTCGTGTTGGCATCTTAACACTGCTACCCCTTTCTCTAGCTGAACTTAAACACAATCACATCATTCCTGACAATATTGAAAATGCTGTTTTTAATGGATGCTATCCACGGCTTTACGACGAAAAAATGGATCCTAAGCGATTATATCCATCATACATACACACGTATATTGAACGCGATGTGCGACAACTTATCAATGTTGAAAACCTCGAAACATTTCAAAAATTTCTTCAGCTTTGCGCTGCACGTATTGGAAATCTCCTTAATTTTTCAGACCTCGCGTCAGCTTGTAGCATAAGCGTCTCAACAGCAAAACGGTGGATATCAACATTAAAAGCGAGTTACATTATATTTTTACTTGAACCACATTTCAAAAATTTTAACAAACGCATAACAAAAATGCCCAAACTCTATTTCTATGACACAGGCCTTGCATGCAGTCTTTTACGTATCACTTCGCCAAAAGACCTCAGGATCAATCAATACTGGGGACCACTGTTTGAATGCTTTATTATTGCAGATTTAGCAAAACAATATCTTAATGACGGGTTCGCCCCCCCTTTATACTTCTGGCGAGATAAAAACGGTCGAATAGAAGTTGATTGCATTATTGATACAAATGGAAAAGTGATACCCATTGAAATAAAAAGCAGTCAAAGAATTACGGCTGATGCTTTTGCTGGCATACAAAAGTGGCATGAGTTGTCACAGTTAACAAAGCCAAAAACGAATGTACCGCAAAAGCTTCTCATTTACACCGGCAGCCAGAAACAAGAACGGGCTTCTGGGTGTGCTATTCCGTGGCAAGAAAGCGAAAACGTTATGCGTCATGTCTGATTTTTACAAGAAATTTTTCTTCTTCTTTCAGGGCTGACAACACAATACCACGACTTAAATTTTCCCGGACTTGATCCGGGAACTTGTCCCGGCCCCCGAGCCTTACCATTACCCACAAGTCTGGAACGTATCTCCTAATAGCGATATTAAGATTGTATAAAACAAAGAAACGCTTCAATTTTTTGTCATCCTGAACTTGTTTTAGATTTGTCCGGAGTTGATGTGATATGATGAAAACAATATTTTCAAACCCGCAAGGCGGGTGTAGTAGAGTAGCCCATTGCAAGGAGCGAAGCGACGCAGCTGTGGGTATGCGGGGTGAAAAAATCCTGCCCCGGAGTGGGCAGCGCAAAATTTATATTACGAAAAAAATAAAGCGCCGCCCGCTCCGGGGCGGGAAAAATATGGGACATTTATATACCCACAGCTGCGGCGAAGACGCCTTGCAATGGGCTACTCTACGACACCCGCTTTGCGGGTTTAAGAATATTAGAATAATACTCGTAAAACAAACTCCGGACAGTTATGAA
>CAZFHP010000074.1:0-6676 GCA_964519365.1 uncultured Pseudomonadota bacterium
ATTTTTCTGAAGATCGTTTGGGCGTATCTCGACCGTCTAGAAAAGCATGAACAAATATTTTTTTTAGCCCAAGCTTATGTGCAAGCTTAATAATTGCATGTGCGTGATGTTCATGGCTATGTACGCCCCCATCAGAGAGTAAGCCCATCACGTGCAACGCTTTGTCTGTTTCTTTAAGCTGTGTGATTTTTTTAACAAGTAAATTATTCTCTAAGAAACGTTTGGTATTGATAGCGTCATGAAATTTTTTAAACGCACTTTCGATAATTCGCCCCGCGCCAATAGTTAAGTGTCCAACTTCTGAATTGCCCATATAATCTGGCAACAAGCCAACATGTTCTCCTGAGGCATGTAAAAGCGTTGACGGGTGTTTTTCAAGAAGCTTTGTATACGTTGGCATGTGCGCATGTGCAATTGCGTTGCCAATTTTTTTTGGGCTAAAGCCAAAGCCATCAAGAATAATAAGTGCTGTTGGGTTATATACGTTGTTTTTGTTCATACGTAAAAAGACTCCGGTTCAAGTTCTTCATAGCGAAGATAATCATCAATAAGGTCGAGCAAATCTTCAGGGAGCGGTATTCTTTTGTTAAGTTTTTTTTGTAGGCGAAGATAAATGTATTTTAGTTTTAAGAGAAAAAAAGAATAGTCTTGTTTATTTTTTTGTATTTTATCAAGAAGGTCCTGCAAGAGCTTTGTTTGCTTGTGTTTTGTTAAAAGAAGAATTATATCGTTTAAGGGTTTTGGCGTAGATTGGATGTAAATTTTCCCTAATGGTTTTGTTTGTGTGGTTACTAGAAAAAACATGAGTAGTCGTATGCAAGCTTTAAAAGTTTTATGTGAATGTATCATTCAGTTCTTTCTTTAGTTATTACACATGAGTTTTGAAACATATAAAAAAGATTAATGAGCTTGTGGTAAAAAAATCAAGTTGTTACTGTTTAAGTGTTATGTGTCATGTATGATATAGCATAAGAAAGAATTTTTTTTATGACTTGCTGGGCATACCAAAAGGGTGTGTTTCTTCTTCTTCTCCTTCTAATTCTTCTAATTCTTTTAATGTGTGCACTAAGATGTTAACACCTGGAATCGGTTCTTGAAAGGGGCTTCTATCTAAACAATCGAATGGGATATCTATGTGAGATAAAATTATATCGATAAAAGTACGTGCATGTTGTTTTTTGAGTAAAAGATTTTCTTCTTTTTTAATTTTTTTAAAAAAAAGAGCATAAAATTTTTGAAGTAATATTTTTTTATCACACGATGCTATTTTTTTTTTTAACATTTCAAATATTGAGATATTTTTTTCATACGGGGTAATAAGTGTGATTATTTTTTGTGCAAGTGTTTGTTTGGGATTGATCGTTAATGGTTTTGGATCTGAAGACATGCACAAACTTGTTTTTATTGTCATAAGCAACATAAGCACAAGAGTAAAAGATATTTTTTTTGTTGGCATTTTTAATATCCCCCTTTATATAGTTACATAGATTATAAACGAAATATAAAATAACGTGTGTGTGAAAATCAAGTTCTTACTTTTTAAGATTATGTGTTGGGAAAAGAGAGAGTATATGGAAATGCAGAAAAATCAAGGGAAAAAAGCGATTCATCCAAATATATTTTTGCTTGGCATTATTAGTTTTTTTAACGACATAAGCTCCGAAATGATTGCGCCGTTATTGCCATATTTGATTTTACAACTAGGTGGTACTGGGTTTGCGATTGGGCTTATTGGTGGTTTGCGTAAAAGTGTAGTAGAAGTTTTAAAAGTTTTGTTTGGATATTTTTCAGATAAACTTGGCAAGCGAAAGATTTTTATTTATCCCAGTTATGCGTTAACGTCAAGTTTAAAATTATTGCTTGTGTTTGTCCAAACGTGGGTTCATGTGTTATTTGTTATAACACTAGAACGGGCGTGCAAGAGTATTCGTTCTGCTCCGCGGGATTCTTTAATTACGCAATCAATTCCAAAATACTTGGGGAAGGGATTTGCTATACACAAGGCGATAGATGCGTTCGGTGGCATAATTGGCTCGATAGCTGTTTTTGTTTTGCTTTGGCAATGGGGGTTGCGTATTAATACGATTGTTTTTATTGCATCAGGAATAGCGTTTCTATCGTTAGTTCCGTTATATTTTGTTCAAGAAAAAAAACGTGCGAACAGGGATGGTACAAAAATAAGTTTAGGAAATCTTTCACGTTCGCTAAGAGTGTTTATTTTTGTTGCAAGTATTTTTTCATGTGCCAACATAAGTTACATGTTTTTTATTCTCAGAGCCCGTGAGGCATTTGCTCATATACACCCCGTATTGGTGCCTATGCTTTTATTCGTATTTTTTAACGTGTTTTATACGTTTAGCGCTGTTCCTTTGGGAATACTCTCAGATATTATTGGGCGCCATAAAATTATTACGATAGGGTATGGGCTTTTTGGGTTAACGCTTTTTGGTTTTGCATATGCTGCGACGCTTGTTTCGTTTGCCTTCTTGTTTATCTTATATGGGGTCTCGCTTGCAATAATCGAAGTAAATCACAAAGCGTATGTTTCTGATCTTTCGTCTAAAGATATACGGGCAACGGCGCTAGGCGTATTTTATACGTTTACAGGCATATCGATGTTTTTGGGAAGTGTGCTTATTGGGGTTTTATGGGAAAGAATAGCACACTCATATATTTTTGTTTGCACAGGGGTTATCGCTCTGTGTGCGAGTTTATTGCTTGTATGTTTAAGAAAACCGTTATGCAGGAATTTGCGTTAAGTATTTTCAGACAATAAACGTTAAAGACTTAACGTATTTTTATCGTGATACGCAAAGCCCATATGTTTTTCTTGTGATATTTTCGTATCGTTATCATGTTGGTTCATGAAAACCTTGCTCAAGTATGCGCGTCCAGAGTCTGCAAGTATAACGACGATCGTGTCGTTTTGGGTAAGTGTCTTTGCATATTCCAGAGCAACATGCATAACGGCGCCACTACTAATACCAACAAGAATTCCGTGTTCTTGTGCAAGTGTTCGGGTCATGTTAAACGCATCGTTATCGTTAATTGGAATAATTTGATCGATAACTGATTTATCAAAAACGTCACTTATTACGTCTATCCCAATGCCTTCGACGCTATATGCTTTTGGGGTTTTACTTGAATAAAGAGAGTTGGCAGCATCGACGCCAATAATTTTGATGTTTGGATTTTGTTCTTTTAAATATTTTCCAACGCCAGAAATAGTCCCGCAGGTGCCCGCTCCGGCGATAAAGTGTGTGACAGATCCGTTTGTTTGTTTAAATATTTCGGGCCCCGTTGTTGCATAGTGTGAATAAGCATTAAGTTTATTAAAATACTGATCTGGCATAAAAGAGCCGGGGATAGATTTATGTAACGCTTCGGCTTTAGCATGATAACCTTCAGGATCATCATGACTATCTTTGTTTGGGCATACATGAACTTCTGCGCCATATGCATGAAGAACGGCTATTTTTTCTTGCGCGGTTCTGTCTGGAACCGTAATGATTACTCGATAGCCTTTTATCTTACCAATCATTGCAAGCGCGATACCCTGATTGCCAGATGTTGCTTCGACAATTGTTCCACCAGGCTTAAGAGCTCCATTTTTTTCTGCGTGTTCGATCATAAATAATGCACTTCTGTCTTTAACACTTCCCCCAATACTCATGTATTCTAGCTTTGCTAATAACGTGGGTTTTGTGTTGAAGTTAAGACGAGCCATTGGGGTGTTGCCGATATAATCGAGAATATTCTTATAATTTGCGCTTTTGTTGTTTTTATTCATATTTTTCCCAATTTTTATTTTTTCTTTAAGCTTAACACTTAACACATGTTAGCATGATTATACAAATCGTGAAATTTAAAAAAAATAAGAACGTTTTAAAAGTAAAACAGGGATATTATGAAAGAAACTATTCGCGTACGATTTGCTCCTTCGCCAACAGGATTTATGCATCTGGGAAATATTAGAGCTGCGCTTATGAACTACTTGTTTGCTCAAAAACATAACGGGACTTTTGTATTGCGCATTGAAGATACTGATCAAAAAAGAAATCTCGAAGAAGCGCGCTTAAAAATCATGCATGATCTAGCCTGGCTTGGGTTAACGTGTAACGAAGGGCCAGATGTAGGTGGGGACTATGGTCCGTATTTGCAATCACAACGAGCAGGAGTGTATCAAGAAAAACTTCAAGAACTTATATCAATGGGTAGCGTGTATCGATGTTTTTGTACGCACGAAGAGTTAGAACAAAAACGCAAAGAGCAAATAGCTGCTAAATTACCACCTCGTTATGATCGTACATGTTTAAACTATTCTCAAGAACAAATAGAAGACCTGCTTAAGCAAAACAAAAAGTTTATCTGGCGTCTTAAGCTTGACGAACATAAGATTATCGAGATTAAAGATTGTGCTCGCGAGACTATTACGTTTGACATGCATAATTTCTCAGACCCCGCGTTAACACGACAAGATGGAACGTGTACGTTTATTTTTGCGAATTTTGTAGACGACGTACTTATGAAAATAACACATGTTATTCGTGGCGAAGATCATATTAGCAATACTGCTATTCAAGCAGCTCTTTACGACGCTTTTGATTTTAAAATACCTGTGTTTTGGCACTTACCTATTATTTGTAACACGCAAGGCCAAAAGTTATCAAAGCGAGACTTTGGGTTTACGCTGAACGATCTTAAAGAAGCAGGATTTACACACGAAGCGATAGCAAATTATTTAGCAATTATTGGTGCGTCATTTGAAAACGAAATACAGTCGTTAGACGAGATTATCAAAAGTTTTGATTTAGATCATGTTCGTGCCAGCGGCACAATAAAATATGATTTTGAAAAACTTACCTGGATAAATCACCAATGGCTCCAAAAAATAAGTTTAGAAGATCTTGTTAATCGAGCTAAGCTATTTGTCTATGATGCTTTTGAACAAAGCAAAGATATGCCAGAAGAAAAATTAACAGAGCTTATTCGTATTGTCCAGCCTGAGCTTAAGACATTATGTGATACAAAAGAGCTTCTTGAGTTTTATTTTAACGAGCCCATTTTCGATAGAAATTTATTTACCCAGACGCTTAGTGCAGAAAAAGAGACACTTGTTTTTGATACGATCAAAACATGCTTAAGTTTTTTCGATAATCCAGAGCTATTTTTTAAAGAGCTTAAATCACAAGCAAAAAATAACGGACTTTCGATCAAAGACATTTTTTCTTCGCTCAGATATATACTTACAGGAAGCTTTAATGGTATTGGGATGAAAGATTTATTAAGCGTGTTAGAACAAGACAAAATTAAAACACGTATCGAAAAAATACTTGGCTAACGAACGTCTTGTGTGATTAATCTGTTGGGCTTTTTTTCAAACGAGAGTACGTATCCAGTGTTTTTTAAATAATTTATCACGTATAAAAAATACTCTTCTTGGTCTTGTGGGACAAAGAATTCAAAGACATCTTTGTAACCTTCGAGTGCCCTGGCAAACGCGATATTGTTTTCATTGCGAAAGACGCCCGACACAAACCAGGTTTTCTTTTTGATAACTTTTGCTTGGTAATACTGACTGTACATAATAACTCATGATACTTCTAAATACTTATACTTTGCTTATACTTAATACATATAGTTATGTTAGCAAAAGATAGGCTTTATTGCTATTTTGCCTTTGATTGTTAGACTAAATTTTCTTTTATTGTTTCTTAATTATTTTTATTTGAATTTTTTTTGGGGTATGTATGCACATACGAAATATCTTTGTTTTAGGGTTGTTTTTTGTAATATCGACAGTTCTGTGTATGAATGTACATGCCATGAAAGAGGGAGTACAAGATAGACTTTTGTTAAGCCCATGCGAAGAAGGGGCTAGTGAAGGGCGAGCCTCGTGCGAACAGAATTATCAGAGGGTATATCTATGCCATCTATGTGATTCGTTTTATCCATGTCTCGAAGAGGCGTTTGCGTGTTTTATTGTTTGTTCTGCGAGAAAAGAATTTACGTGTTTTAGTCCTCTTGCGACTACGTTAGAAGAAGCTGGAGAGAAAGAAGAAGCTGAAGTAGTTGAAGAAGTAAGAAGTCATGAAGATGTTGAGCAAGCATTAGAAGCGTTAGATGTTACATGCCAGATGCTTCCCATGAAATTATACCAAGAAGAATTAAAAAAAGCTTTGTGTAGTGGCAAATTGCCCCTGGGCAGACCGTGTCGAAAAAATTGGAAAAAACCGAAACGCTCATGCTGTTTTTGTAACATTTGTTTTCTTCGTTTTGAAACGATACAGAAGTTTCAGCGTCATGCGCGATGGCATAGCCCGCAAAAAGATAAATTGGCAAAAGACCAAGCAATGTGTCCCAATTGTAAAAGATATTTTGTGAAGTCAAAGCAGGGTGGTTTTCAATGGCACATGACTCTCAATAGTGTTTCTGACGATGAAGTTATAATAGGGCCTAATGGGAAAGTGAATTTTTTTGTTTGTTCTGGTTGCCAAAGAGAGTTTTCTGGAAAACATGGTAGTACTTTTTATGAGCATAGAAGAAATTGTAAATAAAAAAGAAACGACAAAAGCGGGAGTTTTTTTAAACTCCCGCTTTATTGTTTTTAATCTTTTGAATTTTTTTTTATTCTTCTTCTTCGTCTTCTTCTTCTTCTTCTTCCTCTTCTTGTGCT
>CAZFHP010000075.1:0-3180 GCA_964519365.1 uncultured Pseudomonadota bacterium
GCAATCGCTGTCTGAATCCAGAATCCAACGCGTTTTAACCGTTGGAGTATGTCAATATAGAAACTTGCTTTATCTCTCCTCTAATTACTCGGTGGATATTAACTTTTATCATTGACTTCAACTTAGGTATTATCAAAAAAAAGTTTCCACGCTTCGATTTCTTTAGTACAAAATATTGTGGTACTTTGAATACTTGCTTATAAAACTTCTTTTTAAATCTTGGCATATTGCCGATTTTTTTAAAAAATCTTCTGTATGCTTTTTCTAAGTCTAACGATGATTCTTGAAGACTTTGGGAGTTTACTTCTTTTAACCAGTAATACTCTTTTAGCTTCTTCAATTGGGCTATCTTTTTTTTCGCTTCAAAGCCCGTAATCGTAATATTAAACTTTTCGTATGCTTCTTTTCTTTCTGCCAAAAGATAATTGTAAACAAATCTACAACAACCAAACTGTTTTTCAAAAAACTCTTTTTGTATTTCTGTTGGATAAATTTGAAATTTATAACCAAATGGAACCATTATCAAATCAACTATTACTTTTCTGATCTGCTATATATTTTCTAACCGTTTTCTCCGAAATATGTCCTATTGTTTCTACAAAATCTCATTCAGCGATTTTTCTATTACCCCCTGAAGTATCGGCTTTCTGTATTTTACCGACCAAACCATGTGATAACCAATGTTATAAACTGTCGTTCTATCATGTATCAAATTTTTCATACAGATAGTATAATCCAAATATCATTTAACTCAATTAAAACAAAGTTTTAATTGAGTTAAATGGTCGCTTTCATCTCGGATTTGAAAAACCGAGGATTCCCGCTCCCTTTCCTAAATTGTGTACAAGAATATTTTTATGCGATACTCTTTTGTGTATAACAGTAAGAGAGAAAGAATTACGTAAACTTTTATACACGAGGGTAGTGCGCGTATGAAGAAAAATGCCTATGATGTTTTTAAAAAGTGGGCCGATCCGGACAGTGAGTTTTACCAACATGTTTTTACAGATTGTTCGATAAATTCTATGGACCAAAAAATTAATAATGCGTTTTTTGAATCTATGCATGAATGCTTTGATGACAATAAAAAGTTACTCAAACCCATAAAATCTTTTCTAGAACACATGCTTGGGCTTGATTGGGATAGTGATCACGTGCATTATTCTGGGTCTGTTAAACGACGCGTAACGCGGCGCCTAGAAAAATTTTATGATCTACTTGAACATGACATGCCTGCGTTTGTCGAATATCTGAAAGAGAAAAAGCTTGGTGGTATTGCGCTTGATAAGCTAGACGACAAAGGGAACTTTGATTTCATGATGGATCGCTATAACGCAGCACTAGATCTTTTCTTTCCCTTTGACGAAGAAAGAGAACAGGAAAAATGGCTGTTTGCCGTAGCCAATAGGTTCTTTAGGTTTTGTTTTGAGCAAGAATCGTTTGATTACTTCCATAGCGTGTTTAAACGCAAAGCATATCGTCCAATAGCGCGTTTGTTATACTCTGTGATTTGGGAAAATCTATCTGGTGAAGGCTGGAAATTTTGGCACGCCCAATGTCTTGACCGTTTAAAACAAGATTTTGATGCAGGCAAAGAAATAGTGTACATTGCTGGTGGCTGTGATTTTTATCGCCTTATCGAACATGGGATTTATGATATTACGATCATAGACCCATTGTTACCTAGAACGCAGCACACGTATTATATTCCTGACTGGGCTTGGTTTATTAAGGGCTCTGGTAAGCGTGCAGGTATCGGCGACGAGCTTGTTTTTTCGTTTGACGAACAAAAAAGTAAAACAAAAGCTCAAACGGGCAAAAAGAAAGCCCAAAAGACAATCGTGCTTAAGCGGGCTCGCTTTGAACAGTTTGAAGATTTTAAAGCAAAACTTTCGTCAAAAAGTACGGTGACGATTCCAAAGAGTGTTACTGTTTGGGATGTGCATGAAGTAAGCTCTGGCCGTAAGAAAAAGCTTGGGAGTATAACAATAGACAGGCGTTTTGCGACGCAAGACGACTTTAAACGTTCGCCAAAAAAATCGTTCTTAATGTCATTTAACGAACTTTATTTTATTGCAACGCCGGCTTCTTTGGGCGGCTGGGGGATTAACCCTGCGCGATTTGATAAAGATTTTTCGTTATCGATTAAACAGTTAGCCCAACCTGTGACGCGTCAGATGATTAAGCATATGCGTGAGATAGAAAAAGCAGATATAGACTTTATTGCTCTTGGGTCATGTGTGACGTAGGTTTGTTTGAAATAATTAAAAACGGGGCAGGTTTTTGATCCTGCCCCGTTAAATTTATGTGCAAAAATGAGCAGAGCGAAGAGCTCGAGCATTGCGAGAATCAGGATCTCTAAAGACGTTACCGTGTTGTGAACGCTTTTCGGCAAGAGCATCAAATTCTGAATCATCTGGTAATTGTGTCATAATCGTTAAGTTTGTTCTACGAAGTTTATGTATTTTCCGAAGAAATGCTTTGCAGCATCCATCGTCGACTTCATCATCTTCAATAATTGTATCAGGAATCCATAGGGCATTGAGACGATTGTGTCTAAAGCCATATCGGGGCATTACAATTGATACAAATCGTCTGATCCAAAGGGCAACTTTTTTTTCTTGTTTTGGCCCCTTTTGATTTGCAAGTTTTACATTTACTTGCATCATTGCCAGTGCAAGATTTGCAAGATCTGTTAGGCAGCCTTTGGGCTGATACCCTTGTAATCCTTTTACTGCCCATTTTGTTCCGGCGTTAAGCATTTTGGATACTTCAGTGCCTGGTTTATCGTTCTTTTTGTTTGGTTTTTGAATTGTAGCAATAACTTCCCCATTTTCACTGATGATGACCGTAATTGTTTGGTGATTTGTTGTTTTTGTAACCGTTAAGTTATTTAATCTATCCGATTGAGCTTGAGTAAACCCAAAAAGTAGGAGTGCTATGCTATGATTAAGTCGTTGTTTATAGTTTCTAGGAATATTATGATTGAAAACAAACATGTCCCATTGCTCAAAAGATCGAATACTATTTTTTGGCAGCGCTGCAAAATCTGTGAGAAATCTATCTAAGCATTGTGTTGCAGGAGTGTTTCCGTATAATTTTTGAGCAGCGATAAGAAGCCATTTAGCCTTAGATGCTTTTTTTTGTACAAACGTACTGAGTGTATAATATGGAAGCTTG
>CAZFHP010000075.1:3190-6396 GCA_964519365.1 uncultured Pseudomonadota bacterium
AATTCCTGTGCCGTGTCTTGCATAAAAGGCATTAATCTCATAAGCTCGTGTTTGATTTGCCCATAGTTTACGGCATCGTATTCTTCTGAGTTTACAGGGAGTTCAAGTCCTCTTTTATTAAACGGTGGACTTGAGAATTTGAGGGTGTCTTCTTCCGGATCGTAGCCAAGTTCATTTATTTTTTCAAGACAAAGGTCTGTATGTTGCCCGCAGACAAAGACATCTTTTGCTTGACATTGTGCGTTGATTAACGCGAGTATTGCGAGTAAAATTCGAATGTTTTTCATAATCAAACCTTTCGTCATTAGAAATTTTTAATTTTCATAAGTTTTTACACATGATTTAGGTTAAAAAACTTTTTTTGTATCAGTCAAATGCCCCGTGGCGTATATAGCCTATATTTTATAGGCCCATTGGGGGCGGCTTTATATTTGTAATTTTTTTTGAATTATTAGTTTAAATTTGTTAATAAACCCTTTCTAATTGTGTGATGTTAAAAATTTATTTTTATTTTGGGAAAGCGTACACGAAAATAAAATAAAATAAAAGCGAGGAAAAGTTTTTTAAGATTTGTAGAGAATTTTTATGGTTTGTTTGCCATGTCATAAACAATTTTGATTGCTTTGCGATTTTGTTCGGTGTTTTTAATTGTTTCACGCAGTGCACTTTCAAGATCGTTAATAAGCTGTTTGTTTAGCTCGTTAATTTCTTGTGCTTTTGCGTGTTCTTGAGTAAGCGTTTTAAGACTTGTTGTGATATGTGAGGGTGCTTGTGGGGTAGGTTCTTTTTTCTCAGGTGTCTCATTTGTATCATGTGTTTGCGTGATAATTTTTTTAATTCGTTCGGCAGAAAATTTTGTCTCATCTGAAAGCACGCGCATTTCTTGTGCGACAACGCCTAAGCCTTCGTCTTTATGTTTATGTTTGTCTGCTATAATAGCAGTGTTTATCGCAAGCAAGTTTATTTTATTCGCGATATTTTCGATACTAGTCGTAATCTCGCTTATGTTTTGTAAGATCGTTTCGAGTATATTATGTGTATGTGATAATGGCTCGATGCTATTTTGGAGTTCTGTAAGTATGTTTTGAATAGTTACAAGCGCGCTATATTCGTCTATTTCATTTTTACGAATATCGTGAATATTTTGTTCTACTGTGTATAGCTTAAAGAGATGTTGTTCGGTTTGATCGTTTAGTTTTGTAAGATGTCCGTGTATTTTTTTGAGTTTTTTTTCAGGTGATTGCTTGGCCATAATTTTCTTTCGTTTTTTTCTATTTTCTCTTTTAATCGTGCTTTGCGTGCGTTTTATGGTTTTACTGTATATTTTTTTGTTTGATAAATTCAAGAGATTTTGTATTATGGGGTAAGTTTTTGTTTGAAATTTTTGCAAAAAGCCTCTATGATAAGGCTTATAAGATATAATTGTGAAATGGCCGAGGTGGCGAAACTGGTAGACGCACTGCTTTAAGGGGGCAGCGGGAGAAATCCCATAGGGGTTCGAGTCCCCTCCTCGGCACCAGAATGTGAGCATAAATAAGTATATTTAGAGTAGGTCGAAGTTTTTTTAGGAGAATGAAATTATGATGACGCAATCGACAGTAACACGTTTTATTTTAACCCCATTGTTGTTTTGGGTGGTTTTATTAGCAGCCGGTTCATACTTTATGATTTCTTTTGACATGAAATCCTATAAAGAAGCCCAAAAAGAAAAGACGACATTGGGGTATCTTAAAAAAACATTTAAATCACTTCGCTTAACAAATATTAACAAGGGAATCGATCTTGCCGGTGGAACACATTTGATTTTAAGCGTAGAAGTTGAAAAGGCTCTAGAAAATCGTTTGAACTTAGAAAATAGATCGCTTGATCAGTTATTTAAAGAAAAAGAGTTGCGTGCTTTACCAAAAACGCGTGCTGTGAAAAATATGTCTATCGAAATAATGTTTGATGACGAAGAGCATGCAAAGTCGTGCTATAATCTTATGGTAGACGAACGTGCGTATGTTCTTAAAGTTAATCGCTCAGGCGCTTTTGTGCGAGCTAAATTAACACCAGAAACTGAAAATAATATTCGTGTTGGAGCTGTAGAACAAGCGGTAAGTGTTTTGAATAATCGTCTGACTGGGTATGGGGCAGAAGGTATTATTGTGCAGCAGCACGGGGAACGTAAAATAGTAGTGCAGTTGCCAGGTGTTAACGATCCCGACCGTGTAAAAAAACTTATCACCAAAACGGCGCATTTAGAATTTAAAATAGTAGAAGATATCGCAGCAAGTAAAGAAGCGCTTTTGGATAAGTTTGACGGCGACTTGCCTGCAGATAAAGTTATTATTCCTGGTTCTCGCAGACGCGGGGATACAGGACAATACTTTTTGCTTTCAGCATTTTCTGACATGACTGGTGATCGCATTGTTGATGCTCGAGTATCGTTTGATGAATTTGGTCGACCATATGTTGGGTTTAGACTTGATGGTGCCGGCGCTCGTGAGTTTGGTGACTTGACATCAAATAACGTTGGGCGACAGTTGGGTATTGTTATCGATAATGTTATGTTCTCGTATCCATCTATTAAAGATCCTATTACTGGTGGTTCTGGGTCGATTACCAATATTGCAACACAAAAAGAAGCGCTTGACCTGTCTATTGTTCTTAAATCAGGATCTCTTTTAGCTCCATTAAAATTTGAACAGGAAAGTCGGGTTGGTGCATCGTTAGGGCAAGATTCGATTAACAAGGGCTTGATGTCGTGCTTAGTTGCACTCTTTATGCTTTTGTTCTTTAGCTTGTTTTATTACAAAGTGCCAGGGCTTTTTGCCGTGTTTGCGCTTTTTTATAACTTATTTTTGATCATGCTTTTCTTGTCGTACTTTAATGCAACGTTAACGCTTCCAGGTATTGCAGGTATGGTTGTTACTGTTGGTATGGCCATTGACGCGTCTATTTTAATCTATGAGCGAATAAAAGAAGAACTAGCCGAAGGGGCTTCTGCGCGAGCGGCTGTTAACAAAGGGTTTAGTGGGGCAATGGTCGTAATTTTAGATTCGAATATTACAACGTTTTTGACTGGTCTTGTGTTATATCAGTTTGGTGGTCCCGCGATTAAGGGTTTTGCAGTGACGTTAATGGCTGGTATTATTGCGACGATTTTGGCCGGTGTATATTTCTTAAAATCGATTTATTCGTTTGCGTTTGATTTCTTTAAAATG
>CAZFHP010000076.1:0-6387 GCA_964519365.1 uncultured Pseudomonadota bacterium
GAAAAAATAAAAAATCGCGAAAGCCACAAGCGTTAGGGCTAAATTTTAGAGCGGCACGTCTTGCCGATGTCGATTTATTTCCACCTGATAGTATGGGGTGTGCAGGGCCGACACAGTATATTATTGCGATAAACGATCTTATTCGTAGCTTTGATAAAACAACGGGTCAGGCTGATGGTGTACTTAATGTTGGGACGGATGCTTTTTTCGCAGGTATTAGTGGCGGGAATATAACGAGTGACCCTCGTATTCGCTATGATCGCTTTGTTGACCGTTGGTATATTATTATTATCGATGTGCCTGCTGGGCATGATGATAACAGTACGCTGATAGCTGTAAGTGATAGTGGGACGATTACTAATCAAACTGTTTGGAATTTTTTTGCTATCCCATCTGGAGTTGGCTGTTTTTATGACTATCCAACGTTAGGCGTAGATGTTCATGCGTTATATATCGGTGGTAAGACGTTTTGTAATAGCGATGCGCCTAATCAGGATAAGGCATATGTTGTTCGCAAGAGTTCTATTTTAGGGGCGGGGCCGATTGTGTATACAACGTTTGCGGGATTAATTAATGCATCGACTGGGACGGGGTTGTATGTTCCACAGGGTGTTGATAATTTTGATCCCAACCCAACATATGGGTATTTTGTTGCGGTTGATAATGCAACGTTTGGCAAACTTATTCTTAGGCGTATTACTAACCCAGGAGGGGCGCCAACTATTTCGAATAATATTTCGCTTACCGTTCCGTCGACGGCGTTCCCTTTAGATGTTCGTCATAAGGGTAATCGAAATGGCAGAGAAGGGCGACTTGATGGTGTAGACGATCGGCTTATGTGTGCTCATATTCGCAATAATAGATTGTGGACGGTACATAATATTGGTGTTAATAATAAAGGGGTAAGTTCAAATCAAGTAAAGATTACGCGTAATGGGTGCCGCTGGTATGAGATTGATGTTAGTGGTTTAACGCCTATCCTCAGACAAGCGGGAACGCTCTTTAGAGAGACACGAAGAAATCGAACGACGTATAACTCTTATTGGATGCCGTCTATTATGACTAATGGCCAAGGGCATATGGCACTGGGGTGTAGTGTTGCAGGAAGAAATAGACGACCTGATTGTTCTACTGCCGGGCGATATAGAAATAACAAGTTGGGAAATATTCAGGCGGGTAGAGCGATAACGCGTACGGGTGCAACGTATAATCCTACGGCTGACCCTGGCAGCTCAACACGTGCCAGACGTTGGGGTGACTATTCATATACGTGTGTTGATCCATGTGATGATATGACAATGTGGACTATTCAAGAATATTGTGATCAAGCAAATTCGTGGGGTGTGCGTGTGTGTCAACTATTAGCAAACCCTCCAGCGACACCAATAAACGTAACGCCGTCGTATGTTGCTCAAGGGCAAGCATCTGTTGATATTCTTATCGATGGCAAGCGTGTTAAATCGTCAGAATTTTTTGACCCAGGGGCAGGATTTAATTGTCGCTTGCAAGTAAGTATTAGTGGTGGCGTAACGGTTAATAGTGTAACGTATCTTGGGCCGAAGCAAATGCGTGTGAATATTTCGACCGTTGGTGCAAGTGCAGGCAAAAAAAATATCACGGTAACAAATCCTGATGGTCAAAGTGTTTCGGTGTCTGATTTGCTGACGATAACGTAATGTTTTGGGATATGTTATGAATAATGTTATTCAGGTACAAAATTTGGGTGTGACACTTGGGAAGCGTGAGATTATACGGGATCTTTCGTTTGATGTTCAAAAAAACGAAGTGTTTGTTATTCTTGGTCCGAATGGTGCAGGCAAGACGACATTGTTAAAAGCGCTTCTTGGCTTGATACCATATACGGGATCTGTTTCTTGGCAAACAAATAGTCGTGCTTATTTGCCACCGCAAGAACTTTTTGCCAGAAAAAACTTGCCTCCGCTTACGATACATGATTTTTTTATGCTCAAGTCCGTTACGATTAAACAAGTACATGCTATTCTTGATCTCGTTGGCCTGGATAGAACCGTTTTGTCTCAGCAATTTGAGACGTTGTCGACGGGGCAATTCCAAAGAATGTGTATTGCATGGTCGCTTGTTACTGAACCAGAAGTATTACTATTTGATGAACCAACATCTGGCATAGATATTGGTGGAGAGCAGACGATTTATACACTCTTACATAATTTTTGGCAGGAGAAAAAACTTACGATTATTTTGGTTACACATGATTTAAATGTCGTCTGGGATCATGCCAGTCGGGTTTTGTGTTTAAATAAACAGGCACTATGCATTGGGACCCCAGAACAAGTCGTAACACCAGAGCATTTGAAAGATTTATATGGCATGAATGTGAAGTTTTATCGTCACAGGCATAATAATAACGATACTATGGGGGAGGGGAAATAATCATGGGCACAAGTTCTTTTGTCTACGCGCTTATTATGGGAACATGTGTAGGTGCTGTTGCTGGGTATATAGGCTCGCTTATGGTAACAAAGAGAATGGCGCTTATGGGCGGGGCGCTTGGGCATTTGACCATGCCGGGGATTTCACTGGCGTTACTGTATAGTTTTGATGTGTCGCTTGGGGCTTTTATATTTCTTTTACTCGGGACTCTTATTATCTGGTTTTTACGTTTGCATACGACAATTTCTACCGAAGCAATAACTGCTGTAGTTTTTGCATCGTCATTAGCAATAGCGTTTCTTTTTTTGCCTAAAGAAAAAACGGGCCAGGCGCTTATTGGCGACGTTTCACAGATAACACCTGTAATACTCATGATAACGATTATTGCGAGTGCGCTTATTTTTTTTGTTATGCGAAAACTATATGGGCAGCTTATACTCGCGAGTATTTCTAGTGATTTGGCCCGTGTAGAAAATATTAATACACGCAAGAATTATTTTTTTTATCTCTCGTGTATTGCGTTTGTTATTGTTTTAGGCGTGCGTATTGTTGGAGGGCTCATGACAGCGGCCCTTGTTGCTATTCCTGCATGTACGAGCAAAAATCTTTTTAAGACGCTTCATACGTATGCATATGGATCGCTTGCTTTTGGAGCGCTTGCGTGTTTTTTGGGAATTTTGTTGTATCATGTGTTTGCTATTCCTGCTGGACCACTAATTATTATCGTGAGTTCTTTATTTTTTGTTTTATCGTTATGTGTTAGGTTTATAATAGTTGAATAAGCATAGGTAACACATCTTTTACGCCTATCTCTGTTGCTATTATCCACCAGTTCATATAGTTGCCAAACCCGATGGTGCTTAATACGGGGAGACTTGCAAGAAGCGCATATTTGCAGTATTTTTTGTATTTCTCAAACTGGCTTGAATCACCTGCTGTTACCATTTTAGAGTTTAAGCATTTTTGGACAATGACCAAAAGTTTTGCAAGCTCGCTGAGTATCATAGCCCCATCTCGTGCACCAAAAAAACGCCCTGTAATTTTTTGTTTAAAATTTGTTTGTGTTTCTTCTAAATAGTCGAGCGAGTTTTGTGTTTCTTCAAATATATCATAATAGTCTTGACGAAGTGATACAAGTAACGGCTTTATTTTTTCTGAGAAAAAAAGTAAGTCGCGTGCGAGATTTCTGTTCTTGCGTCTTATTTCACGGGGAGACAGAGTTTTGGGGCTTTTGTTGCTTAGAGTGCGTGCGTGAGTGTTTTTGGGTCTTTTAGGTTTTTTTTCGGCTAAGATGTCTTTTATAAATTCTTGAATATCGTATTTGTTATGTCCTGTGCTCCCTGAATATTTAGTATTTGTCCCAGTAGCGCGAGCTTGTTGAACAAAAAAAAGTAACGACCAGGTGATAATAAATATGATAACGACAAGACAGACATGATTTCTCTGTAATCGTTTTGTCATAAAAATCCCCTTTTTAAAATACTTTACATAGTAAACTCACGTTATTTTTACATAGAGTTTAGGCGTATTGCAAGTATTATTTTTTGTGTTCGAATTATCTTGTGCTAAAATACGTTTGAGTCTTATTTTTTGTGTGCTGTATAACGTGGGTAACGTGGGCAACGTGGGTAGATAGGAGCTAGAGTATGTGCATTAGAGTGCGAACTTGCAAGATTAACATCTTTTTTTTCGTTTATCTTTTTTTTACGTTTTTTTCTGGGTGTTTACTGTCGAATATACTTTTGACAAACGAACAGGGCATGTCTGTTCACGTGCCGACAGACGTGACAATAAGTTTAGCGAGCACCAATGTTTTTAAAAGCGATAACACAAACGATACGATTGAACTGGGTACGATTGAAAAGTTTTTGACGTATGTTCAGAGCTTTTTTGCGATTCAAGAACAAGAGCAATATTGGGACATTGCGATTGAAAAGCTTTGCCAATTTAAGTTAGCAAAAGATCAAAAAGAGTTTTGGGATTTGTATCGCATGGCACATTATTTAGAAATTCCAGGCGTTGCGCATGCTCTTGCACGCGAGTATTTGCGAGAGAATCATGAAAAATTAAATAAGAGCGAGCTTTTTAATCCCCCGTATAATCTAAGCGAGCAGGCGCGTGTAACATTGAGAAAGCATTATTTTCTTATGACCGATGATGCAAGTGTTATGCGTTATACTGACCCGTGTGGGCAACAGGTGACCATAACGTTAACGTTAAACGAAGTTGTGTATGTCAGGCGCTTGTACGTCGATAACTCAAAAGTAGATTTGTCAGGCTTGTTTTTAAATTCTATCGATGGTATAGAAGTTATTGCTCGTTCAAAAGTGCAACAAGTAGATTTGAGTAATAATTTTTTAACACGAGTTACGTATAAAATACGAGATATCAAGACGCTTAAAAGTTTAGATTTATCGCATAATAATCTGGAGTCTATTCCTGATACGATTGGCGAATTGCCTAATCTTGAGAAGCTTGATATGAGTTTTAATAAGCTTGCTTCGTTGCCTGAGAAACTTGGCCAGTTAAGAAATTTATGTCGTCTTAACGTAGGGCATAATGAGCTTGTTAGCATTCCTGAAACGCTTGGCTCGTGCACTAAATTAAGAAGACTCGAACTTGATCATAATAATCTTACGAGCTTGCCTGATAGCTTAGGTAATTTATCTCAGTTGGGTCGTTTACATGTTCATGAAAATAGATTGCTATCTTTGCCTGAAAATTTAGATAAGCTTAATAAGCTTCGAGTTTTGACGATTCGCGAGAACAAAATAAAAGAGCTTCCAGAGATATTTAAAAATCATAAAGCGATACACGTTAAGCCTCAATAAATTCTGGGATATAGTGCATGTGTGGCGCTTTGTTGTCGAATTTAAATAGTGGCTCGATGTTAAGTTTAAACCCGAACATAAATTCTTCGAGTAACTCTTTGGGCGTAAATAATTGCATGTTGCGTTCTGTTTTGTTTTCTTGAACGAGATTAAGGGGAATGTTTACTATTTTTGAGTGTTCATAACAGAGCCCGTATTTGTTATTGCTTGATTGTCCGATAGACCATTGTTTTTCGAGCTTGTTGGGCGTGCTATACTGTGTTGCGTAAAAAATATTTTTTATGTCTTTTTTTCGTAAGACTGTCATATCGACTGACGTTAAGAATCCCCAATCGTAGGGAGCGTCTTTAAAGTACCATGAAAAGATTTTGGGCTCGCTTGACTTTGCGCTTGATTTTATAAGCGTGAGTTTGGGCAGTTCAAAATCATCGAAAACAGAAAGCGTGTAACACTGGGTGATATTTTTCCCAAGACGCAAATAAAACCCATACGCATCTGTTTCTTCTAATATTTTTACACACGCTGTTAGATCGATAAAATCTGTAACGATAATATCGTCGACTCCAAACAGAACATATTCGCTATTATTTTGCGCACGTGTATTTTTAAACGTAATTTCTAAAAAAAGCTTTTGAAAATCTTTGCGTGGGTATTGTGTGTTTTGCTTAAAAAAACAAATATCAGGAAAAAGTTTTTGAAGCTTATTATATGCTTGATCGAAGCTATTATCGCTTGCTCGATAGATAACAGACAGGTTATTAATTCCTGTGACATATTTTTCTATCGATTCTAAATATGCATGTAACTGTAACGGACGATTATACGAAAATATAACAAAGTCGGGTTTTGTATTTGTCTTTGTAAAAGCAGATGTTAGTGTGCACGCGAAAAAAAATAATATTATTTTTTTGATCATAATCCTACTCTCGAGCTTTTTATTTTTTAGAATTTTTTAAAAATTTAAATTAATCTAAATTAGTATTGTCATGAGTATTGTCATGAGATGAAAACTTTGTCAATTTTAATGAAATCAGGTTCGATAATAAAAAAACATCATAGTTTTTGTTGTCTGAACCACGATTGGCCAGGATAAGACGGATTAAGAGGATTCTGATGACAAGGCATAGAACAACAAAAAAATATTTTC
>CAZFHP010000077.1:0-6188 GCA_964519365.1 uncultured Pseudomonadota bacterium
TATTCCAGTGCTCAACAGGAGCGGCTGGATCTGTAGATGAGGAGAATGTTATGAAGAATGAAGTTACCATAGATGGAGATAAATTCAGGATCATTCTACATGAGAAGAGAAGTGAGACTGATGTGCGGATCATAGACTGCAGCACAAGTAAAAATGGCAGCTTAACTGTTGGAGGGTACGATCTGGGACCAAAGGTAAAAGAATTTGCTTGAAGATCAGTTTACGAATATGATGCCACAGTGGCTGCAGAAGATAAATATGCATTGTATATTGCTTTAAAAGAAGAGCTCTTTGATAGTCATGACGCTTTTACGACCTGGGTCGCAGATAATGATATAATGGATGTTGAGGCCAGTTTTGATATGATTTTACTGCTCAAGGTAGAGAACTAGGACTTTAATCCTCGTGACTTTAAGAATTGGACGAAAGAGCGTGATATTGAGGTGTTTTTTTTGGAGTTATCCATAGACCTTTAGGGTTTTATTTTAATGACAAATTCGATTTTCTTACGGATTTGTAATACTATCCAATTCAAGCCCATTTTATACCTGTTCCGTTCCTATAACAATTAAGTAAAATAAAAGGCCCCAATAAAAAACAAATGGACTTTAAATATCATAATTTTTTATATGTTTACAAAAAAAATTAAAGTTGATAAATTTTTGGCGAATTATCGATTCCTAAAATTTATTCAATTTTAGCCAAATATTTAATGGAAATCAAAAAATGAATCGTGAAAAAACAGCCAAAAAACTGTTAGATCAAGCACTCGCATTTCTTCAGTTTGGTTATAATCAGGGAGCCCTTAAATGTTGTGCCGAATTGAAATTAAGGCATCCAAATTTGTATCCCAAATGTCGACTTATTGAATGGATTGCGTACGCATACCAGACAAACCAAAAAATTCCCCTAAAGCGCCTTAGCCGTATGCTGAAAACATTAAAGCAGCTACCAGCAAATGAAGGTCTATCTGAACTCGGAGTTCATTTTCTACGCCATCATGACGAGGAAAAGCTCTACTGTTTATTGATAATGCGCTCAAGGTAGCACGTCATCAAAACGGAATACTTGTTACTTGGCACCCAACTTCTATTCTTGAGTTGGCTGATTTTGTAATTAAAAAGAACAATGACAAGCGTCGTGCCATTGATCTAATTAATATTGCAATAGGCCACCGGGAAGTTTATTTTTCCCTATTCGATGTGAAGCGCCTTGCAGATTTACTAAATTTAACAGAGGCTCCATTTGCTTTTTGGGCTGATTGGTGTTCGATTTTTCTCCTTCATATAAAAATTGCACATTCTAGGCCAAAATGGTTTGAAGAGATTGACGCGCCACAAATTGCTGTGCAATGGGCAATTGAGCAGAACAATGAGAGTGAGTTTGTTCTTCGAGATGTTCTCAACAAGGGTCCACAGGGACTTTTAGAATTTCTCTATACCATATCTCCACATTTCGGAATGTCTAGACTCCAAAGCATTCTATGCAAACTATTTAAAAATTCAGGTCCTGGTTTTATTCAAGCAAAACTCTCCAATAATCAATGGTGGCAAATTGACAGCCTTAGGTTTCGTTACTTTTGGCACGATATGATCACTGAATATGAACAGACGATGCTTCTTAATGGTGATTGGGCTATGTTTAACACGCCAACTAAAGATTATTCCATGGCTTTAGCTCAATGGTGGAGAGTTTTGGAGTCAATATTAAAACGTGGTATCGTACAAGAATTATCTACACTATTCCACCAACACCCAGGTTGGGAAGAATGGGACCGCAAAAATCTAAGCAAAAAAAAACGAACTAAAGAGGAAGTGTTTTTAAAGTTAGCCAACCCAATCAGAGCAAAAAAAATGACCTTGGGGGATATGTTACTTGTTCTTAAGAAATGTTACACTCAACGAGATGGATCAAAAACCGGTGGTTCACGTCTGCGTTTAGAAGCAATTCGACATCTACGAAAATACGATAACCAATTACAACCATTGATTGAGAAAGATTGGTTGAATCCTAACTACCTCACACAGGAAAACATAAACTTATTTCGAAACAAAGCCTCACATGATGCAATAATTACATTGCAAGACGCGATGATTGGACGTACAATTGCAAAACGTGCGATAGATGTGTTTTATAGTCCTGCCCTAAAAAATTTGAATTTCGTACCACATATAGTAATTTGAATAAAAAACTATTTTAAAAAGAGAAAATTTTATCTTGTGAGGTTTTAAAATTCGATTAAAGCCCCAGACGAGGACGGCAACCCCACTTTTACCGGGTGGGTATTAAAGCTGAAGCTGATCAGAAAATAGGTAATTATTTATTACCTGCCTGTAATGATCTGATTAAATCAATAGATAAGACTATTGAAGCGGCTATTGAAAATATACCCGACGGTTTTTTAAAGACATACAGTATTTCAACAGAAAATTTTCTTGCGCCCAAACAAAAGAAGCAAAACATGACAACTAATTTCAGGCAAGACCAATTAACAAAAAAAAGAGATACTGGCAGGCTCATATTGATCAATGGTCTCAATCAGAGTTAAACTAGGATGCATGTTGCAGGGCATATAATTTAAAAACCAGTTCAAGTCATATGGACAATAATTTTAACTGTATTTAACGCAAACATATTTTCCCAGAAGAAATCAAAATTGAACGATGATAAGGTTTCAATTTTGGCTGTTGATTGACACTATAAAAAAATAACTGGCCAAGGATAAAACTTTATAAAAAAATTATCACAAATTTGCTTTGAAGTGTAAAAGGCTCTTATGATAGAGTACTAAATTTTCGTTTATTCTTAGCAATCCAATTAGCCAAAACACCTGCTTTTTCTTCCGATTCTATTTTTTTGCCAGGCTTAAGTTCTTTGGCATGTTCTGTAAAAATATTAATGAAATCAAACATTGATGCATTATTTCGATAAGTTGATGTAAAAACCTGTTGAGAATATTCACCTCCGAATAAAGTTGGCACCAGGCTTATAATCTCCGCCTCACGCATAATTTTATTTTCCTTCATATTTCCATGGAGAGATGTTCTTTTGATATTATATGTATTTACAATGTCACCTTTTGAACCGGGAATAATGTCAAAGATCATTTCTGAACGATTAGTTCTTGCCAGAAACTCTGGATTGAATTCCAAGTTACCAAGTAACTTAACCATCTTTCCAGCTTGTCCCATCCGCTGGATAATTTCTCCAAATGCGTTTTCCAATCGTTTAAAAAAATTCTCTTTTTTACCAGAATGAAAAATTCGATTAACTGCTAAACCAGCAGGTGCCACTAAACCATTGGCACAGAGCATTCTAAATAAAAAAAAGTTTATATTAACTGAAGAATCACCTACCATACTATTTTTAAATTGAAAACCAATTTTTGTAATATCTTTTCCTTTACCACCACGACCCTTTATAATTCCAACTTCCTTTTTCATCGTAAAACGAAGACTGAGTTGAGTGTTTATAGAATAGCCGCTTTGAAAATCTAAACTATCATTTTTAGAGGACAAAATAGATTTAATATCCTGTAAAAATTGATAGTTACTGTAACTAACGTAAGAATTTGATACAATGCCGATGATCATATTCTCAGATTCATCGACAACCAATTCACTACTTTTTAGCCTCTCTTGAATGTCACGCTGGGCTAATAGATCATTAAGAACTTCAGTAGATAAATTCTGATTTTCAATCATTTCAAGAATATCAAGCCTGATATTAAAATATGAACAAAGAGTGCGAATACCGTTCTGATTAAATTTAAAAAAAGTATGTTCATCTCCAAAATATTCATCTCCAAGAAACTGAGCTCCATGCTTAAGACATCCTTGAATAGGAATGCGTGTAAGATTATATTCTTCATTTTTGACCCAATTATCAATGTCTTCCAAATTATTAAATGATTTCTCAACTATAGATTCATGGGCAAATGCCATATTATCCTCCCTATCTGCCAGTGATTATCATAAAAACTGTCCACACAATGACCAATAAGTGAATATAATCAAATTTTTATATCCTTAAATTATCACCTATATTACCAAAGCAATAAAATATAATAATGCACAACACAGAAAAAAATTTTAAATCCAATAAAAAAGGGGTATAGACCTTAAGTCTATGCCCCTACCGAGGTGTCGCCAAACACCAATGACAGAACACAAACAAGACCTACACCCCTTATCGGAGTGCATTTCCCGTCAGCGTCGTTCTGTCATTTAAAATTTGGCGAATTTCGGTAGGAACGATTCTACGTTTAACGCAAAACTATTATATTTTTCTATTTCAAATCATAAGCAGTTCTATTGCTCCTCTTAATTATTTAAAGCTACTATTGATTTACAACTCAGGATATTTTTTGGCAAGCGAAAATTAAAAAGCCTTAATTGATACTTTTATAAATAATGTTTTCAAGCCGGGATACTGTTAATTTTTTTCCAGTGGCAGTTTTGAAACCGGATGTATTCAAACAATCAACACATTTTTTAAATGACATTCTTTTCCCGTTTCTTGGTTTACGACGAAGCCGTTTGATTTCTTTTATCAATTCGGGGTTACTTTCATAATATGACTTCCGGCCTTCACATTTACCAGTTAGAGCTTTCTTTCTATTCCTGGCGGCTCTAAGTTTTTGCACTGTCATTTCTTTATCATATTCAGCAATAGCACCCAGAACCTGCCGGACAAGTTTTCTTGTAGGGTCATTTTCTAAAAGGTCACCATCAGTAACAGATATGATTGAGACATTGTTTTTGTTCATGTCATCAAGGATGGTCTCCTGTACCATTAAATCACGTGCAAGCCGGTCTATTTTTTCGATAATAACAGTAGCGATACCATGACCATTCAATGCCAAAGATACCATCATATCAGTTAAAGCAGGCCTGTTTTTTATAGTTCCTGACACGCCTTTTTCTTTATATATCCTGGCAATTTCAATGCCTTTGAATTTGGCATAATCTTTAATAGCTTTTTCCTGTCTTGTGAATCCATCTCCATTAATTTGTCCTTTGCCAGATACTCTGATATAGCCATAAGCTTTTTTCATGATATCCCCCTTGTGTTTGATTTTAATTTTAGAGGAGTAAAGTCTTGTCGTCAATAACAAAACTGTATTATTCTGTAGAAATAAACAGATATAATTCTTTAAAGAAATATATATAAATGGTTGTGGCACTTTTAATATTAGACAAGGTTGCTAAGTTTATTAGTTTATAAGAAATATATAACTGGTATTTTGATAGATAAAAAAAACTGTTGTCATGTTTTATATATATTATATTGATCACTTAGAGGTTGAGTTCGGCATCACTGTTATTCATGTCTTCAAAATATTTTCTAAATTCCTAACTTTTCATGCATTGCTCGCATTTCTTTTCCAAACTCAATTGTTTCAAACGCTCTTTTCCGCTTGTTTTCAGGTAAACAATTGATACAAGTTGGATATGGTATACCTTTATAATATTTTTTACATTTTGGGCATAATTCGATATTGTTTAAGTCAAAATTAAACGCACATTTCTTGCAAGCCGTGATTGTTTCTTCAAATGAAAGATATTTTATGTTGTCATTTAAGTAGAGCAAGAACGCTTCTTTCTCAATTTTATCACTATATTTAGTTTTAGCGTTTTCTCTTTGAAGCCAATATTTCACTTGCTTTAAATTTTGCTTATTTTTCCATTTGTCTGTTGTTATAAAGCATTTATCACGAACCTCTGTTACATCTTTGTCTATGTAGAATAATTCAATAAGCTCCTCAATTGTTTTATATACTGGCTTTTCAAATTCTAATCTACATTCCGTACAAAGATATTGCGGCTTTTTTCTTGTTCTCTTATTAGGATATCTTTTATTACATTCAGGGCACATTGGTGCAGGAACATAACGAAAGTTTTTTCTCACATGTTCAATAAATTTTTGTTTACCAATTGAAGGATGACGATCCATAAAAAGCCGATTATATTTTCTGGTTACCTCATTTTCGTATTTATGATATTTCTTTGGGTGGGAAAGGTGCTGTAATGTTAGTGTTTCTATGCTTCCACATATTTCGCATTTATTTTTAATAAATTCTTTTCTTCTTTCTTTCCAATCTTTTGTATGCCACGATCGTTTCCCTTTTTCATAATTATCCCAATATATTTTTTTTGCACGATCTGGAGTAATCTCTCCCTTAGCTA
>CAZFHP010000078.1:0-5736 GCA_964519365.1 uncultured Pseudomonadota bacterium
TCCTTTTTCGTAGAATAAGCTGTTTCGATATTTGGCAGCACAGCAAGTATCGTGGGTAATACGACTGTTGGCGGTACGCTTGGTGTGACAGGTGCAACGACATTAAGTAGTGCTGATATTTCAGGCGATACTTCTATTGGTGGCACGTTGGGCACAACAGGTGCAACGACACTTGGTAGCAGCGTAAGTATCGCGGGCAATACAACAGTTGGAGGTACGCTTGGTGTGACAGGTGCAACGACATTAGATGGTGTTGTTTCGGCAAACAATCATGTTACCATTGTTGATGGGAAGAGTTTAACCGTACAAACAGATAAGCTTGTTGTTGATACGTCTGGGGATACCAGCATTGGCAGGTCGCTTGATGTTTCTGGTAATACAACGCTGAGTGGAAACGCTATTGTTGGCGGTTCGTTTACAGCTATAGGGGAAACGAAAGTTGGTGGTGCTTTTACGTTAGGAACGAAACATATCTTTAATGAAAAGAACGTAAATCTTACAGCATCAACACCAACAAATGTTCTTACGTTGACGTTTGCCAGTGATGTTGCAACGGCTAAAGGAGCTTTGGTCAAGATTACGTACTTTGCTCATTGGGCCAATAGAGATATGCTCTATACAGGGCAGCTATTTGTTTCACCTGATGGTTCGTGTATAAAACTTGAAAACGACGCGACGAATTTTGGTCACGGCGATGGTTCGCAAGATACTATCGTGAGTTTGGCTGTAGACCAAGGAAGTGGTGTTGTTAACGTTCAGTTGTCACCAGCAGCGTCTGGGGAGTTCTCAGATGGTGTTTTCTTCTATGAGATTATCAGTGATAATCTGACGAGTGTTTCATAGGTTAGTATTTAGTTAACGAGAGAAATAGTTTTTCAAAAAGAGCCCTTGAAATTACGGGGGCTCTTTTTGATTGTAAACGAAAATTGCCATCTATTGGATTTTTTCGAGTAGCCATGTATAATCTGAAATGGGATTTCATTTTGTACAAAATGCTCGATAATTAAAAAAGAGGGTGTTTTATGATTATTCAGAGATCTATGAAAAAAGAGCTGCTACATTTAGCAGAACAGTTTTCTGCTATAGCTGTTATGGGGCCACGGCAATCGGGAAAGACAACGCTTGTGAAAGAAACGTTTCCTGAGTATGCCTATGTATCGCTTGAAGATGTGGATAAACGATTGGCGGCAACAGATGATCCTCGTGGCTTTTTACGTTCTTTTGATCGTCGAAATGGCGTTATAATTGATGAGATTCAAGAGGTTCCCGAGCTTTTTTCCTACATGCAGGGAATTATAGACGAAGCATATCGACCAGGACACTTTGTTATTACGGGCTCTCAGAACTTTCTTATGCACGAAAAAATAACACAGACGTTAGCGGGAAGAATTGCTCTTTTGACGCTTTTGCCCCTTTCTGTTTCAGAGCTTACAGCTGCAAATTTGGCTAACGGTAGCTTTGAAGACTTTTTCGTAAAAGGTTTTTATCCGCAGCTTTATGCACAGAATATATCAGTTAAAGCGTGGTTTTCTAATTACATTAGTACCTATGTTGAGCGTGATGTGCGCCAAGTGTTGAAAATTTCTGATGTTATTACTTTTCAGCGTTTTTTAAAACTTTGTGCTGCTCGTGTTGGAAATCTTATCAATTATGCGGAACTTGCTCGTGATTGTGATATCAGTGGAGCAACAGCCAAAGCATGGATGTCTGTACTTGAAACGAGTTTTTTGATTAAACTGTTATATCCCTATTACAAGAACTTTAGTAAGCGTGTTATCAAGAGTCCTAAGTTGTATTTTTATGACCCTGCTTTGGTATGTGCATTACTTGGAATTCGATCAGCTGAGGAATTATCAGTACACCCTTTGCGAGGGGCTCTCTTTGAATCATTTGTTATAAGTGAGATGTTTAAGTATAGCTATAATCACGCAGAGCTGCCGCAGCTTTATTTTTGGCGTGATGTACAGGGGCATGAAATAGATTGTGTGATTGAAAAGTCATTTGATCATGTTATACCTGTTGAAATTAAGGTGGGCATGACTATCAAACCAGACTTTTTTAAGGGACTTATTGATTGGCAAGATATTACAAAACAGGGTGCCGTACAATCGTATGTCGTTTATGGTGGCAATGAAAATATTGAGCGTAAACAAGGGCATGTTTTTGGATGGGAAAATATATCATCTATGCTGGATGAGATTTATAGTCAGTAGATCTAGGTTGGATTTTTTCGAAAATTATTTTTTTAATTTTTTTTGAACATAATTTTGTATATTTCGCCAGTGTGTTTTAAGTACTCCAAGCTTTTTTTGTGCGTTTTTTTTGCCCAAAAGTAAAACTGACCCGACAATAATCATGGCAACTCCCTGAAAAAATGGCAGAAATAATCCAGCGATTCCGCCGATGATCAGGATAACCCCGACAATCTTTTTGAAATAGATTTTGGCAAAATCTGTAATTTTCTTGATTTTCATAATCTTTTTGGCATCCTAAATAATCTCAAATAATCTAAAGATCTTACTGGGAAGTCGTCTAATGGCAGGACTCTGGATTCTGGTTCCAGCTATAGAGGTTCGAATCCTCTCTTCCCAGCCATTAACGTCTAATTTTTAGCCATGTGTAAAGAATATCCCATTATTGCCGCATTAAGCAATAATTTTATTCTTCGTAAATAGAATCTAATGATCGCCATGATACAACAGAGCCAAAACTACGTGTTTGGTTTTCATGCCCAGCGTAAGCAAGAAAACTTTTCCCTGCTTCTTGTTGAGCAAGTGTGTTCCAGTATTTTAGATTATCGAAAGATCTTGGGTTTAAAACACTTCCGGATTTTACTTCAACAGGAACGAGCTTTGTTTTATGTTCGATGAGGCAATCAATTTCATGACCGGCTTTATCGCGCCAAAAGTAGGTGCGAGGCAATAGCCCTTTGTTATATCGATATTTATTCAGTTCTGAGATAACAAACGATTCAAATAAGTTGCCCCGGATATAGTGGTTTTGTAGTTGTTCTTTTGATTCTATGCCCAAAACGGAACATGCAACGCCTGTATCATAGAAAAATAACTTGGGAGATTTGACTAATCGTTTGTTAAAGTTTTTATGATGAGGCTGGAGTAAAAAAATAATATAGCTTGCTTCAAGAATAGATAGCCATGATTTAACTGTCGTTGTTGCAATATCACATTCGTCTGCAAGAGAGTTATAATTAAGAAGCTGTCCAATGCGGCCAGCACAGAGGCCAATAAAGCGTTGAAATGTTGAAAGGTCTGTGATGTTTCTTATTTGTCGTACATCGCGTTCGATATATGTTCTGATGTAGGTTGGGTACCAATCAAGCGGGTCTATCTGTTTGTCATAGATGCGTGGGTACATGCCTGTGAACATTAGTGAATCAATAGTGTGAGATTTTTCTGAAAGTGTATCTGTTTGTATTAACTCTTGAACGCTTAGAGGCATGAGTGTACACAAAGCAACTCTGCCGGCAAGGGTTTGGGATATTGCTTGATTCATAAGAAAGTTTTGAGATCCTGTGATCACGAAAAATCCAGGCTTGTTTATAGTATCTGCTTGTACTTGCAGGGCAGAAAAAAGAGATGGGACTTCCTGTATTTCATCTATAATTAAACCTGGTTTGTCCAGATGTGATTCCAAAAAATAGGGGGGATCGTTAAGTGCAAATTCTTTTGTGCGTGCGTCTTCCATCGTGACGTAGTGATATTTATTAAAGCAGTTTTTTGCTAACGTTGTTTTCCCTGATTGTCGTGGTCCAACAAGTGCTATGATTGGGAGCTTTTGTGAAAGCTGTTTGAGCTTTGGCTCTAAGGACCGTGGAATCATATTTTTCCCTTGCGATACTATTTTTTTAATATTTTGGGTTGCCTGTTTGGACAAAATATAACATTGATGTGTGATTTTGTCCAAGAGTGTGCGTTCTTGCTTTTAGTAGACGCTTTTCGATTGTCCAGGGTATTTAAAATCTAAATCTTCAAAAGATTTAATATGCTTTTAAATAGTGTTTTGAACAGGTCAATAACAGAGTCAATAAAGCCCATAAAGGCTCCCCAAAGCGTTTTAATGGGTTTTTCTTGAGGCTTTACTTTTTCAGGTTCTGGAATAATTGGTTCAGGGACAAACGTAATCTTTTCACCCATGACAATTTTGTTAACTTTTCCCAAGAACCAGGCTTTTTCTAGCTGTGTGTCTTTTTCTATGCCACATAAGACGACTTTACGAGGGATAAGCAAATCTTTGACGACAACGTTTTTATTGGTTACAACTTCTGTAAGCATAAAGTCTTTGTCGCTATAACGTGGGCTGCTATAGTTTCTGTTTACAATCCGTATTTCTTTGAGCTTTGACAAGTTTAGTTTGTTTACAGAATCGTCTGATTCTCTTCGAATCCCACCGACACTTGTGTGCCCAAAGAACGATACATCTTTGACGTGCGTTGATGCTTTTTCATCGTAAATAGTTGCGCTGTAACTGCCTTCGCCTTCTTCAAGTGCTGCAAACGATGGTCTGAGTCTGACGCTTTGTTGTTTGTCGCCACCTTCACCCATGTTTATGCATGCAATCGCAACGATAATTAATAGGGGGATTCCAAAAGCGTTTTTTCTTCTCATTTTGCTCCTTTTTGATTAAAAGAAAACTTGTATTGTCATTACCGTATCAAGATGGTATTACAAAAGACAAGTATTTTAGTGATATGTATCTTTGGTTAATAAATAAAGGCTGATGCTTATGTTTTTTTTTCTAAGCTTATTATTGGTGTGTTTGTCGTGTGATGTTCTTTCTGCAAGAGTTGGGATACAAGGGCATGTATTACGGGAAGATAAAATTTATACGATAACCCAAACCCAGACGACGATTGAGAAAAATAAAGATAATAATAAGGGTGCTTTGAGCCCTGTACAGGTGTCTGTTACCCCAGAACAGGTGGATAAGATAGTAGCGTATTCTCAGAACGAAGAACAAAAACAGGTGTTCGATAATTTTATTGAGCAGAATAATCAAGCTCAAACGTATTTAAAGAACGAAATAGAACGTGTAGCTTCGCAACAAAATAATTTTGTTCGTGATTTAGAAGAAGCAAAGAAAGCGACCGCTGGGCTTACACATGCAGTAAGCGAGTGTGATAGTTTACATACGTTGCAGAATACGAAGTTTAAAGAAATTCAAGATTCTTTTCAAACGCTTGAAGTAGCAATACAGGATGTTGATAGTCGAAAAGCTTTAAAAAAATTAGAGAAGAAAGTTTTTCGGGCAATAGGTCGTGTGTCAGAAGATGTTATTGAAAAAATAGAAAATGCGAAAATAGCTGTAAAAAAAGACACAGGAGCTTCGAAAAAGCAGGATCCTGATTTGCATAACGTTATGCGGGAGCGCGAAAACAAGCATGAACAAAAACTCAACTCGCTTGAAGTTTCGATAAAAGATCGTTTTGCTGCACTTGAAAAGGGGATTCAAGATAGCGATTGTCGAAAGACGTTACAAGATTTAGAGAAAACCGTTTTCGCAACGCTTGATAGAGATAAGCAAGAAAATTTGGGGACTCAAAAGAAGTTTGAAGAAGAATTTTCGGGTTTGGGCAAAACGATTCAAGTGGTTCAAGAAGGGCAGAACTTGTGTGAGAAAAAACTGGGATCGCTCGAAGCGTCGATAACTGATCGTTTTGCGAATTTTGAAAAGATTCTTCGTGAGCATGGGAGCTCTGACAAAAATAAAAATGGCGTA
>CAZFHP010000079.1:0-5603 GCA_964519365.1 uncultured Pseudomonadota bacterium
GATAATAAGACGTCCCAAATCCAACAGCTAAATATTTCCCATCAGGGCTCCATGATACGCTATACGCTGTTCTATCATCCATTGGCCCAACAAATACCCCACTCAATCCTGTCAAGTTTGTCCCATCAAAAGAATAAACCCGTACAGCACCGTTATAACGACTTGAAAGAATACTTGCGGCTAGATAATTACCATCAGCACTCCAAGAGACAGAGCTGACACTTTCACCAAGGTCAGACGCCAAAGCATCTAAATCTGTCAACGTCGATGTTATATTGTTAAAAGAATACACACGAACTTCTTTACTCACGTCACTCTTTAAACCAACGGCTAAATATTTATCGTCAAATCGCCACGATACAGCATTAGCATCAACTCCTATATCTGCGCCTAAAGCCCCAAGATCTGTTAGCACACCCCCACTAAAAGAATATATGCGAATCTCTTTCGTTGCTTGACTGCTTAAACCAACAGCCAAATACTTGTCATCAGAACTCCAGGCAACTGAATTAACATCGCCCCCAATATCTGCTCCTAAGGCCCCAAGGTCAGTTAAACTCGTTCCATCAAAAGAATAAACTCGAATTTCTTTTACAGCGCTACTACTTAACCCAACGGCTAAATGCTTGTTATCAGAAGTCCATGCTACTGATTTAACAAAAGCGTCTATGTCTCCTGACAAAGAATTAAGGTCCGTCAACTGTGCCCCATCAAACTCATAAACGCGAACTTTTTTCGTCGCGGTTCCTCCTAAGCCAACAGCTAAATAATCACCATCGCTGCTCCACGCAACAGTGTACGCGCTTGCTCCTATATCTGCAGGCAAAGCATCTAGATCTGTTAACGATTCAGTCGGAGCAAACAGATATACATACAATTCATGACTCGTACTATCTTGCAACCCAACAACTAATCTCTTCCCATCAGGACTAAATGCTAACGAACAAATAGGCGCATCATACGACTTAACAAACTTTTTCTCAAGCCGTGCCCCGGTAAATTCGTAAATCTCAAGCTCTTCATGACAGTTGGACGTAGCAGTTCCCCCAACGGCAAGATACTTCCCATCAAGACTCCATGCAACAGCAAGAACATCATCTGTCTGCCCATACGGCTGTTTATATATCGTCTGTTTCGTAAATACAGAGCCATCAAACTTTTGCACCTCTATCTCATCGTGACCAATGGCTGGATACCCTCCGCCAATTAACACATAATTACCATCAACAGACCATGCAACTTGACCAACAGAATACCCATAATCAATACTTTCAACTTTGCTTACCCTAGAACTCGTCCGGCTAAAATCATAGACTATTATCTTTTTTAACGGGTCTTCTTTGCTCAGCTCTTTAAGACTTCCAAAGTAAGTGCTATAGCTTGGTATAATTATTTTTTCACCCCCAACGACCAATTTATCTGTAACAGGATTCCAAGAAACTGAATTAACAGCGTTCATTGAAAGAATTCTATTATCACGGCCAGCATTGGTAAGCGTCGATGCGTTTGAGTCAAATGAAAAAACAATCAACCCGCCATTAACACGCTCGGCACCTAGCTCCAAACCAACAACCGACTCTGCAAGATATTTATCATCAGGGCTCCACGCAATTGAACTCACAAAAACAAGAGACGATTCTGACACCGTCAAACTTAACGACAAGCCATTAAAAAAATAAACTTCTAATTCATTGTGCAACGGCTTGCCACCACTTGAAAGCTGAACCGGACGCCCTCCAACAGCCAAATAATGCCCATTATGACTCCATGAAACTTCTGATACAAAAATATCAAAATCTTGCGTTGTAACAGGGGTAAGTGACGAAGTATCAAAACTATAGACTTCTATTTCATTGATACTGTCACCAGGAGAACTTGGACTAAATTGCTTCCAACCACTGGCAGCCAAATAACTCCCATCAGGACTCCAATCAAGAGCCAAGACCATCAGAGCTGCTCTGTCAACAGGTGAAGGGCTTGCGCCTCCGGCATAATCATGTGTTGTTACAAGTGCCAACGTCGACGTTGTCATAGAAAAACTATAAATCTCAATCTCGTTGCTACTGTTCTCAAAGCTCTTTTTCCCAGCAACCGCTAGATACTTACTATCGGGGCTCCATGCAACAGCATTAACACTTATACCATAATTTTGTTTTGCTATTGGCCCAACAAAAACCCCGTTATAAAAACTATAAATCTCTATCTCTTCATGATCACACGTTGGCCCTATACCACCTATTGCAAATAGCTTTCCATTCGGGCTCCATTGCACAGTATTAACACGCACCCCATACTGATTATTTATCATAGGACCAAACAACGATCGCCCATCAAAATTATAACCCTATACTTTGTCATGCCAAAGAACTGGCCCATAACCGCCAACAGCAAAATGTCCCCCATCAGGGCTCCATTGCACAGTATTAACACGTGCTCCATAATTTTGAGAAACTATTTGCGACAACACAGACTCATTAAAATTATAGACCTCTATCTCGTTATGCCCTGCGCCAGAACTTTCACTTGCAAGCACAATATAACGGCCATTTGGGCTCCAATCAACTGTATGCACACTTCCTGTTACCCCCTGATCGTAACCAGTAACAAGCGATACAGAATCAAACTTTGTTACAGCAGCACTACTAATCGTAACACTGTTATCAAGATATACTGTCCCCTTTGTCAAACGCAAACCTGTATGTGTTGATTGTAACGTAGCGCCATCAAAAATCATACATGCTTTTTCGCCATCTAGCATAATTAAATTTTGATCTCCAGTACTTGGGTAATAGAAAAGCCCAGAGTCTTGTTCAAAAACAAAGTATGCACCCGATGCAATATGCCCAGGACGGGTTGACCTATACGAAAACGTAGATCCAGAAATAACAACATCATCGTGAATAAACAACTGCCCATCGCGAAAAATTAAATCGTTAGCAAGAGCAATCTCAACATTTTGCAACGCAAGTTTCCCATTATGACCAATAACTCTAAGCATAGGGTTCGCACTATTGTTGCCCGTGTTTTTCACACGTATATTCTTAAGCGTTAACGTTACATTGTTGTCAATAATAAGACGAGCTTCAGGCTCAAGCTGTAAGACATTCCCGTTGCCATTAATAATCGTATTACCAGTAATGCGAAGCGTTTTGTTTGTTGGGATAGACAAACTCCCTGTCAACACAAAGCTATATCCATTTCCATTAAAGCACCCCCCATTGGGCAACGAAACACTTGAACCCAACGTTAAATCAGAACGCAATGCAATCTCGCCCAACCCGTGTTTTAAATTAACAGGCCCAAAAATTTTACCATGCGTATCAAAAACAATACGCCCACCAGCCGGAACAGAAAAACCATTTTTGAACGTCATATGCCCCTGGATAACACCCCCATCAGGATATTCATAATGCCCGATCATGTACCCAGATCGATTGACAAGACTTTTTGCTTGAAGAAAAATAAAATTTTGAGAAAAACTTAAAAAGCTTATCATGAACGTTAGGATTACAAAAACCATACTCACGCTACTCTCTCCCCTTGTCATATTACTTAGACCACGGAATCATCGCATACCGTCCCATATATTTGAACGTACGCTCCTCCAAGTACCTTTACGTTTAAATCATGATTAAGCTTTGAACTGTCGCCAAAAATTATGCCATTCGACAACGTTACGCCGGCACTATTAAGTATCACTTTATTGTCTAACAGTAACGTACCCTTGGTTAATCTCAACCCAGTATCTGTTGTTAATAACGTAGAACCATCAAACATCATACATGACGATCTATCGCGCATTTTAATCAACGTATTGTCGTTAGTGCTAGGAGCAAAATAAAACGTCGAACCACGATCAAAGACCCAACGTGATGCTTGATCGATATAACATGGACAAGAAGAACCATAAATAAATTTAGACGTTCCAGAAACTATAACATCATCGTGAATAAACAGCTGCCCCTGTCCAAAAATAAAATCATCTCGTAATCTCAAATCAACTTTTTGTAATGCAAGTTTTGACCCAAAACTTATTGGGCAAATAATAGGATTTACAGAATTATTGCGCTTGTTTTTCACACGCAGATTTCGTAACGTTAATGTTACACCATGATCAATGACAATATTCGAATGTTCATCGAAATAAAGCGTATTACCTTCTCCATCAATAATACTATCACTTGTTATGCGCAATGTTTTGTGGGGTGAAATAACAAGGCTACCGGTAAGAACAAGACTGTTGCCCAGACCATCAATGCAACCACCACTTGGAAACGAAGCGGTCGAACCAAGAACTAAATCCGAACGCAGTTGAATCGTCCCCGTTTCATTTAACTCAAGAGCACCAAAAACAGGGCCTGTAATATCAAGTACAATACTATGTGTGCTCGTTACCGTAAAACCGTTTTTAAAACAAATCTGCCCGTAAGCTCTTTCGTTTTCATAAAACTGGTGACTTCCAAAAATGTAACCCATCGAATTAATAATAGAAACAGCACGTATGTTTTGTACGAACATACAAACACACAAAGAAAATATGAAAAAAAAATTCAAAATAACTTTTTTACCCAATCCTCTCTCCTACTCCAACGATACTCCCTTCCAGATAAAAAACATTACAGCTCTGATTACTGCTCTGTTTTTTATCATAAAACGTTTTTTAGTTTAGAAACATTAACAAATTACGTCAATAAAATAAAAGCCCGCTGCCATAGAACAATGATAATGTCCGGTATTGGGTAAAATAAAAATGTCCTCTTTGAAAGGAACATGGTACCGTAGGTACCAACCCAAAAACCCTTTCAATAGAGGACAAAACTATAGAACTAACTATGACTGAAATAAAGCAAATTGCAATTTTTGAAAAAATAACGGCAAAAAGTTTAACTCAAAAGACCGCAATACAAAGCGTTCTCTTAAGCGAATGGGAACATTTCTAATGTTATAAGGAACCGAACATTTCTAATTTACTTTGACAGAATTTCGAAAAGTAATTTTTTGACGGGTGGGGGATCTCACAAACTTCTCGGAGAGATGCTTTTCGCACATAGCGACAATTTTGCTGGGACATGGTATACTGGGATCATATTACACCGTAAACGTTTGCGTTCTAGGAGAACTTATGAAGTTTTTTAATACCGCGGGCCCCGTAAACCCAGAAGACCATTATTACTTACCAAACAAGCTTGACGAACAAGAACTACGCATGCTCATAGCTCAAAAAAAATATTTTATTTTGCATGCACCTCGACAAACGGGCAAAACAACGGCTATAAGCGAATTTATTAAAAGAATCAATCACGAAAATCAATACACCGCTCTTTATGTAAACGTTGAAGCTGCCCAAGCAGCGCGAAGCAATATAAAAGACGGGATGGAAACAATATTAGAAGAATTTCTCAATCACATAAAAAACCAATTCCCACACGAGCAACACTTCATAAGTTATTTGGAAGCAAAAGTCGATAATCAAAAATTCTCAGGATCAAGCCTTAAAAGCATACTTCAATACTGGTCAACACATAGCTCTAAACCTATTATTTTATTCATCGACGAAATCGACTCACTTGTCGGCGACACGCTTATTTCAGTTTTACGTCAAC
>CAZFHP010000080.1:0-5589 GCA_964519365.1 uncultured Pseudomonadota bacterium
GGGTGACCTAGTGCCAACCCATGCCAAGGCTGAAAGCCGCAGCCATGGGGCATTAGCGAGGCTTCGTACACCCTTGCCATTCCAGGGCGGGAAAGTTTGAAATACACAAATACCCACAGCAGAGCCTGCCCCGGACTCCGATCCGGGGGCGAAGACGCCTTGCAATGGGCTATATTACTACACCCGCTTTGCGGGTTTAATTTCCTGATTCACTTAATTCTTATCAGAACCCGTGGATGCGGGTGACGTTTATGTTAACCCACACCAAAGCGTCTTCGCTGCAGCTGTGGGCTACGATCTTGGGTGTTTTTTATCGTAGACTTTTTTCAGTTCGCTATTCTCTAAGTGCGTATAAATTTGAACCGTCGAGATACTTTCGTGACCCAAGAGTAATTGTAGAGATCGTATATCAGCGCCATTTTTAAGAAGATGTGTTGCAAGCGAGTGACGCAGGCTATGTGGCGAGATGTTTTTAAAAATCGCTGCTTGGCGTAAAAGCTTTTTAAGAATAACCCAGAACGCTTGGCGCGATATTGGTCGAATACGATTTTTATAACACGCGGGAAAGAGATAGCGCTTGTGTTTTTTTAGCTCAGGAAGCTTTGGCAAGGCATGAAGATTGGGGTGTACTGTGTCTAAATACGAATGTAACAGCTCGAGAATATTTTTAGGAACAGGAACAACTCGTTCTTTGTTCCCTTTGCCAACAAGCTTTATAAACCCGGTGTCAAATTGTATCTGATCAATTGTTAACGATACAAGCTCTGAAACGCGTACGCCCGTTGCGTATAATAAATAAAGCATGACTTTGTTTCGTATGCCCTTGTCGCTTGTGTCACAGTGCGCTGCTGCAAGTAAATTTTTGACTTCCTGCTCTGTTAAATACGATGGAAGCCTGTGTTCAATTTTTGGAAAGATGAGCGATTTTGCGCAGTTTGCCAGATTATAACGTTCGTGCGCAAACGAGAAAAAAAGTTTAAGCGACGATATTTTGCGTGATATTGTTTTAGACGTAAGGCCATCAAGGCGTAATCGTTTAAAAAAGAGCGTTAGATGTCGCTTGGTGCACTTAGAAACAACTGTCTTTTTTGTTTTCAAAAACGCATCGAACTGATCGATATCTCGCTTGTATGCAAGAAAAGTATTGTTCGAGACACGCTTTTCAGTAAGCAAGAACGCATGAAATTGGGCGATATAGTCTATCGTTTGAAGAGTGCTTTTGCCTGTTTTTTTTGATTTTTTTTTTGCCGTACTTTTTGCCATATTTTTAAATTGAGATGGATTTGTTTGTGCTTTCGTTTGAAACTTCATTCGATTACTACTTCTCCCAGTTATGCGTGTAATTTTTAGCAAAAAACTTATTACGCAAATAGCTAATAAGCTTTAGCAATCAAAATATCATGACTACTCGCCTGAGAACAAGCAAAACATTTTTTGTGGCTATTTGATGTTAGAACACAGCGAATTGTGCCGCTGTATTGTTTAAGCTTTTCTTCACAGGCGCTTGACTGACACCAGCCGGTTTGATACATGCCGTTTTCTTTATTAAGCTTTTTGCCAAAACTTGCGATATCGTCAGCTTGATGCCACTGCGCATCACGGCGTGTTTGTGCCCGTTCAAAAAGTGTTTTTTGAATTGTTTGCAAAAGATTCGTAAATTGCTCGCATAAAGTATCTTCTGAAACAAAAAGCTTTTTCTTGGCTTTGTCAGGCTCTGCACGATTGACAAGCACGACTTGGTTTTTCTCGATATCTTTCGGGCCGATTTCTATGCGAACGGGAACCCCGCGCACTTCCCAGTGAAAGAACTTGGCACCAGGTGTTTTTTGTTCGTCGGCGTCGATAATAATTTGGGAGTTGCGTAGGTTAGCACGAGAACTCATACAGGAACAAGCGCCAGAACCTGTGCTTGTATTTTTACAGGAACATATACCTGTGTACATATTTGTCAAAAGCGTCTTGATTGCTTCTGCTTTTTCAAGCACACGTGCTTTTTGTTCATCGTTCTTATAAATAGGGATAATCACGGCTTGTATTGGAGCAATGTTCGGTGGCACGATAAGCCCGTTTTGATCTCCATGTGTCATGATAAGCGCGCCGATTAAGCGCGTTGTTACGCCCCAACTTGTACAGTATGGCGAACGCACAGTACCGTCGTGATCTTGAAACTGTATTCCAAATGCATCAGAAAAGCTTTGTGCTAAAATATGACTGGTTCCCATTTGAAGTGCCTTGCCGTCTTGCATAAGCCCTTCAAACGTATACGTAACATCGGCGCCAGCAAAACGTTCACTTTCTGACTTTTCACCTGTGATAACGGGAATTGCAAGAAGATCGTGTGCTATAGTTTTGTACATACCAAGTGCATCCGTTGCCATTTGGGTTGCTTCGTCGCGTGTTGCATGGGCTGTATGCCCTTCTTGCCATAAGAATTCTGTTGTGCGCAAAAACGCCCGTGTACGCATTTCCCAACGAACGACATTTGCCCATTGGTTTATTTTTAATGGTAAGTCGCGATGTGATTTTATCCAGCGCGCAAACGAATCATAAATAATTGTCTCAGATGTTGGCCTGACGACATACGGTTCTTCAAGCTTTTTGCCACCAGCGTGCGTTACGACGGCTAACTCTGGCGAAAAACCTTCGACGTGTTTAGCTTCTTTCTTTAAAAACGACTCTGGAATAAGTAACGGGAAATAGGCGTTTTGGACCCCAAGTGCTTTGATTTTTTGATCTAAGATGCCTTGAATGTTTTCCCATAATGCGTAGCCGTAGGGACGAATAATAAAGCTCCCTTTGGTTGGGCTTGTATCAACAATTTCTGAGAGATCAAGAACATCTTGGTACCATTGCGCAAAATTTTGCTTAATGTCTGTGAGTTTTTTCATCGTTCCCTTCTACTTATTCTACTCTTATTACGTTACTGAGTAACTAATTGTCTAAATGCATTGATGTTTTGAACGTTATCAAGATTAACCGCAAGATTTCCATCTATTGGAACTTGATGCATATTTATTGCTGGCGATAAAAAGTGATTTCGAATGCCATCAAAACATACACGCATGTTATCCTGAATTGTTCTGAATTGTGGCTGGTCAAAAAATGATCCGCGTGCATCACCTGCTGTTGATTGCAAAATAGCTGCTCGCAAGTGATTTAATGCTCCAACCCAATCGTTATTATGAGTTATAACATTATAAGCAGCATCTAAACGAATATTTATTGGTAACATTGCAGGTGCTGGGACAATGTTTCTTGTGTATAAATCAATGGCATTTGTAAATCGAGAGTTGCCGGTAACATTACCCCCAGTAGAATTCATAACCCATGCTGAAAGATTTTCGTCAGGATTAATCTTTGCTGCAATCCAATGGCCAGCTGTCCGTCCAGGATTATAGTCTAGACCAATAATAGCGGTTTGAGCTGCTTGTTGTTCTTTAAAATCAGTAACACTTTGTGCTAAATGATCATCAATGCCTTGACCTGTCAGCGCTACATTTGGTCGCTCGATAATAAGAACATTATGACGAGCTCCAATAACGTTTCTGATTTCTTGGGGCAAAAGATTATACCCTGCTTGAGGGAGCAGGTGATTTCTCATTTCGTCTACTTCAACATTTGCATGCGTGTTTCTTCGTCTTGGATCTGGATGGTTTTGTCGAGACTGTCGAATAGCATTTTTCCAACCAGCAAGTGCTTGTGGGTTATTTCGTCGAATTTCTTCTATTGCCGCAACTTTTTCTCGCACTTCGTCTTCTGTTTGACAGCTACTGAGTATAAATGCATTTAACGTGGATTCGTAACCACATTCGTTACTGCCTATTCCCTGGCGATGTGCAAAAAATTGCTGAATATTTTTGTAGCGATGGTTTCGGTTAACAAAAAAACGCGTCCACCGTGGGCGTATGACGAAATAATACAAAAGCCCAACGCTTGTACCGACAATAAGTGTTGTCAGGATAGGATGATCACAAATCCATTCCCATGGACGATAGACAAACGTATCAACAATGTGATCGTAAATATCGAGATCTAAGAATTCGTCTTTAAGAATAACGTCTGTTAGTTGCTGATTAAACACAATAAGCTCATGATAAAATTCTTCATCCGCTTGCGATAAGACTTCTTTTCTACGAGTGTAATAACTATCGAGTGTTTCGTTAAAACGAGAAATTTCTTTTTTTAAGCCTCGAATATGACGCGGTTCGATTTCGTCTACGTTCCGCAAATAGTTACATATTTTGATAAACTTATAAAGAATTACAGGGTTTTGCCTAAATCCTCCATTATTAAATGTGTCGACAATACTAGAAAAAGATGCTGTGTATTTGTTTAAAAAGGTTTGTATGTCTGTGAGCTTTGCAATAAGCTGGCTCAACTTTTCTTTTTCTTCGCAATCGAGATTCTCGTCGTTATAATAACGTTGAGCTTGCCTAAAACTTCTTGTTGCCAGTCGTTTCATAACAAGAAGGTGATGGTAGAGGCTTAATCTTTTTGCTTTAAGTAGCGATCGCTTGTGTAATTTTTTAGGGGCTTTTATTTCGTGTGTTTTTTGTGGCGCGACTTCTTTATTTTCGGGATTTTCTTGTGTTATTGTGCATGGAAGATTTTCTTCAGGAACAAGAACTTCTTGGGCAAAAAGATGGCCACCAGATATACTTAAAAGAAGAACTAAAATTACTCGGGAGATAGTTTTGAGAATAAACGTATTGTACATGAGCAACACACACTTTATGTAATCGCGTTGTTTGTAAATAATAAAACACCTACCGTAATATAGTTTAAACCGAGCAAATGTAAATCGACAGACGAAAAACGCAGAATTTTACATAAAAAAAGTAACCCTATATGCTTATAAGCAAGAATAGATCATAAAAAACCCTAATAGAGAAGAAGTTTTATGAAGAAAACAAAAAAAAACTGTGGCGAAATTTTTGTCATATCTGCTCCGTCTGGAGCTGGAAAAACGACCCTTACTTATGCTGTTATAGAACGCTTAAAAAATACGATCGATATTTCGAAAGTTATAACGTATACATCTCGAACTCCTCGTCCAAACGAAGTTGCTGAAAAAGATTATGTTTTTGTGTCGCGCGAAGAATTTCTTGAAAAGAAAAAACATAATTTTTTCTTGGAAACAACAGAATATAACGGCGAACATTATGGTTCTCCGGCGCATATTAAAGAAGAGATTAAACGAGGGGAATCGTTTATTTTGGTTATCGATCTTGTTGGCGTGCATAGTGTTATTAAACTTCTTGAAAACCCCGTGTTAATTTGGATTACGCCACCAAGCTTAAGCGTATTAGAAGAACGCTTGTCAAAGCGTGGCGAAACAAAAGAAAAAATCAAAGAGCGCTTGGCACTTGCTGAGCAAGAGTTACAAGAAGAAAAAGATAAGAATCTCTTTGATTATCGCGTTACTAACGATAACTTTGATATGGCTGTTGAAGAGATATGTAAGATTATTGGGCAAGAGTTAAGATAAAGAATTTAGGCCTAACTCGCGCTAGATCAGTCTAATTTGCCCAAATATATAAAATCAGATAAGCTTTTTCAGAATATAATGACCTTCGCCCCAGGAGTCAA
>CAZFHP010000081.1:0-5296 GCA_964519365.1 uncultured Pseudomonadota bacterium
CGCCAATATTCCAATAAGAACACGTGTATGTTTTTTCAAAAACAATGAAGAAAACAATCTACTCATCTTTTCTCCTTATAAAGAATTCTTCATAAAACTCTTCTTTTTCTCTTCATATTGTATACCAATACTTAATTTGTTTCAGTTAAGAATATACAACTTATAATTACACAAGAAAACTTTTTGTTTGTCAAAAAAAATATTCTCAAATTATATTTACCATCCTAATCTATGTTTTATCAAAAATATATTTGCTTTATTTCAGAAAAAACAACGACCTATTGTCAAGCAAATGATAATTTTAAACAAAAAAGAATTGATCGCATTCTAAGAACTCCCCCACCCTTTCTTTTAATAACGTGAGTTCGATAATTAAAAGAACGCCATAGTTTTTATTGTCTGAACCAAGATAGCCAGGATAAAATGGATGTGAGGGATAAGAAACGTTATGTATTTCATTGCATTTCTTTTCCAATTTGAAGAAATTGTAAAAAAATATATACACACAAAGATACTACCAATTTTATCCCTAAACCAATAAGAATTACGAAAACAATGGCAAACATATTTTAGAAATATTGGGACTAATCACCTCATAAAAAAGAGATCCTTCTATTGTAATAGGATCTTGAGAAACAAGACTCGACAGAACAATTTCTATATCGATAGTCCCAGCTGATTCTCCCAATGGGACCTTCGTATTGCCACTTACACGAATAGTTTCAGCGCCAAGAGATGACCGGGTTGCAATAGTCCCATCAATTATTCCTGACTGATTACTATTGCCCGGCTCAAGATAAAACGAAACATCAAAAAACACATCAAAAAATGTTTTTGTTCCATTAATAACTTGATCCCCTTTCCCAAGAAAGTGAAGACGAACAAAAGCACCTGGCTCAGCTAATGATATTTCATTAAACTGCAACCGCAAAACAGAAGTTCTCTCTGTTTGTCCATCTTCCCCCGAAGACAAAATAATATTATCAAACTGACCAAGAGAGCGCTTATCTTTAATACTTATAGCCTCATCAAAGCAAATATCATCTATCGTTGCGATTGACCTTTTTGCTTCTTTATCAAAAGCCAGATCATCTACTATAATTTCAGGATGATTTACATTGTAATAAGAACAGCTTATTGGCTCTTGTTTTTTTGAATATGCTGAAACAGAGTTTATACATACGAAACAAAAAAATAAAACAAAGAATCGTAACGACATAATCCCATCCCCCTCTTAGAAATAATTACTCACACCAATACATTTATTTCATAAAGAAGATATGCTATGCAAAGCATCTACGTCAATACTTTTATACTTTTGTGAGAAAAATTAGAAATATACCTATTTTAAATTTTGTAAAAAAATATGTATATCTTGTTTAGGGTCACAACTTCAAGTTTATGCACAATGACCCTTAGATAATTACGGCAAACAATTTTTTTTGAAAGCCAATTCTTTAAAAGATCTAAACAGTCTCTATACGCAAAACAGTTATTGGCTGCCTATGGCCTTTTTTAACACGAGACTTCTTGCGTCGTTTAAACCGAAACACAATAATTTTTGGATTTTTTGTTTGCTTTATAATACTGGCCTTTATTGCAGCCCCTTCTACGAACGGACGACCAAATTCAAACTTTTTTTCGCCAAGCTTACGAAACAATACTGTTGAAAAATCGACAGAATCTCCAACCTGTCCTTCAATTTTTTCTACAGCCAACGTTTTCCCTGGAATCGCTTGATACTGCTTCCCACCAGTTTGAAAAATAGCATACTTCTCAAAAACAGGCTTACTTTCTTGTTTCATCGTCAAAATACCCTTCTCAATCAAGAATCAATAATGAATAGTAAAAATATCTCAGATTTAGTTTTTTAACTATAGCAAAACTATAATCTTTGTCCAGATCGAACTTCTTTAATCAATAGAAATATATTTTTACGCATCTTTTTATCTGTCTTTATATTACCATTGCTATATATATTTTCAATTTGATATTATTATAGGTGAGATAATTAAAATAATAACCAGATACTAATGGGAAAATACCATGAACCTAAAAATAACTAAATCTCATGCTAAACCCGTCTTTGTATTAACCCCAATTTTGCTATCGTTTGCTTTCTTAGCATATCAAAAACACAGTCCCCAACAATATCGCTTGATCACCCATAAGCCCTTTATTTCCAACACAAATATACATTTTGATACAAAAGGCTGGACTGACTTACACAAAGCAGCAACACATAAAAATCAAGAAGCTCTTAAAAAGCTTTTACAAGAAAAAACAATCGATATAAACAAACCAGACAAGCTAGGGCGAACAGCGTTACATCATGCAGCAATCAATGGCTTTGCTCCAGGGCTCAAACTCTTACTTAAATATGGAGCTGATATACACATACGAGACAAAAAAGGCCGGTCCCCGCTCCATCTTGCCGCAGGAAAAAATAGAGCTCAATGGAGTAATGAAAACGACTATTGTTACATCACACATCTTCTTTTAAAAGCAGGATCAAGTATAAATCAACAAGATAAAAAAGGCAGGACGCCACTACATTATGCCGCACAATACGGCTATAGCAAAATTACTGCCCTGCTATTAGAAAACAAAGCAAACACAAATATTCATGACCATGAGCATGCACTTCCGTTACATTATGCAACAGGTAAAAAAGGATTTAGTTGGGCACAAAAACAAGCATCTTACGACATAGTTCGTCACTTACTTACAGCAAAAACGTCCATAAACGCCACTGATAATAAAGGCAAAACACCAATTCATTATGCAGCAGCAAGTGGACACGATCTTATTGTCGGCTTGCTTTTAAAACACAGGGCACATATCAATATTCAAGACAAGAAACAAGCAACCCCGCTGCATTATGCATGCGGGAAAGACACGCTGCGCTTTATGCCACGCAAGTATGCCCCACATGTTAAGTCAATCGTTCAAATCAAAGAACATGAAAAATGGTACACACAAGAACTAGAAGCTCATCATAAAATTATAGAACTTTTGATCAATAACGGAGCGCTACATGGCTTGCAAGACAATAAGAACCAATTCCCATGCTATTACGTTCATAAACACAAGCACCAAAAGCTTTTTAACGCATTGGCATTTTCTATAAAAAATCATACACGCGCCCCGCAAAATCTCTATGACCTTTCAGATCCTGAAGAGTTTTAGCAATATCTTTATTTTTCATGCGTTATTTTTATATCATAAAAGAGAAGAATAAAAGTTTGTTTTCTAGGGGGGAGAGGGACCATGAAAAAACTTGATAACTTAATGGAAAGTATTGATCGACGCATTGATCGAACATTTGGCCCATGGTATGGCTTTTTCAAAGAACACTTCACTATTTTCAGCGTAACACTTCTAGCATTATTGCTCGTAACATCTGTGTTTAAAGTCTTTTATAGTAAGCCCCGCTTTATAGCGACGGTTATCCAAAAAGATCTTAATGCCATTAACAAAACACTCGAAACAATCGATCAAGAATGCAACATACTAAGCTTAGCTGGAAAGCGTACTATTTTAGACTTTTTTACCGTCAAAAAATTTTACGGATCAGTTATCGGGGGCATAAATCTCGCATATCCTAAAAAATGGCATGGCCCGTATTTACAAACCAACCCAACACTTAATCAAAAGTTTTATGAGCTCGTTAAAGCAAAAGACGGTATCTTTATTGTTCCCGGCAAAGGAGTTCACTTGCCAAACGGATATATTGTAGGAAAAGACTTTTCGATAACACCTGACACAAATATCACACAAATGCTCGCTCCGCGGGGATATCTCGCGTATAAAGGATTCCCATTAGCGCGACGTATTACTTTTAAAATTGGCGATTGGGATTCAACAAAAAAATTCTCTGAAGAGACAATGCAAGAAATCAATTCCCTTTTGCAGGAGTTTAATCAAGCGATGCCGTTTACACAAAACGAGTCGACCGTCCAACAAGTATAACACCAGATACTTGTTTATGCATGCAATCGCACATAGCCACGCAAACAATAGTTTAAGAAAGTGATTAAAACCGTATCATAAACAGGAACACGAGAATCACATGATCGATCGGCATATACAAGACACCATTCAGCAAACATATCACAATAGGGTGTAATAGGGCTAATAGCATCAAGATATTCTTCTGGAACATGCAGGCACTGTGCATATAATTTTGATGCATCGCTCCGCCCACCGCCTGCCGTTTGAAACGGCATAAACATATTAAATAGCTGATTAATAGTTATATGATCAAGCGTAAGCGTATCTTTTGCTGACAGTAAAAGCTTTTGCTTAAAACAATCGCTGGAGTTATAGATAAGCTCACGTACAAAATTAATCCCAAATTTCATCAATAAATTCCCAATAATTCCACACATACCCCCGGCTAATAAAATAGCCGCTTGCTTTTTTTTACTAACAGGCACATGCTGCACAAACTCTTGCCGATCACAGTTGGCAACGGCCTGCTTTATAAGATCTTGTATGTTTTCTTTTGTTACAGCAATATTATTCCGGCTACAATAATCACCCGTAAGCTCAAGAATTTTTTCTGTCGAAAGAGCTGCATTCTCTAACGGCGTTGAATAAAGAGCATACCCTGTCGTTGGATTTACACCATCAAGATGTACACCCCCCAATGACAGTAACGACTTTGAAGTATTTTCTGTTCCTGCTTTTGGGCTCGCCCCAATATGTACGTTTATAGCATCACCGTTTAATAATTTTGCCATACCCGCATGCCCAAACTCATGACACATCGTCGTTATAAAAGAACAGCAATACTCTTGTGCAATATTTTTAAGCAAATTCTTTGGCTCCACTTGTTCCAATAATACCGTTTTTGTTTCGTTATTCGCCATCGATACAAAAACAAGCAACTCTATCAGTAATATAGCAGTAAGTACCCGTGAATATTTTGTGATCTCAAACGTTTGATCATCTGAATTTTCTGGATCTTTTTGCTCGCGCCTATCTTGCCCCTGTCTTTCTTGTGCGATCTCCGGCACTTCTTCTTGTGCTTCTTTTTGTACAATACTTTGGCACAAGACAATATTATTGGGCATGTGCCCAAGTACTATCAGGCACATAATAAGAAAACAAATAGATCTTTTCAATTTGGCAAACATGTTTTATTCCATTTGAAAAATTAAGCATAAACACCCAGACACCCCGTGTTTTTAAAACATACTATGTCTTGCTTATTTTATCAAACGGGCAAGCTATCGCGAGCACTTTCTTCTATAGATTCTGCCTGCTGGGCTTTCTCAAGCCAAAAATTGGC
>CAZFHP010000082.1:0-5151 GCA_964519365.1 uncultured Pseudomonadota bacterium
ATTGCTGCAAGAACACGAGTAACGCTTTAATTTATGGTCTTAAGAATAACAGTAACGCTATACAGGCGTTATTGCCTGGGGCGTTTAGCGAGTTTGAAAAGTTTGAAGCGCTTGAAGATATTCGTACGACAAGCAATGCGTTCTTGTATTGTTGCAAGAATACGAGTAATGCTTTGGCGTATGGGATTAAGAATAATAGTAATGCGCTTGTTGACCTGCTTGTAGGTGAGCTTACGCTTGAAGAACGGGCAGAGCTTGTTGAGGTTGTGCGTACAACGAGTAATGCGTTCTTGTATTGCTGTAAGAATACGAGTAATGCGTTAGCGTATGGGATTAAGAATAACAGTAATGCGATTATGAATTTCCCATTAAAATTATGCGGCTGCTGTGATGGGTGTGAACCGGTTGCTCGAGCGCTTGAGCTTGCACGTGATGCTGGCATGAGTCGCGCGAGTGAAGACGGAGCTGTTTGCCCGTTAGCAGGTTTGACAGAATCTGAGTATAGGGATCAAAGCCCTTCGAGACGTGCTCCCGATGGTCGCACCCTCCCAGGCTTTGCGCAAGGCTACGCCGGGCACGGCAGGGCGAACGGGAGAGTGTGTCCGGAGCTTGTCGAAATGGCGAACGGGAGAGTGTGTTCGGAGTTTGTCGAAGGGACGAATGGATTTCCTGGGTCTGTAGGTTTTGCAGGATCGATTGCGTCATGGTCGCAGGACAAAAAATATCTAGCGCTTGTAACAGAAACGAGTGAGGGCTGTGAAGATATTTGTGTGTATGCTCGTGAGAAAGAAACAGATGGTTTACGGCTTGTACAGCATGTGCTTGTTGATGATAATGCTCGTGTTTGTTCTGTTGCTTGGGGAGAAGAAGGCGATTATTTAGCAGTTGCCCTGACTCATAACGATCACGATAATCAAGATAATGCGTATGTGTATGAGTTTGATAAAGCAACAGAAAAATTACGCATGCTCCCGGGTATTGATGACTTATTGCGATCGTTATAATAATGGGGGTGTGTATCGTGAATATAAACGTGAAAACAAAAAAGAAGTTAGGCAGATATGCGAAAGCATATCTGCTTGGTCTAATTGGGACAATAAGCTTCGTTGCTTGTTTGTTTAATAGCTCTGTATATGCTACGATTCGTTTTTCGAATTACGGATCGACGATGTTAATTAATGCGCAAGACTCACAGTTGGTTCTAGAGAGTACAGATAAAGTAACAGGCTGGAGTGAGCTTTCGATAAACAAAAGTGGCGATCGGGGCAAGGCGTCGACGTGGGATGGTTACACGAATGGGGTTGTCTTGAGTCAAGAAGGGAGCTTGGAGCCGGATGCGTTTATGGTTATCTCAAACAGTAACGCACTTAATTACGGGATTAAGAATACGAGTAATGCAATCTTGAATTATTCTGGTTCAGGGGTTTTTACGGTTGCAGAAAAAATTGCGTTGTTTGAAGATGTTCGTACGGATAGTCATGCGTTTGTCTATTGCTGCAAGAATACAAGTAACGCTTTGAGTTATGGGCTGAAGAATAATAGCAGCGCGATAGAAGCTCTTTTGCCGGGTTCTTTTTCCGGGCCAGAAATGCAAGAGTTTGTTGATTACGTTCGCACGACGAGTAACGCGTTTTTGTATTGCTGTAAGAACACAAGTAACGCACTTGCTTATGGGCTGCGTACGAATAGCAACGCGATTATTGATATGCGCGGGCGTATGTTTGGGGCAGCGGAAAAAGAAGAGATTTTTGACTATGTTCGCACGACGAGCAATAGCTTTTTGTATTGCTGCAAGAACACGAGTAACGCTTTAATTTATGGTCTTAAGAATAACAGTAATGCGCTTGTTAATTGGCCTGGCGGGGCTATCTGGTCGATCTTAGAAAAGCGTGAGTTGTACGAAACGATTCGTGTCAATAGTAATGCGTTTGTCTATTGTTGTAAGAACACGAGTAACGTGATGAATTATGCGTTTAAGATTTATGAAGAGCATCAGGTTTATCAAGAAGATATGCGTGAGCAAAACTTTGTGTTTTTTCAAAATGGATTTACCGTAGTTCCAGATAAAACGTTAGAGCTTAAAGTCCCGGTACCTGTATCAGGCAATATTAATCTGGGAGATACGGGTGTGGGTCAAGCTGGTACTATTAGTTTACGGAACGATTTATTGTTTGCGTCTAACGCGTATCTAACTGGCGGTGGCAAGGTAGACGGGAACGGCTTTGCGCTTGTGCTTTCATGCACGTTTGCCATCCCAGAAAACGAGATTTTAGAAATTACGAGCGACACGATTATTAACGGTCACGGGACGACGTTTTATCTTGAGCCCCATGCACAGATAACTATTGACAATAACGTAACGTTGACGCTTAAGAACGTTCGCATTAAAAATACGCGTAATAGCTCTGGCGAGCCTATGATAGATTTGGCTGGGCCGAACAGTAAGCTTGCGCTTATGAATTGCGAATTAGCCCTTGCGGGCGATTATTACGTGAATAACGGGCACGTGTATATTCATGATGACGTTATTATCTCAGGCACGTCTTCGTTAGTTTATAAGTCAGGCCAAGATAGTTATATTGCAGACAGTGCAACGTGGGCGTTTGATAATGGGTCACGCTTTTATTACGACCCAAGTGTAAGTGATAATAGTTTGATACGCTTGCTAAGTAAAACGGCAGGCATGTACTTTGATGGCTCGACGTTTGAAGCTGGCGATATGGGTGTGCGATTAAGTACGGGCTTGTTGTTCTTGGACAACAACGTTTTGCTTAAGTGCCCCGTGAGCACGCAAATTATTCTAGGCGATTCGTCTATACTTGACGGCTCAGGAGATTTAGATGTACACATACTTGCTGCAGCATATGTAGAGGTCGATGGAACGGTGCTTGACGATAGTGTCGTTTGATTTTTTATACCCACAGCTGCGCCTAAGAAGGCTTGCTGTGGGTAATTATTTATTTCTTCTCTGGCACTGGCACAAGCATAGGTTTTATATTTTTTGTTTTTTCGTCTTTTTTAAATGTGAGTTCTAATGTTTCTTCAGAAGAGGTCTTGATGGATACAGAGCCGCTTCTTGTTTTGATTTTAATATCGCCGATAATCTGTTCGATATCGAATGAGAGCGAAATTTTTTCTTTTTCTTTTTCTTCTGGGAGCTTAAATATGAGTGTAACAACTTCTTTGTTTGAGGCTTCTTTTTGAGATTTTTTATCACGTGTTATTTCGAGCTTTTGTTCTTCATCTTCGCCTTTTATTTTGCTTTGTGCTTTTTCTACGATGATCTTTTCTGCGTCATATGTTTTGCCGTCCATGGTGAGTTTAGAGATAAGTGTTGTTGTGTTATTGGCTTGTTTTGTGCTATCGAATTTAAGATTAATTGTAATAGCAGGGCCGTGTGGTTTTTTAGATTCTTTAGATTCTTTTGTGTCTGCATGAATATGATTTACTGATGATATGATGTATGAGTACGTAATAAGCACGACAAACAGTGCGAATAATTTTTTTAACATGACTATTTCCCCCTTGTAAACGAGCTAAAAATTAACTTTTTTCTTTATTTTTAACTTTAGTATAGTCGACAGAAGATCGAATTCGCAATACTATAGGGGAATAAGATTGTTTTTTATGGCATACAGGGGATATTAGTTATGCAAGATTTCAGACGCTTTAAAAAAAGACGACAAGATTTTTTAAAAGAGCTTAAAGTGCGTTACCCGTCTGTAAAAAAAGGGGTTATTGTTGTGTCTGGTGGTTTTGAGGGGGCACGGCATAAATTTCGTCAAAACAGCTCGTTTTATTATTTGACGGGGATAGTAGAGCCGGCTGTTGTTTGGGTTATGTATTGGGATGGGCTTAGTGAGTTTGATTGCAAAGAGATTTTGTATGTGCCAAACTTTGGACAAAATCGGGCAACGTGGGTGACGGTTAGTTTGGACAAAACAAGTGATCCCAAAGCGTTTGGTTTTGATGAGATAAGATCTCTGAGTGATAGTGTTGGTGGGCATGCGTATAGCACAGACTTTAAGCAAGACCAGTATATGTGTTTACTCGATGATCTAAGGTCTTTTGTTCAAGACGAGCATGCGTGTGTTTTTAATCCCGTGAATAATTACTTTGAGCAACGAAAATTATGGGAATATTGGCAGCAGTGTGTGCCTGAATTACGTGCACGAACAAAAGATGTATCGTCTGTTTTGTTCGAGATGCGTCGGGTAAAAGATGTACATGAGCTTGAAAGTATACGTGATGCGATTACTATAACGGGCACGGCATATCAGGTAATTGCAGAACAGATAAAGCCGGGCATGTTTGAGTATGATGTTAAAGCGCTGGTTGATTATGTGTTTGCAAAGCAGGGGAATTTTGGTTCTTCGTTCCCTGGGATTGTAGCTTCTGGGAAAAACTCGACGGTTTTACACTATAGTGATTGTAACAAGAGAATAGAAGATGGAGATTTGGTTCTTATCGATATTGGCGTTGAGTATGATCATTATGCAGCAGATTTGACGCGAACGTTTCCGGCTAGTGGGAAGTTTACGAAGCGACAGAAAGAGATTTATGAGCTTGTTTTGGCGACGCAAGAATATGTTGCCTCGCAGGCTCGACCAGGTATGTTTTTGCGCAACGATCGAGAAAAAGAGCGATCTCTAAATTATTTAGCTGTAAAATTTTTAGAAGAGCGTGGCTATGCACAATATTTTCCCCATCGTATTGGTCATTACTTAGGTTTAGATGTTCATGATGTTGGAGATTATAATGTCCCATTGAGCGTTGGAGATGTGTTTACAATAGAACCGGGGGTTTATATTCCTGAAGAGAATTTAGGTGTACGCATAGAAGATGATTATGTTATGCGTGATAACGGGGCTGTGTGTTTAAGTGCAGATATTCCAAAGATATGTGACGAGATAGAGCTCATGATGTTGCGTAATTTGTAATAAGTGAATCAGGAAATTAAATGGCATGACTTTCTAGGTTTTTAATATTCTTAAACCCGCGAAGCGGGTGTAGGAGTGTAGCCCATTGCAAGCCTTCTTAGGCGCAGCTGTGGGTAATGAATGTGAAAAAAACAAAGCGCCGCCCGCTCCGGGCAAGGGTGTACGGAGTTTCGCTAATGCCCCATGGCGGCGGCTTTCAGCCTTGGCATGG
>CAZFHP010000083.1:0-5143 GCA_964519365.1 uncultured Pseudomonadota bacterium
GTTCGAATAGAAAAAACAAAAAAACACTGTCACAAACCATGCAAAATCACAAGAGCATATCCTGATTACCTAATACCAAAGATAACGGCTTGTTCTGCTCAAACCGGAAAATACGAAGTCCATGAAGCTATGCTCCCAGACGTAAAAATTAATTTTTCACCTCCTCTATATATAGAACCATCGCGAACAATTGGCGATTACACATGTAAACCATATGTTACAGCAGTCCCAGATATTTACCAACGAACATTAACAGGAACAGAAGAATTTCTCATCATGGGAACAGATGGCTTTTGGGATGCGATAACAGATCAAGCTGCGGTTAATTTCGTTTTAGCAAAAATGCGCGAATACAACGTAACAGAAGAAACAATAACACCAGATATCGCTCACGAAATAGCACAAAGCCTTGTTGACTTAAGCATATACATACAACAGTTGTCCCAAGAAAAACCACATCTATCAAGCAGCAACGATAACAGCACTGTAACGATTATATTTTTCAAACAGACTATTGACTAAGCTTTGCACTGTTTTTCTTTTTGACGTATACTAAACGCTCGTTTGTAACTATACTTTTACACTAGTTTTATATTTAGGAGCGTGTCATGAAAAATATATATTCTTCGAGTTTTATATTTGTTTTACTGGGCATATTAGTATGTCTTTCAGGATGTCGTTTTTTTTCAGGAGATAAACACATGGTTAAAGAAAAAACAATTTTCACGTTTGTTGGCGCACCAGGTTCTGGCAAGGGTACTATTGCTGAACGTTGCGTCAAAGAACTTAGTTTCAAAATGCTTTCGACCGGAAATTTATGTAGACAGGCAATTGCTGCACAAACAGAAGAAGGTAAGCTCATTCAGCAGTATACGTCTGAAGGCAAGCTAGTCCCAGACGAAGTAATCGCAAACATGGTCGAACAATGGCTCGATAAAGAAGCTAAAGATAGCCAAGCACTTATTCTTGACGGTTACCCTAGAACACAAAAGCAAGCAGAACTCTTGCTTGATTTACTCAAGAAAAAATTTGCTGACACACGCTTTAGAGTTGTCGAAATAGAAATCTCTGACGATGCAATTATCAAGCGTATTTCTAACAGATTAATGTGCGAAAACAAAAAGTGCCAAGCTGTATACTCTCGCACACTCTTAAAAGACCCAAATAATCTTACATGCCCAGCATGCAAAAGCAAGCTTATTCGTCGTGCTGACGACAGAGAAGAAGTCGTTCGCAAACGTTTAAGCGTGTATGCAAAAACAAGCACGCCATTATTAGACTTCTATAAGTCATCTGGGCTTACGATAGAAAAATTACCCGTCGAAGGACTTACTGTCGATAAAGTATTTGAAAAATTTAAGGGTATACTGTAAAATACTTACGCATACAAAAATAGTAAGAGGGCTCGGGTTTACCGAGCCCTCTTACTATTTCTCCCCTGTCGTTTTCTGTATTTTATATTTTTTTGCAAAAAGATCCTGCTTTTTCAAAACATAAATAATTTGATTCTTAAACGAGTACTGCTAAACCTTCTAGCATTGATCGCATTTCAAATTTATTTGAGCGTCTGTCAAAATACAAAAAATTATTGCCTCATGTCGCTATTTTCTGTTATCTTTGCTCTACCAACCCTGGAAAACAACCAAGAACGCTTTACTTTTACCTTGGATTTTGACCAAAAATATCTAAGTTTTACCCTGGAAAACGACCATGAAGAGAATTATTGATGCTTATTTAACTCACTGGAAAACAAGATTAAACAGAAAACCTCTTTTGCTGCGGGGAGCACGACAAGTTGGCAAAACCTATACCATCAGAAAATTTGGCAAAACATTTGATCATTTTGTAGAAATAAACTTTGAACGCGACCAACGAGCGCTAACAATATTCGACGACAATAAAAATTTAGACCCCAAACGTATACTGCAAGAAATTTTCGTGTTACGTAATACAAAAATTATCCCTGGCTCAACGTTACTCTTCTTTGACGAAATTCAAGCATCACCCCGAGCAATTACTGCACTGCGCTATTTTTACGAAGAAATGCCAGAACTTCATGTTATAGCAGCCGGATCATTATTGGATTTTGCTATTGAAAAAATAGGCATACCTGTTGGAAGAGTTCGTTCGCTCTACATGTATCCAATGTCATTCCTTGAATTTTTAGGAGCATTGGGAAAAACAAACGTTATCAAACAATTATTAGAAAAAACTTCTATCGCTTATAGCGCTGGTATTCACAAAGAATTATTAGACATCGTAGGAAAATATCTCGCCGTTGGCGGCATGCCTGAAGCTGTAAGCCAATGGGTAAAAACGAGAAATATTAACGAATGTCTTTTGTCACACCAAGATATTATTGACATCTATCAACAAGACTTTGGCAAATACTCAACAACATCACAAATTGACCACGTTGCTCGTGTTTTCACGAGTATCCCTCACCAACTTGGTGGCAAATTTAAATACACAACAGTCGAAGGGAATTACCGAAAACGAGAACTCGCACCCGCCCTTGATTTACTTAAAACAGCAGGCATCGTTCATAAAATATTTCACACCGCAGCCCAAGGAATTCCATTGGGAGCTGAAACCAACCCCGAATTTTACAAAACGATACTCATGGATGTCGCAATCTGCCAGAAAATTTTAGGCCTTGAAACAGGATCATGGGTCTTAAAACCATTACAAACTTTTACCAACAAAGGCCCAATAGTTGAAGCATTTGTTGGCCAAGAAATATTAGCTTACAGCAACCCTCACGAAAAAACATCACTTTACTACTGGCAACGCATGGCAAAAAATAGCACAGCAGAAGTCGACTATATTTTGCAAGATCAAGAAACTATTGTTCCCATTGAAGTTAAAAGCGGACATGGAACAACACTTAAAAGCTTACGCATGTTCCTGGAAACACATACCAGAGCCTCTTATGGAATACGATTTTCTGCACAAAATTATTCTGTGTACGATCATGTTCATTCGTACCCCTTGTACGCAATCGCCCAGGTTTGCATGCAGAGCAAAGAACAAAACAAACAAAAAGTACGACAGGCGTTACTCTAATACAAAGTACGCTTATAAACATCACAAGTCTTTATAACCCCAAAAACACGAGCTGGCGCTCGCTATAACCAAGTTTATAGTGCTCGGTTCGTTTAACAAACGACTGTGTTTTTTCTTCAGGCTCCCACGTACGCGAAGCCCAATACACAATATCTGTGTTTTTATAACGACAGCCAGGCTTAAACGCACGAATAAGCTCTGATTCTTTAAGTGCAGCTCTGGTCACAAACAAATCGACATCTGCTTCGACTATGCGCAAAAACGTTCGCCAGTCGTATTCACAGACTTCGACATCGTGTAAACCTAAAAGATCGACCAGCTCGTACAAGAATCTTTGTTTCTTCTTGGTCACCTCGATAAGAATTACTTTAAGCTCTGGGAACATAATCTTAAGTGGCACAGCAGGAAAGCCCGCGCCCGCCCCGATATCTACAATTAAGTTAAGCTTGCTCACATCAATAAAATTACGCAACACAAGTGAATCTTGAAAGTGCTGGCGAAGCATACCTGCAAGATCCGTAATAGCTGTAAGATTATATTCCTTATTTTTTTGAACCAGAAAGTTTGCGTACGTTTGAAACTTTTCAAGCTGTTCTTGAGAGAGATTCTCTTTTTCTCTAAAAGTATCCCAAAGTTTTACTGGCGACTTCTGTTTGATTTTCACGATTATACTCCAATAAAATACGGTAGTTTAAAGTTTTATAGATTTTTTTTAAGCACTTTTGCTATAGTAAAACTGTAATTAAAATAACACATGTATACGAGGGGGGAGCTCGATATCATGAAGATACCAAAAAAGCTAGAATTTATCACGCGTTCATACGCAATATTCCGTAAATTCACAATTATTACCATTATTTTTACCATTATTGTTGTTTCAAGTATTTCAAGAATACAGGCAGACACACGCATTGTTATACACCTAACGCATGCGCCAGAAGAAGTTATTCGTAATATTGAACAAGAATACAAAACAGCCCGAGATCCTCATAAAATTTTGGGAACAGATATAACGCCAAGCGAATTAAGCACCAAACAACTGAAAAGCTCTATCCGCAAGCACTTAACCCCAGCATTAAGTGGCTTTATGACCATATACGGTGGCTACATAGATGTCTCTGACCCTGATGGCCTTATATCTTTTCCATTACGACATGACGAACCAAAATTATACATTGCGATTACGCCCGAAGTAAAACTCGTAAATATTCGAGGCAAAACATTTTCGCACCAAGAATATATCGTAAACGAACAAAATCCCGTAAAGCTTTATAGCTTTGAGAAAAAACAAGACGAAGATAAAAAATCATATTGGGACGTACAAGAAATAACCGCTCCAGAAGACAAAGCTATCGACCACATAACGACGATTATTCTAAGCAAACCCAAAAACTTATTTATCCAAACGGGACACTTTTTTACCGTTGCGGGAGAACAGTTTGTATTACCACCAATTTATGTTCTGGGCAACAAAGACAAAGAAAAAATATTACTCAAAACGCTTGACCTGCAAAACTATTTTGAGCGCATAAAAATAGAAAAAAAGAAACCAACAGAAAATACCGAACAAAAGCTTATCACAAATATATAAACGGGTATATAAACGGGAATAAAGGGGGGAGAGACATGAAAAAAGCTCAAAACCAAACACCGCGTATGTGTATTTTTCACGTAATATTAATAACACTCGTATGTTTTACTCTGCCCGCATGTGGGAAAAGAATAAAACAAAAAAAAGTAAAAACAACTGCCGAGCGATATGACAAACGATCAGTAAACGGCAAGAACGCACAGAAGAAAGAAAAACGCTTGTTTTTCAAAAAATAATTTTGTAAATTCATCACAACACCTCATGATCCGACGGGATATATATGTCCCGTCGGATCATGTTTTTTTACATATTTTGCAATGCTTTATTAAAATCATCAATTGATTGGCTCCCTTTTTGGCGTATTTTTCGAAAACCAAAAGAAAAAAGAAGCTTTTCAGTTTCTCTGGAAGAAAGCAATGCCAAACTAGTCTTACCATTCTGAATAAATAAGCTTCCAAAAAATTTGACGTTACTATTTTTTTAAAC
>CAZFHP010000084.1:0-4955 GCA_964519365.1 uncultured Pseudomonadota bacterium
ATATCGATAACGATAAGAAACTTGATGTTTCAGGCGATACGCACTTACACGGTGCATTAAGTATTACAGGTTCAACGACGTTGTCAGATCAAGCCTGGTTTTTAAATAACGTAGATGTCGATGGCGACTTGAATGTTGATGGTGTAACGACATTAGATGAAACAACAGTAGACGGTACGTTGAATGTGACCGGAGAGGTAACACATGGTGGTGATGTTACGATAGCGAATGGCAATACATTATGGGTTGATGCAATAGATCCAACTTCAGATTCGATCACGACATCGTTCAGTGGCAACGTGTATGTCGACAACGATAAGAAGCTTGACGTTTCAGGAGATACGCACTTACATGGTGCCTTAAGTGTAACTGGATCGACAAGTATATATGGTACGTTATATGTTGATGAAATTGATCCAACCGGTGATTCAGATACAACAGTATTTAGTGGCAACGTGTCTATGTCTGAAGATGTATTGATCAGTGGTACGGCGACGATTTTTGGAACGTTGTCAATAAGTGGCAGATCACATATTTTAGGTCAAAAAGAAATAACAGTTTCTAAGACAGAAGAAAATGTCTTATTGACGATTGACTTTGCTCAAGATCTTGATTCTAGTGGACAAAAACAACAAGCATTATTGCACTTGACGTTTGTCCCAGATGAATTTGGTAATGTCGGGGAATACTTTGAAATCAATGCTCATGCAGAAAGTGATGGCTCAGGAACAACAACGGTTGTTAAGAAAGATTGTGGTTGTGAAGATGGTGGTGCATTTATTTGGCTTACAGAAACATCAAGTGGAACAACCATGACAATTAACATCCAAAGTTCAAGCTTCACGCGAACGGGTATGCTGAGTTTTGAGGTTGTAAGTAGACACGTTACGAATATTAGTTAACCAACCGATATAGTTGGTTAACTAACATGATTATGTTAAGATTTATGGCGATGTGTTATGGGCATAAAAAACATGGGACTAAACGATCGAAATCGTTTTTTCGATGGATTAAAAAAAAGATACTTGAAAAGATTAAGAGTAGGTAATGTAAGATATCCAAAGGAGAAGATGTTATGAGAGCAAGTGTACGAGGGAGTGTTTCTTTTTGGCATATTGCCATGATGATCATGGTGAGTATTGTTGTGCAAAGCGTGATTGATCATAAAACGCTTGATGCCCGGGTAACATTTGCAACAAAAGGATCAACGTTTGTTTTAAAAGACATATATTCGAATGTTCAGTTTGCTCAAACAAATAAGATTACCGGGTGGAGTCAAGGGTCCATTGCGCGTGATTATGGTAATAACGAGCCGTCTATTTGGCTTCCCGTGCAGTACAACAATGATGTTCTTGGTTTTGCTCAAGATCAAATAGATCCATCTCGTTTTTATATTCCACAGGACCGACAATTATACATTCAAGAAGATACGGTGATCGATGGGCAAGGGCGCACGCTAGAATTAGAAGCAAATGCTCAAATACTCGTTGACTTTGGTGTTACGCTTACGCTTAGAGACATGAAAATTACAACAGTAAGTAATAACCCTACTAATCCTATAATTCGCTTAATTGGTCAAGCTGGCAAACTTGCATTACAAAATGTAGAGCTTGTTCGGACAATAAGTCATGCTTTTATCTATTGCTGTAAGAACACAAGTAATGCTCTTTTAAACCTTGGGGTTCAGATCAAAAATAACAGCAATGCGATTTTAAATTTAGACGCTGTTGGAACAGATTTAGCAGAAAATAATAGTAGTACGATCTTATATCTAGACAGTATCATAAGAACAAATAGTAATGCTTTTGGCTATTGCTGTAAGAATACCAGTAATGCACTTATTAATTTGAGTCAGGTAGGGACAGATCTTGCCAAACAAAATAGCCATTTACTAAATTATGCCTTGTCTATTTACGATAATCATCAATTGTATACAGACCATACGAGAGAGCAAAACTTAGTGTTTTTCAAAGATGGGTTTACAGTAGATCCTGGAAAGATTTTAACCCTCAATACTCCGCTTGCTGCAACGGGAAATATTAATCTCAATGATACGGGTGTCTTGAAATTAGAAAACGATTTTTATTTAGGTTCAAATGCCTATTTAACAAACGGCGGGGAGATACGAGGTGGTGGTTATTCACTTGTTCTGTCGTGTAGTTTTGAGATCCCTGAGAGTCAAAAAATTTATGTAACAGAAGATACGATTATAAATGGTCACCATACTACGCTTACGCTTGAACCTCATGCGCAAATAATTGTTGACTATGGAGTAACGCTTACGCTTAAGAACTTAAGAATTAGAAATACGCGCAATGCGCTTTTAAGTCCAATGATAAGTCTTGTTGGCTCGGATGCGAAACTTGCATTGCAAAATGTAGAGCTTGAAATAGCTGATGACTTTATGTTTACAAAAGGTGCGCTTTTTGTTCATGATGATGTTCTTGTTTCAGGAACTTCTACGTTCTCATATCGTTCTATACAGCCAAGCTATATAGACGATGATTCGACATTGGGCTTTGATAAAGGCTTAACGTTCTTGTATTACCCAAGCACAGACGATAATCACTTAATTAAGATGTTAAGCAAAACATCGACGATGTATCTTGATGGTGCAACGTTGCAAACAACTCATACAGGCATGTATTTGAATAAAGGGACGCTATGTCTTGACAATAAGATTACGCTGAACAGTCGAGCTGCAACACGTCTGTCGTCTCTTTATGGTGTTACAAGTAAAGACTTTGGTATAACAACAACGATTTATACCGTTGACTGGCATCCAAGTGGTAAATACTTAGCTGTTGGCTCAGATGAAGGTCCTGGTGGTAGCGAGTTTGTTGGTAATGAGCTTCGTATTTATCAGTTTGATACGTATCCAACGCCAAATATTGTTGGCTTAACAAGTGTTGACCATGCAACGTATGACTTGTATAAAGTTAAATGGAGCCCTAATGGGAAATATCTAGGTGTTCTGGTTTATAATCCAGGCCAATTGGTTGTTTATGATTTTGATGGTGATGAGCTTACAAATGCTCGCACTATAAATATTGGGCCTTCTGCAAAATCATTTGGATGGAGTCCAGAGGGAAGATATATAGGTGTTGGGGCGTTTACAAACAATGGGCATGAACTTCGTGTTTATGAATTTGATCCACTGGGGTCTCCTGCGTTTATACATAGAACAAGTGAAGAAGAGGGCAAGAAAGTGAACGCAGTTGCCTGGCATCCAACAGGTCATTATCTAGCATTAGGAACAGATCTGGGGCCAACACCTGGAGATGCAGGAGTTGGTGCTGGTCATGAGTTGCAACTTTTCAGATGGGATACGACGAGTACGCCAACTATGATTGGTGTTGCAAGCAAAGATATGGGTAGTAAATCACATGTTCTTTCTGCTGACTGGAGTCCAAATGGTAGATATCTTGCTATCGGAACAACTGCTAATCCAAATGCCGCAACCGATGGAGGCGTTATTTATGAACATGAATTACGCGTGTATCAATTTGATGAAGCGACAGAAACGCTTACTGGTTTGACAAGTATTAACTCAACAGGTGTAAATAATATTTACTCTATTAAGTGGAGCCCTGATGGCCAGTATCTTGCTATAGGAACGAATGCTAACGGAAATGAGTTCAATATTTATCGTTTTAATGGAACATCGTTAACAAGTATTGCTGGAAGAGACCAGGGTGATGAATATACTGTTCATGCAGTTTCATGGACGCCTGATGGGCAGTATGTTGCAATTGGAACGGCGGCAAACCCATCAACAAGTCATGATGATATTGTAGCTGGAGAGGAGCTTCGTATATACCGAGCAAATTATACTCTTGATACAAATGCACAAAGTTGTTCAAACGCTATTTTCTGGGATAATTTTGCCAGTGCTGGTGACGATGCGCTTGATGTGTATAAGCTTCCAAGTGCACGCCTTGATGTGACAAATTCTCGTGTTGAAGTTGATGTCAATAGCTTGAACTAGAAGGACAAGAGACGCCAGAGCAAGCCCGAAGCGCGTATAATACGTTTCGGGCTTTTACTGGTAGGATCTCCAATTCTGATTTTTAATATACGTTGTAGCCCGCATGGTTCGATATACTGGCCGCTCATCCTGAGGGCGCGTGTAGCGCGTATATCGAAGGATGCGGCCAGCACTCACCACGAGCGGGCTATTTTGCCCATTATTTTTTCGAATTGATATGAGTTGACTTTTTGCAATAAATCTATAGAGTATAGACATAAGAAACTTGAGTGCTTTGCGCTCATATTTTTTTTGAAAATTCAGGTCTTTGATAAAGTTCGGGGGCGTAACGGTCTCGACGTGGTATTTTGTGTTTTAAGAGCATGTCGAGTTTTGTATGGGAGCTCGTAAAAAAAACGTTCAAAAAACAATAAGTGCAAACGTTAGTTTTGCCGACGCTTTCAACAACGCACCTAGTGCCGTTGCTGGAATTGCCTAATTTATTAGGTGAGCGTCCTTGTTAGTACGATGTGTCTATCCGTTATACTAACTCGTATAAACCCCAGATAGAACTGTTGTGCAAGAGTTTTTGGTTTTGTCGCACGATTAGTATCACTAAACCGGCTCTTACTTGTTCTGTGCTCTTGAGGAAAAGTAAGAGTATATTCGAGAGCTAAGCATGTAGCGCTTGGAATGGAAAGTATTGCGGACATGGGTTCGACTCCCATCGCCTCCACCAATTACAAGCAACTTCAAGACGATCCCGATCATCCCGAGTAGCAGTCTTCTGCGTATCGAGGGGCTCCACCAATTTTGAGTGTTAGTTCCTAAGTGAATCCGGAAATTAATATCATGATTCAAAAAGCTTTTAATATTCTTAAACCCGCAAAGCGGGTGTAGTAGAGTAGCCCATTGCAAGGCGTCTTCGCCGCAGCTGTGGGTATGTAGTAGAAAAAATTTCCTGCCCCGTAGTGGGCAGTGCAAAAAT
>CAZFHP010000085.1:0-4714 GCA_964519365.1 uncultured Pseudomonadota bacterium
GTAGAGTAGCCCCCTTCGACAAAGCTCAGGACAGGCATTGCAAGGCGTCTTCGCCGCAGCTGTGGGATATGGTAAAAAAAAAAATAAATTGCGCCCCGTAGGGCCGCCACCTTTCGACAAGCCAGGATAAACCCACAGAGCGCCGCCCATTCCAGGGCGGGAAAATGGAAAAAATTTCTATACCCACAGCTGCGTCGCTCCGCTCCTTGCAATGCCTGTCCTGAGCTTTGTCGAAGGGGGCTACTCTACTACACCCGCTTCGCAGGTTTAAGATTATGCTTTATAGCAAACAAACTTTTAACTCCGGACAGTTATGATCCGGGGGCAGGATGACAAAAAATTGAAGCGTTTCTTTGTTTTATACAATCTTAATATCGCTATCAGGAGACACATTCTAGACTTGTGGGTAATGGTAAGACCTGTGATCCGGGATCCATTCTAATTATAACGAGAGTTCAATCTAAGCAAAAGTTTTCAATGGTTTCTGAAACGTGGGTGATTCGAGAGGTGTGTTTAAAATAATCCGTTCGCCCTGAGGAGCCGGCCGTAGCTTATGCGTAGGCAGGCGTCTCGAAGGGTCTCCTTCGACAAGCTTAGGATTCGCTCCTCAGGGCGAACGGAAAAATAAAAAAACTATCTAGTCGTTATTTGCTAGAACTTTTTCTTACGTCGAACTCACGTTAACTATAAGTTTCTTTCGTTAAAAATTAAACGCTAACTGCCCGCCAATCGTATGAGTTCGAATAACACTTTTGCCCGCAATAGGTATTTTCCAAAAAAGATGAACCTGCGGAGCAAAACTCCAATCTTCTTTTTCGTCCCCCTCTTTATCAACCCCCACATCATAATTCAAAGAAAAAATAAGTTTATGTGCATGCCAATCGCTAAAAATACGGCTCGCATTGATCGTCTCACTCGTGTTACTCTTATCTCGCTCTTCTATGATCCAATCATCAACTCCTTGCACAAACTGATACGCTGCTTTTGCTGAAAAACCATATCTAAATCTAAACGCTTGCACATAGGCATGCAACTGCCACTCAACTCCATACCCAAGTCCAACGTTAGCTTTGGCATAAAGCACATGCTCAACCCCATCTTTATCTTTTGTTCGCTGTAAACGATCACTATCGTGAAAAACAAGCATATCAAAATCAATACCTGCTTTAATCGAATACTTAAAATCCCCTTCAAGCCCAACGCCTATCGGCACACCCCACCTATCTAACCAGATATTACTACCATCAAGCATTTTACGTGCATTTGCCGTTGGAAAACTTACCCCCAACTTCGCCAGCACAACAAGATCTTGAATATACTTTTGCCCCAACGTATATTTTTTATCACGTTTTTTATTTCGCCCGCTATCTCGTGAGTTTTGCTCTGACATATATTTTTGATTCCAGACGTATCGCTTTACCCCTCTTTTTACCCCGCCATCTTTTTTTTCGTGCTCGTCTTGCCACAAGTCAAGTACTTTATACCAATCAACAAGAAATACAAAGTCACTTAAACGCGACTGCCCTTTGTATGATGTAACAGGCAAATGACCTGAAACAAAGAACGTCCCAGCATTACCTGTCTCAGGAATCTTACACCCACCAAAGAACGTCCAATCAGTTCTATGCGAATTCTTACTTAACCCCGACTCAAACCGAGCACCTAACGTACAGTTTCGTTCTTCTAGCCTGGGCAACCTAACAACAGAATCATAGGGTTGCGAGAATGGGAACACACACGAACACCCAAGCCCTAAGCCCAACACAACAGCCCGCAACACCCATAAACCAACGTTTCTTTCCATAAACTTCTTTCAATTTAGCGTGATTATATTTTGAAAATTCCAAACGTTATGTTAGTTTAGCGAAAAAAAATATTTTGCCTATGCTTCATCAAAAACATCCCGCTCATCCTGAGTAGCATTCTTATGCGTATCGAAGGGTTAATCCATCCAATCCTGGCCAATAGTGGCCTGCATCGCTGTAGCCACGTAGGGCAGAGGTGGGTTCAGACAACATTAAGCTACACAACAAATGATAAATAATTATCCTGACTAATGCATTCAAATGAAGCATCAGGATAAGTTTCTAACCATAATTTTGGAGCTTTAACATCAGATTTTCTCCATTTAAATTCATAGCCAAAGAGCTTACCGTTATATTCTTCAACCCAGTCAATCTCTTTTTGTGTATACGTTCGCCAAAAATAGTTGTTAACCCATTGTCGCAAACAATGCTGTTTTTTTATTCTTTCCATAACAAGATAGTTTTCCCACAAAGCCCCAATATCATTGCGTAAACTTAATGCATTAAAATTATTGATCAGAGCATTGCGAACGCCGTTATCACAAAAATAATACCGAGACGATTTAGTTACTTCAGAGCGTAAATTTCTACTAAATCCACGAACATTAACAAGAACAAACGTTTTTTCTAAGAGTTCAAGATACTTTTCTACTGTAGCCTTGCTCATAGAAAGATTCGTAGCAAGCTCACTATAAGAAACGTCTTTACCGATTTGAAAAGCCAATAACGTAAGAAGATCTGCTAACTTTTTTATTTTTCGTATCCCTTCCAATGCAAGAATATCTTTAAAAAGATAAGATGATACTAACTCATGAAGATTTTCTTTTCGTGCATCGTCACCTTTAAGTGTAACAACTTCTGGGTATGATCCAAAAATCAATCGCTGTTCAAGACGCGCTTTACTTTCTGCTTGATTTTCAATTTCGCTTAATTCCATTTGAGCAATCGGATACATGGTAATAACACGCTTGCGGCCAGTAAGAGGCTCCCCTACAGATTCTGTAAGATCAAGGGTCGATGACCCTGTAACAACTACACGTAAGTCAGGTATATGATCAACTATAAGTTTAAGATTTTTCCCAATAGATGGAATAGATTGAGCTTCATCAATAACAAGACGCTTTTTATCACCAACAAAACTTTTAAGCTTTTCAATAGAGCTACTTGACAGAAACTCGTGAACAAAAATATCATCTCCTGTTACAAACAGATAATCTTCTTTATTTTTTTCTTCAAGATATTTTTTAAGAAGCGTTGTTTTACCAACACGTCGTGGCCCATAAATAACGACAACTTTCCCTACTTGTTCTAAATTCTCAAGCTGTTTGAGTGCTTTGCGTGGAATAAACATCAAAACCCCTTTTTTGGCTAAATTTATTTAAAATCAGACACCCTATATACCCAAATTATATAAAATTCGGCCATTTCGCAAGAAAATACAAAAAAACAGTAAAAAAATGTTTTGCCTATCGTGCTTTAATAAGCATCCCGTTTTCAGCAAAAACATCAATGGCAAATTTTTATTCGAAAGAATAACTTCCTGTGATAAACGATTGCAACCCACACGCAGTCATGCTCTCAGTCATTGGAAAACTTCCATTTCCAGGATGAATAAGAAATATATGATCTAACTTAAGATCCTCTTGTGCTATCCGCATTGAAGGAGTAACCTTAGGCGTATCACTATACTTAAATTCAAATCCAATACGCTTACCATCTCTGTGAAGCAATAAATCAAGCTCAGCTCCCGATTGAGTTGCCCAAAAAAAACACTCTTCTTGCTTTGCCCCATATTTACGCAGAATTTCTTCTAACGCAAAACCCTCCCAAAAAGCTCCTAATCGTGGGTAGTTTGTCAGTTGCTTCATATTGCGAAGCCCAAGAAGAGCATGAAGAATCCCACTATCGCGAAAATATATTTTCGGCGATTTTACCTGCCGTTTGCTAATATTTGCAAACCACGGATGCAAAATACGCATCATGAAAGTTCCTGCCAGAATATCAAGATACTTTCGAGACATATGGTCAGTAATTCCTAAAGAACGATTTATTTCACTTGCATTAAATCTCTGGCCATGATAATGGCACAACATCATCCAAAAGCGATAAACCTGTTGAGCCGGAATAGTAAATCCTAAATTTGGAATATCCTGTTCCAAAAAGGTCCTAATGTAAGCTTCACGCCAAATAAAACTTTTTTCAATAGAATCTGCGAGAAAAGAGCGAGGAAAACCCCCTCGCAGCCACAACCCTTCAATGTCTACAATTTCTTCACAGGAAAATGGAGCAACTTCAACATATCCAATACGCCCTGCCAATGATTCAGAAGACTGACGAATAAGATCTCTTGATGCGCTTCCTAAAATAAGCAACTTCCCTGGCTTGGTATCTACAAGAACCCGAAGAACAGGAAACAATTCCGGCCGCCGCTGGATTTCATCAATGATAATGAGGTTATCCTCTACCATAAGCGGAGAAAGGAAAATCATTGGATTATCAAATTTCACTAAATCAGAAGGATTTTCCAAATCAAATAAATGCACTGATTTCGCAGGATACTTTTGAGCAAATTGTTTTGCTAACGTTGTTTTACCAACTTGTCGCGGTCCTAATACCCCACAAACACTATGAACTTCGAACTGAAGCTCAATCTCTTTAAGATAATGCTCTCTAATTATCATACTCATAAAAGAAACTCCTCACCTTGTAAAATTAAAATCTTAACATAAATTTACAAGGCTTTTTCAAAAAAAGCAACAAAGCACCTTGTAAACTTAGAATGCATTCTAAATTTACAAGGTGCTGGGCAACCAAAAAATCTCTAATTTGCTAAATTTATCAAAAAACAGGGGGCGCGGCGGGGGGGGGGGGTGGGGGGGGGGGCGGGGGGGGGGGGGGGGGGGGGGGGG
>CAZFHP010000086.1:0-4644 GCA_964519365.1 uncultured Pseudomonadota bacterium
GACATCTTCGTTCACGGCGACACGGTCTACGTCGCCGTAGCAGGCGACCCAGAAGAAGCAACCCCTGATACAGGAGGGGAGCCTGTAGACACACGGGATCAATTGCACAAATTCGAAATGGGCATTTTTGCCAGCACCGCGCTGTTTAACGCCAAAGGGACCATCCGTGCCTGGACCCCATGGCAGCGGGTCATGGGCAACACAGAGGCAGCTTTTAGCGTCGGCTTTGATGAAGAGTCGAGTAACATTTGGTACGTATCAAACGGGGTAAAACACGGAGAAGATGGTAGTAAAAAAGTACTCGGACAAGACGTCAGCGTAACGCAATGGGGTACCGGCAGGCCCGTTGAGGCTGGCGGAGATAATAACGATGACGATGAATCGCGTACAACAAGGCAGGCCCAAATGATACTCGATGGGATGGGAGGCGCACAAGCAATTGGGATGGAAGACGCACGTGCAATCTCACCCGGGCAAAACATACTTATAGAAGATGGGAGAGAAGACGCGCGCGCCATCACGCCCGGAGAACACGTGCTTGCAGAAACCATCGAAACAGCGTTTGGTGATAGCGGCGGCGTGTATAGCTTATTTTCTTTTGGCCCCGAGACGTGGGGGTTTAAGAACCAGGACCCTGCAGCAGGAACTAAGAATACGAAAGCAGGCGCAGCTGAAGCAAAACAGCGGCATCAACAGTTCTCTATGATGGTCGCCACCGGCAACGCCATGGTCGCACTTATAGAAACCGGACGGTTTAATGGAGGCGAAATAGAAGAAGACACAAACTTATTTCAGCCAACATTAAATTTTCCAGAGTTTGACCCAGAAACCCCTGAAGCCCCAACGGGGCCGTTCTATGTCTTTAACGCTAACAGCACAGGGAACATCGGCAAAGTGCTTGGGGAAATTGGCGAGATTACCTGCGCTGAAGTTTCCCGGTTGCCACTAAATAGTGCTGATAAAAAAGGCTGGTTGTTTGTTGGCGGCAAGCATGGTGTTGCTGTGCTTACCCAAAGTCATGATGGAGATGGATGGGATACAGCAACTAATACTGGGCTTGAGCAGCTCAAGGGGAACGAAGCGCGCAAAGATTTTCCTATGGGGTCAAATTGGATGTTCATGCTGATACGGGAAAAAACAGGAACAGACCCAAATATCAAAGTCGAAAATATATTTAAAGACGTACGCAAGATCGTTTCTGACCAAGATAAATATCTGTACGTACTGACACGTGATGCACTGTATCGTTTTGAGATGAAAAAAGAAAATCTTAAAAAGAGTGATAGTCCCGACAAGTTAGAAAATGGGAAGACGTTGGCAGAAGAGTACCCAACGACGGTGCTTATTGAAAATATCGATGTGCTGGCTAAAACGGGAGCAACAGAGGTCGCACTTAATCCATCTTCCCCAGATACAAAAACAAAGTTAGACAAAGAAAAAGATCAGTTTTTTGACATGCTTGTTTTGCAGCGGGATAAAACCTCAAGCCCAAACAAAACGAAGCTTTTGCTTGCAACGACAAAGGGACTTTTTAAAAGCGGGGATATTGAAGATAAAACAACAGGGGTATATAACGCAGGCGAAATCTCAAGCTGGGCTGCCGTTGAAGCCGCGCAAAATACGGGTAATTCCAAACAGCTTGGCACGGCGCTATCGTTTGAATTCTTGTCAGAAGAACGAGATAACACGCTTCAGCGTGATCCAAAAGAATCAGATGTATCAAAAGCAAAACTTAACGCCAAAGGGAATTTGTATGTACTCGCGTTTGATAACCAAGAAAAATTCTTGGCATATTATCGCTTTGACATCGATGGGGAAGCAAGTGACGCAGTAAAGGCGTTTGATGAGCCATACAAAAAAAGCTCCGACAAAACGGCATACTTTTACAAAATCGGCACACTCTCAGGGGCGGGCACAAAAGAGTTTGTTGGCGCATTAGATTTCTATCCCCGCACCAAACACATCATAAACGCCCGAACAAGTTTTGCCTCAAAAGTTCCTGCGCTCCCGGCAGAAGAAGCGTTTTTGCCCGACAAAACGTCCGGCGAATATAAAGAAATCGATTTGGGTCTTGACGTAACGTTGCCGATATATTTGGCCAAGCTCATTGACGACACGGGAACGGGGGCTGTTTATGTGCCGGGAGAATTTGGGTTACGGGTAAATCAGTAGTACGCCCCGTAAATCAATAGTACGCCCACAGCTACGGCGAAAAGCGATCACAAGCGTATAAAAAAATTCGAAAAAACGCCTGAGCAATGGGCTACACATGCTATCGCCCTACGGACTTAAGAAAACGAGCAAAAAACCTTAACTCTGCTTAACTTTCTTGATTTAATACAAAGAGCGTTTATATTAAACAAACTTAAAAATCTTTAACAATCGCAAAACAAAGCCAATAATGAGTCATACGTATTCAAATTTTTTTATCCATTGTGTCTGGAGCACCAAACATCGAATCCCTCATCTTGTGTTTCCAATAAATATTCGTGTGTATAAATACATTACAGGAATTATCCATAGCGAAAAAGAACAACTAATAGCCATCGGCGGCATGCCTGATCACATTCACATGCTACTATCAATAAAATCTCTATCAAATTTTACAAATTTGATATGCATCATAAAATCAAAGTCATCAAAATTTATTCGCAAAAATCAATTATCCCAAGAACCATTTCATTGGCAAAGAGGATACAGCGCCTTTCCCGTTGATATGCCATGCCTAGAAAGAATTACTCGATACATTAAAAATCAAGAAACACATCATAAAAAAGAATCTTTTCAAAGAGAATATGTTAATCTTTTAGATACCAATGGAATTGAATACGATAAAAATACTATCTTTGATGAATAAACACGTTAGTGCCAGATCTTAAGCCCTTTATGGGTGATAGCATGTGTAGCCCATTGCTCAGGCGCACTAACAATCTATTTTATAATATTCGATCGCTTTTCGCCGTAGCTGTGGGCGTACAAGCGAAACACAAGCTGGTTCAGACAAAATTCTGGTTCAAACAAATTCTTGTGCTATACTGATTTGTAAGATATAGGATCAAGCTGATTTGCGAGGAGTACGATGGCAAACGAAAAGGCAAACGAAAAGGCAAACGAAAAAAAACACGAAAAAACGAACGCACAAAATAAAAAAGAAAAAAAAGTAAAGAAAAAGAGTGCGTACGAAAATCTTGATTACAAAACAATGGGAAAAGTGCTACGTGTAAGCGGCACCGTTGTAGACGTTCAGTTTGAACGCGATTACGTTCCCAAAATTTTAAACAAAATAGAAATCGTTTTGCCTCGCGAAGACCCTTCAGGAAAAGAGCGTATATGTCTAGAAGTTGCACAACACTTAGGAGACGGCGTTGTGCGTTGTATCACGCTTGAAGCGCTTGAAGGCATAACCCGCGGTTTGCCCGTTGAAGATACACATGCGCCTATTATGGTTCCTGTTGGAACCGAAACTCTGGGCAGAATCTTTGACGTACTGGGTCGAACGCTTGACCAAAAAGAACTTGACCCAAAAACAAAAAAATGGTCTATTTATCGACCCGCACCAACGCTTATAGAACAAAAGGCAATTAGTGAACTTTTAGAAACGGGGATTAAAGCTATTGATCTGCTGTGCCCGTATACAAAGGGATCAAAAATTGGTTTGTTTGGTGGCGCTGGTGTTGGCAAAACAATTGTCGTTCAAGAATTAATTCGAAACGTTGCCATCGAACATGGCGGGTATTCTGTTTTTGTTGGCATCGGCGAACGAACGCGTGAAGGAAACGAGCTGTGGCTTGAGATGAAATCATCTGGTGTTATTGACAAAACAGCGTTAGTCTTTGGGCAAATGGGCGAAATGCCCGGCGCACGCTTACGTGTTGGGCTGACGGGACTAACTATGGCTGAATACTTTCGGGATGAAGAACGAAAAGATACGTTATTGTTTATCGACAATATCTTTAGGTACGTTCAAGCTGGTTCAGAAGTCTCAGCGCTTTTGGGAAGAATGCCGTCAGCTGTTGGGTACCAACCAACGTTAGCATCTGAAATGGGGATGCTCCAAGAACGAATTACCAGTACGCAAACAGGATCGATTACATCTATTCAGGCTGTTTATGTTCCTGCTGATGATTATACAGACCCTGCTCCGGCAACGACGTTTCAGCACCTTGATGCGAGCACGGTACTCTCTCGAAAAATTGCTCAAACCGGGTTATACCCTGCTATTGATCCACTTGAGTCTAATTCAAGCGGCTTGCAGCCACATATTGTTGGCAAAAAACATTATGACGTTGCACAAGAAGTACAGCGCATGTTACAAAAGTATCGAGAGCTGCAAGATATTATTGCGATTTTGGGTATGGACGAACTGTCAGATGCTGACAAAGAAGTTGTGTATCGGGCAAAAAAGATTCAAAAGTTTTTAACGCAACCGTTATTTGTTGCCGAACAGTTTACGGGCCAACCGGGACGCTTTGTGAAGCAAAAACAGATGGTTGATGACTTTGCACGCATCGTCAGTGGCGAGTGTGACAACATGCCAGAACAAGTTTTTTACATGGTTGGAACGCTTGAAGAAGCGTTTGAAAAAAATAAATTGATTATTCAAAAAACGCAAGCAAAAAAAGCTGCTCAAAAATGCGAAGCCAA
>CAZFHP010000087.1:0-4603 GCA_964519365.1 uncultured Pseudomonadota bacterium
CCCTGAGTAGTCTCGTCGAAGCTCGTAGAGCGAAGACGGACGTATCGAAGGGCCCCTGGCATAGCCAAGAATATTTATAAAAACGGGATGTACCTTCTTGTTTGTAAATCTTGCATCACAAAAATGAGCCACCAATTAACCTGCTTGCGCTTGTCCAACTAGCCATATCTAGATTTGTTCGTAATGCCTTGCATTATGTATAAATTGTAGCTCTTTATTAGCTTGTCTGAACAAGTGGAGCGCAAGCCGGATGATTTTTTCAGAGGCATACAACATATACAACCGTAGGCGTTAGCGCGGTCACTGTGAATACAAGCGTCTAGGGGTTTTCAAAAGGGGAACGCTTTTGTGTGCGGGGTTCTTAGGGGTGCTCACACAGTACCCCTAAGGCGGGGTTTGGGGTGGCAAACCCCAACAAACTCTTAATAAAAATCAAAATAAAACAAAAAAACAAAAAAACAAAACAAAAAACGCAAGACTCTTTATTTCTCTTCCCATACTTGTGTATAGCTTGAACGTCTTGAACGTATTGTAAAAAAATCAAAAAAGAAAGGGTAAGACATGAGAATAAAGCACATATCGTTGCTTATATGTATCGCGTTTGTATGCACGTGTATAAACGCACAAACACAGGCACAAAAAAACACACACAAACAAACGCTCACAAAAACATATACACAGGCACCGCAGGTAACAATCGTTATGATCGTTGATCAGTTCGCGTATCATTACATAAAAAAGTTAAAGCATAACTTTAAATTTGGCCTTAAGTTTCTGCTTGATAACGGCATAAATTATCACAACGCTTTTTACCCGCACGCAATTCCAGAAACTGCCGTTGGACACTGTACGCTTAACACGGGCGTAACACCTAATGTTCATGGGATTATTAGCAATCAATGGTTCGAACCCTTCGATACGCCTCCCTTCGATACGCCTAAGAAGGCTACTCAGGGTGAGCGGGCTACTCAGGGCGAGCGGGCTAACAAAAGCACAAAATTCAAGAAAATTCATGCTGATGACGACCCATCACAAGCGGGCGCTATCTTTATAAATGGAACAACGACTGTCCCGGGCAAGTCACCAAGAAACATCGCTGCCGATGGGCTTTCAGATCAGTTTGGTATGCATTCGACAAAGCTAAAAAAACATAAAGCATTTTCGTTATCGTTAAAGTCCCGAGCAGCAATTGCAACGGCCAATAAAATTGGCAAAGCGATCTGGTTTGATCCAAAATATGGGATTTTTACGTCAAGCAAGACGTATTTTGAAAAACTGCCAGATTGGCTCACACGTTTTAATAGTACACGTAAGATAGCCGAGCTTAAAGAAGTCACGTGGGTCCCTATGTACGAACGCACGAGTGATTATTATAACTTCCCGTTTATCAACGATTATGATCATGCTGTGCTTAATTTTAAGATGGCATCGGGCGAGCCTATAAAAATAGATCGCACAAAAGATGTCCCGTATAATATTTACGTCAAAACGCCTCATGCAAATAAACTCTTGTTTGATCTTGCCCAAACATGTATTGATACGAATCTTGATAGCACAACAAACGATAAAATGCTTCTATGGGTCTGCTTGAGCAGCCTTGATTTGCTTGGGCACATGTACGGCCCTGATAACTTTGAAATTATCGATTTTATTTATCAACTTGATAAACAGATACAAGACTTTATGACAGCTGTCCAAAGAAAAATCGGCAGCTCGAACGTTCTGTTTGTGTTAACGGCTGACCATGGGATACAGCCGATACAGGAAATCTCGTACAAACGGGGCCTGCGGCCCGCACGCAGGATAATGGCAAAGAACTTAATGCAGGATATGAACAAGCTTGTTCACAAAAAATTTAAAACACAAGATACGCAAAACAAGCAAGCAGAACCCAAAAAAATAGTCGCAAAATTTGAATCAAGCTACTTTGTTCTGGATCATGAGCTTTTAAACGAATATGCTCCAGAAACACAAAAAGAGATTTTACTCACACTTAAGAATTACTTAGAAAATCTTGAAGGCGTTAAGCATGTGTGGACAAAAGACGAGCTTAAAAACGCACAGTTCACGCCCAACGCTCCTGAAAACTATTACAAGAATCATGTGTACAAAAAACGTATAGGTGATTTAATCTGTATGCCTGAGCCGTATTGTTTGGTAACGAATTACCCAACTGGCTGTTCGCATAACACGCCATATGATTACGATACGCACGTGCCATTGATATTTTACCAGCAGGGCAAATATTTGAAAAAAAATATTTATGAGCACGTATGGACGGCACAAGTACCTGTTAGCTTAGCAAAAATCACCGGCGTATCTCGACCATCAGCGTCTCTTTTTGAATGCTTGCCAGCATTATGGTGACCAAAAAATTTTTGACATGTGCTGAAAAACGATTAGAGTGATAAAACGTCACGAGGAAACAGCACGATTTTATGTCGTGCGAAGATGCGTGTGTAAATACATACATGTGTGATAAAAGCCGTAATTAATCTTACTCGAATAAGAGAAAGGGCAGGGTCATGAAAAATACGATCGCATACAAAATAGGTTCACTCAAGCAAAAAGGAGATCGAACAAAAGATATTATTTCGTATGCCATACCCGAACTTATATCGTCGATGGTCCTTATCACACTCCCCCCACTTGTTGACTCATACATCGTTTCAAACTCTCAGTCTATTACGTCTTTTGGCGCACTGAGCATGACTATTAACGTGCTCTATTTAATGACCAAACTTGCCGAAGGGATACCTATTGCTGCAATCGCTGTTATGGGAAGATATAACGGGGCAAAAGAATATACAAAGTGCGGCCAAGAACTTGGCAACACTTTTTGGGGGACGTTTTCTTTGGGCCTGTTTCAATTTTTACTCGTCTATTTTGGAGCGTTTCGCATCTTCTCGTGGCTTAATGTTCCGGAACAAATGGTTGCCGTTGGCGTGCCCTTTTTGCGATTGCGCTCGTTTGGTGTTTTTTTGATCTTCACGACATTAAGTTTTATTGGCTTTATGCGGGCAATTAAAAACACAAAAGTTCCCATGATGTTAAATTTAATAGGCATCGGAACATTTGTCTTTTTTGATTACGCTCTTATTCTGGGAAAGTTTGGCTTTCCTAAGCTTAATTTAAACGGCTCTGCATGGGCTGTAATTTTACAATACGCGGTCATGAATGTCTGTGCTATTGGTTATATCTTGTTTAACACGGGCTACAAAAAATATTTTAGCAAGGCGTTTTATTCTGTATTTAACATACGACGAACGTTGAGAATCCTGCGATTAAGCTTGCCGGTTATGATTGACAAGGGCTCGTATGCCCTTTCGTATGTCTGGCTTGCCAAGATGCTCGCACCTATGGGAACATATGCTATTGCAACGTTTGAAGTTATCAAAAATTTAGAACGGTTTGCGTTTTTGCCTGCAACGGCGCTTGCACAGGTTATTACGTTTCTTGTCAGTAATCGATTAGGGGCAAAAGATTATGATGGGGCTGTTGCCAGTATCAAAAAAGTGCTTATCCTAGCGGCGATAAGCGTTTCGATTGGATTACTATTCTTGTCTTTTAATGCACGTTATTTTGTTGGCCTTTTTGACCCGACAAACTCGTTTACGGACTTTGGAGCAAAAGTATTTCCTCTGATTAGTATCTTCGTTATCTTTGATTACTTGCAAGTAATTCTAGCAGGCTCGCTACGTGGTGCTGGTGACGTTAAGTCTGTCATGCTTGGCAGAGCGCTGCCCTGCTTCTTATTTTTCATTCCGTTTTCGTATTTCTTAAATCAATTGCCTGTTACAAGTATGGCGGTAAAGTTCGCATTTATCTATATCGCGCATTACTTAAACAATGGGCTTATGGCGTTTCTCTTCTTGAGAAGAATCAAGAGTCATAGGTGGCAGAAAAAAGAACTGTAGGGGTATCCATTACCCCTACTCCCGTTTTTACAGAGATTCTTGGCGAAGCTTGTGATATAACGTTATGAACAAGAAGATACATCCCATCCTCTTGTCATCCTGAACTTGTTTCAGGATCCACTCTGATTGTTAATCCCTATTTTACAAACAAGAAGATACATCCCGTTTTTACAAATATTCTTGGCTATACCGGGGGGTGAGTGCGCACCCCCCGAACCCCACGCAGCAAGGGTTCCCCCCTTCGACAAGCTCAGGACAGGCTTTGCAAACCCATTAAGAACGCTTGTGCAAACGGCAACCGCGCTGGCGCCGACGTTTATACATATTGAATGTTTCTGAAAAAATCGTTCGGCTTGCGCTCTGCCCGTTAATACAAGCTAATAAAGAACCACAAATTAACCTGCTTGCGATTGCCTGCTTGCGATTGCCTCCTATGCGATTGCCTCCTGTGCTATTGCCTCCTGCTTGCGCCGGGCATCAGCATGCTCTCGCCCTGCTAACCATATTCAGGCTTTGTTTTTTATGCCTTGTGTTATGTATAAATTGTAGCTCTTTATTAGCTTGTCTGAACAAGTGGAGCGCAAGCCGAACAATTTTGTAATACGCTTACGCTTAATGTTTAAGTGAATCAGGAAATTAATATCATGATTCAAAAAGCTTTTAATATTCTTAAACCCGCAAAGCGG
>CAZFHP010000088.1:0-4593 GCA_964519365.1 uncultured Pseudomonadota bacterium
GCAAGGGTGTACGAAGTTTCGCTAATGCCCCATGGCTGCGGCTTTCAGCCTTGGCTCCTCAGGGCGAACGGATTAAGAGGATTCTTTCGTTGTAATATTAGATCTTTTGCATAACCTTTGAACTTTACGTATCGATTTTTGATTTTGATCTAAAATCCCGTTTGCCCTGAGCGGAGCCCTTCTTAGGGCGCAGTCGAATGGGTACGAGCAACTTTGATAAAAATGTAATTGTGGGAAAGAAGAAACAAGCAATTATCTTACGTATTGCAGAAGTAACGTTCCTAAAAACGTAATAGCAACCGGTATTTTTACCCATTTAAATCCCCATAAAATATGGGCAATGGTCGCGATAGAAAGCACGATAAGTGCCGGGTACATGACAGTGACAAATGGTCCAATTAAGACCATGATACCTTCAAATCCTAAGTTTGCCATGACAGTTGTAATCAAGATAGTTGTGATGAGCGCGAAGTGATAGTTAATTTTTCCTGAGAATATCTCGTCTCGAATATATTCTGCAAAAACAGTAGTCAAAGCAATAGACGTTGTTAAGCATGAAATAGCGACGGCTGAGTTTGCAAGCACTCCCCAAACGCCACCAAGAATAGTACTAACAAGCACACTGAAGATATCTGATCGGGCAACGCCTGCAATTTGTGGCCCATAAAAAGCTGCTACGATGCAAAAGCCTGTGTATACAAGGCCGAGCATAAGCGCGCCAATAACACCAGCTTGTAGTCCCATGGTTGCAAGTTGCTTATAGTTGATTGTCCCGTCGTCTTCAAGCGAGTGGGATTTGAGCGACGCAAAGATAAGACCAGAGAAGAAAATAGCACCAAAGATGTCCATTGTGTAGTACCCACTACTGATGCCAAGTGTAAAACTTTCGAGATTTGTGAGTGATACTGGTAGAAATTGTGCTGGAGCAAGTAAACCCTTGATAATCACGATAAGAAGTAGCGCGAGCTGTATTGGTCCCAGATACTTGCCTATTAAATCTACGACTTTATTTTCTTTTGCTGAAAACAGATAGATAAGCGCTGCTGCTATGATACTAAAGTACATGAGCGACAGCTGTGGGATATAAAGTTTAAGCGCAGCGTATGCAACGGTTACACAGCGTGGTGTTGCCCCAAATGGGCCGATGGCAATTAAGCAGACAAATGCGATAATTGCGCCAGGGATTGGGCCAAGCCCATAAAGTAACTTTTTGTATTCCCCATCGCGTAACATGGTTGCAACAAGGCCGACTAAGGGAACTATTACGGCTGTTGCAACAAAGCCGATTAAGCCAAACCAAATTTTGTCTCCTAAATCGCGACCAAGAACAAGGGGGAAAATAGAGTTACCTGCGCCAAAGAGCATGGCGAACATTGCAAAGCCGACTGGCAGTATGCGAGTTATCTTCATAAAATTCTTATGAACTTTCTTATGATAATACTTACAATCAATTACACTAAAAAACAATTACACGAGATTACAGTATAGCATAAAAAAAATATTTTTCACGAATTTGCCCTCATATTCGTCATAATTCCTGTGTGTTGCGTTTGCTATATACGTGAAAAGCTTCGCTAGAGGTGATAATAGCAGGGGTGAATTTTTTTTCTTTTTTTCGTTGTTTTTGTGATCGTGATATTGCCCATGCATTATATGCAATAGAGCCGATAGCGGCGATAAAAACAAACAATTGATAATACAAATAAGGAATAATAGAAAGGGTTGAAACGCCTGTTATTGAGCTTGCAAGTAAAAGTGGTGCGCCATAAGGGAGTATTCCATAGCCAAGGCAGGAAAAAGTATCAAGCAAGCACGCAAGACGTGTTTTTGAGAGTTTGTATTTGTGAGCGATAGTTTTTACGATAGGGGCAAGAATAAGAATCGTAATCGTTCCAGATGCAATGGTCAGACTTATTGTAAGTGCGAGCAGGGCAACTATTATTTCTGCCCGGCTTTTGTGATGAATGTAGGTTTTTATCTTGTTGATAAGATATGTAATGCCACCGTTGTGTTCAATAATATAGGTGAGCCCTGCAATAAGGAGCGTAAACAAAATAATAAAGTGAGCGTTACGGCTTGAATGTGTAAAGCCTTGTACAATAAGATTGGTGCTTTGTGTAAAGGTAAAGTGCCCTAGCCAAACCCCTGTTGTTAAGGCTGTAAAAATAGCGACAAGCAAAATAAAGATAACATCTAAGCCTGTGAGCGCCAGAAGGAAGATAACGCAATACGGTAGAACAGCAATAATATGTTCAAGTGTTATTGTCGTTGTTAGCGTATATGGTTCAAGCTGTAGCCCCATACTCTTATGTATCAGTAGTATAAGCGTAAGGAAAAATGCGGGAAGAACGAGAAAGAAATTTGTTTTAAATTTTTTTATTCCATCGACGTCAATTGATTTAATACACGCAATTGTTGTATCAGATATTATCGAAAGATTATCACCCAAAATAGCTGCCCCAATAATGGTTCCAGCCATAAGTGGTGGGTTAATACCAAGTTGTTGAGCTATCCCCATGCTAATTGGCAAGAAAGCAGCAATGGCTCCAATAGATGAGCCGACGGCTGTTGCGAATATACTTACGATAATAAAGAGCCCCGGTAAGATATATGCACACGGAATAACTGATAGCCCTATCGTAACAGCGGCGTTAATCCCGCCGGTAATAGAGAGAATATGCGTGAGTATCGATGAGAAAATAAAAATGTAACACATGGTTATGACGATGGGGCGCGAGCTGCCGGCAACTAAAAGCTCCATTTTTTTGTTTAAGCTTGTTTTTTTTGTGAACGTAAAGAACGAATAGACAATCGCGAGGATGCATGCAAAAAGTGGGCACATGCTTGAGCCGGACAACAATGTTGAAAAAACAAAGAGCCCAACAAAAACAAAAAATGGTGTCAGTTGAAAGATTGTACCTTTTGCCATACAACACTCCCTTGCGATTGTACGATATGCGCGTACGCTATACGTATAAATGTTAAATCTTATCTTAAGTTATCACGAGTTATCACGCAATTTTGTTGTTGTGATAACGACAAAGGCACGCAACCCGTGCCTGTTTTGGTACTGTTCGCTATAAAAAGTGAGCGAACGTTATGTACGAATGTGCTTGATTTTAAAGGCTTCCCCTTAATAAACTTAAGTATACACTAATGTGATATTTTTTCAAATGGTCGACTGTGAGGTCTTGTTTGGTGAATAGAGCCGGCTTTTGTGTTCAATTTGACGTTTTTTTGTGTATTTGCTATTTTGAAATAAAATAGAGTTTTGTTCTGAGTTTTACTATCACTTACATAAAATAAGTACATGTTTACCATCAAAATGAACGATTACGCGAATCAATGATTCCCAGAGCCCCATGGAGGTTACTATGTGTTATCAAAAATATCTAAACTATCTACTCTTAACGCTTATGCTTGTATTAAACGCTGCGAGTATTCATGCTATGAGTTTAGAGCACGATCAAGATGTTCCAGAAGTTACTTTTGATATTTCTGCGTTAATGCGTGCCCAACAAGAACGGCGTGCTCAACTAGAACGGTTAGAAGTGGATGATAGCAAATTACTTGGTCGGATAGGAGATCAGGGTCCAGTATTGTTTGAAGCACATCAGGTGTTTGGTCATATTGATTCGATGCCAGATGAGCAAGCTCGATCACGGTGTAGAGATTCACGTCGAGATTCACAATGTTGTCGTGGCCTGAAAACAATAGCAACAGGTTGCTATAGCGGGACACGCAGCATACTTTCTGGTTGTTGTACAGGGCTATATAAAATAGCCAGAGGTTTGCTTTGTGGGGGTAAAGATGTTGTTGTGTGGGCTGCTTCGCCTTTAACGCGTTGTTGCTCGCGAAGAGCAAAAGCATGCGTAGCGCGTCTTCCTGATGCAGGGAAAGCCTGTTTAAGAGGGCTGAGAGATGGCGTTTGTTGCTTGCCTAATGCTGGGTGGCAGAGTTGCCAAGCTATGGACGGGTGTTTACGTCGACTTTCTAGAGCAACAAAACATGCTTGCGTATCGCTATGTAATTCGACACGAAGATGTTGTCCACATGTATGTGCTGCTTTGTTTCGACTTCCTGCACAGGTAAGAGAAAAATCATGTATTATTTTGCGTTGTTCTAAAACGGGAACAATTTGGCTTGTTGCGTCTGTTCGAGATTTGACACGTATACTCAGAGCTCTAGGTATTTCTATAAAAGACTGGTGGGCCCAGCCAAGTAGCATAAATATTGCGCAGCTTTGTAGAACGATTGGAAGAAAGTTTCAGGTTATGTGCGCTATATTGCCAACACGAGAACGGGCCTGCGAGTTTATGTGTAATCAAATACCAAATAGTGACCAGGTTATTTTGTGGACCTCTGTTGGGGCGTGTGTCTTTGTTTTTGTTATGGGCAAAGTGTGTTACGAGTATTTTGCTGCTGTCTGAACCTCGATTTATAGGATTGGTAGGATTTGCAGGATGCATTTCTATCTTTCTTGAAATTGTGTCAATTTGATATCAAACAAAAGACTTTAGTGAAAACAAATTAACAAGTCCGTTCGCCCTGAGCGGAGCCCTTATTAGGCAAGGGTGTACGAAGTTTCGTTAA
>CAZFHP010000089.1:0-4395 GCA_964519365.1 uncultured Pseudomonadota bacterium
AGCAGGGGCGCATTAACCCGTGGGATTATTCGTATATTGTTGCGACGTACAAGAAGAAAAACTTTAATATCGACGAGCGTGAGATTGCTCAATATTTTCCGGTACAAAAGACACTTGATGGGATCTTTAAAATTTATCAAGATTTTCTTGGTTTGGATTTTAAATTTATTAAGCCCGACTGGGTGTGGCATAATGATGTCCAGTTGATCGAAATTAAAGCTAGAGAAACAGAGAAATTGTATGGGTATTTGTTTTTGGATTTATATCCACGGGAAAATAAGTATTCTCATGCGTGCCATATAACGCTTGTTAGCCCTCAAGAAGATCAAAAATACGGGATTAGTATCCCTGATATTGCTGGCGTGATTGCTAATTTTCCTAAGGCAACAAAAGATCGCCCAGCGATGCTTAAACATAGCGATGTTGAGACGTTTTTCCATGAGTTTGGCCATGCGATGCACGGTGTTCTTGGCAGAACAGCTTTTTCGTCAACGTCGGGCACATCTGTTAAGCGTGATTTTGTTGAAATGCCGTCACAAATGTTTGAAGAATGGATGAGTGATAAATCTATGCTTGCGCGCATTAGTGGGCACTATAAAACAGGAGAAGCGTTGCCTGGAGAGCTTATTGAGAAGAAGTTATCGCTTAAAAAGTTTGATTCTGGCTATGCAACGCAACGACAATGCTTTTTTGCTCTAGTTTCGCTTTCATGTTTTAATACTGGGGCCAAAAAAGATACAGGTAAAATTATACGCGATATTCATGAGAAATATATTAAACACGTTCGGTTTGAACCAGATGCTCATATGCAGGCAGCGTTTGGGCATCTGCATGGCTACGGGGCAAAGTATTATGGGTATATGTGGGCCAAAGTATTTGCGCTTGATCTGTTTTATTTCGTGAAAGATAAAGGGCTTGAGAATAAAGAGATTGCCAAAAAATTTGTTCATCTTGTTTTAAGTAAAGGCGGCAGCGATGAGCCGAGTAAGCTTTTACGCGATTTTCTTGGCCGCGAGCCCAATCAAAAGGCATTTTTACATGATTTGGGCCTGATGTAATATTTTTAAGTGAATTCGACAACTTAAAGAATGCGATAGTTTCTGTTGTCTGAACCAGGATTGGCCAGGATAAGAGGGATTATTCAGGATAGATTTTATCAAGCTAAAATTATTTAACAGTCATATAATTTGGGATTCGGTTTTTTGCTTAATTTTGGTTTTATAAGCTTGGAGTATAATCGTATAAACTTTTAAAAATCTTAATAAATCTATCCTGAATAATCCCTCCTATCCTGGCCAATCTTGGTTCAGACAACAGAAACTATCGTACTCTTTGAGTTGTCGAATTTACGTGTTACTATAAAAACGTGAGTTCGAATTTTTTTATGGGTTAAAACGATAGAAGAAAGTGAGTATTATGCGCTATCTAAAATTACTTGTGACAGGGGTGTTTTGTTTGATATTGTCGAGTTGTAAGTGGTTTATGCGAGCTGGAGGCCCTGAAAGTCTAGAAGCGTATAAGAAAATGGTAGAGTGCCCGCTTGAAAGTCCAAAAGATATTGCTCGTCTTTTCCCCAAAACAGCTGAGCAGATCAGGCGATTTGCCGATTTTGCAATACAAAATGCTCGTCAAGAATTAGATAGTATTCTGGCAATAGAACCAGAAAAGCGAACGTTTGATAATACTGTTTATGCACTCGATGCGTCTCAATCCAAATTGTCCCGTATACATGCGATTATAGAAGTCTTGAGCATGGTCAGCCCAGAAAAAGATATTCGTGATGCGGCACATGAAAAAGAAGTTGCCATGAGCAAGCTTCTTGTTGACCTGTATACAGAGCCGAAGTTATATCAGGCGTTTAAAGATTATCAAGATATAAACATGAAGAGCGCAGGGCTTACAGGGCAAGAGCGTTATTTTTTCGAGCAAAGCATGAAAGATTTTAAACGTTCAGGGTTACACTTGCCGAAAGACAAGCTTCAAGAAATAAAAAATATTAACAAAGAGATTGCCCAGATTAGTAGCGATTTTATGATGAATATTTCTACTGACAAGAGTACTTTGCGTGTGACGCGCGATGAGCTTGCGGGCGTTGATGAACATGTGATCAAAAATTTAAAGCGTGATGGCGAAAAATATATCGTTGGCTGTGACTACCCAACGTACTTAGAAGTTATGCGCAATTGCACGGTTGGCAAAACGCGTAAAGCTCTTTATCTGTTGTTTCAAAATAGGGCGTACCCAAAAAACATGGGATTACTCAAAAAGCTTATTGCAAAAAACGATGCGCTTGGTAAAAAGCTTGGGTTTAAGAGCTATGCAGCGCTTGATTTTGATGCTGCCATGGCTCAAAATACAAAAACAGTCGAGACGTTTTTATACGAATTAATACATAAAACAGAAAAGAAAGTCGACCAAGAGTTTGAATTGTTCAAGAAAAACTTACCAGCAGGCATAATGCTTGATAGCGATAATCGTCTGAACCCATGGGATTATGGGTATATTGTTTCGGAGTACAAGAAAAAGCACTTTAATATTGACGAACGAGAGATTGCAAAATACTTTCCGGTGCAAAGAACGCTCGAAAGTATTTTTAAGATTTATCAGGACTTTCTGGGTTTAGATTTTAGATTTGTCAAGCCAGACTGGGCGTGGCATGAAGATGTGCAATTAATTGAAATTACAGATCGAGCAACAAAAAAATTATACGGGTATTTGTTCTTAGATTTGTATCCACGTGATAACAAATATTCACACGCGTGTCATTGGACACTTGTCAGCCCGCAAGAAGATTCAAAGCGTGACATAAGTACGCCTGATATTTGTATCGTGATTGCGAATTTTCCAAAGGCAACAAAAGATCGACCAGCGTTGCTTAAGTATGATAATGTTAAGACGTTTTTCCATGAGTTTGGGCATGCTATGCATGGGGTTATGGGCAGAACTGTTTTTGCAACACAGTCAGGAACGGCTGTTAAGAGAGATTTTGTAGAGGTTCCATCTCAGATGTTTGAAGAGTGGATGAGCAATAAAGATATGCTTGCTCGTGTAAGTGGGCATTATCAAACGGGTAAGCCGTTGCCTGAAGAGCTTCTCGATAAAAAAATTGCGCTCAAAAAATTAACGTCTGGTTATTTTGTCCAAGGCCAATGTTTTTTAGCGCTGGCTTCGTTATTGTATTTTATGCCGGGGGCACAGAAAGATACGGATGCTATTTGGCGTGATTTACATAGAAGGTTCATAAGGCATACACGTTTTATTCCCGAAACGCATCCACAAATGTCGTTTGTGCACTTGGTACACTATGGAGCAAAGTATTATGGGTACATGTGGGCAAAAGTTTTTGCGCTTGATATATTTTATGAGCTCAAAAAGCACGGGCTTGAGAATGAAAAAATGGCTCAAAAGTTTGTCGATTGTATTTTAAGCAAAGGCGGAAGTGATGATCCAAATAAGCTTTTGCGAGATTTTCTTGGTCGTGAACCTAATCAAGAGGCGTTCTTGAAAGATTTAGGTTTGGTGTAGTATAATTATCAAGAGGAGTAACGTATGAAAATTACGGGATACATAGAAAAAGATCCTGAAACTGGCCTCTATACAGCTGTTGTTCCATCTATTCCAGGCGCTCATACTCAAGCAGAGACGCTAGATGAGCTTCATTAGATTGTTGATAAATTTTCAACGATCAAGTCTTTGAACAAGAACATACATCTAGTTTTTTACAAAGGTTCTTGGCTATACTTATGGGTAGTAGTGCAACTACCCCTAAGAACCCCGTGCAGCAAGGGCAAGCCCTTTGCAAACCCGACGCGCAGAAACACGGCGATAGCGCTGACGCCTACACCAACACATATTGTATTGCCCCTAAAAAATCGTCCGGCTAGCGCTACGCTCGTTCGACTGCGCTTATAAAGAACTACAAATTAACCTGTATGCAAAGCTCTTCTTGTTATTAAGCAAAGTGATTTTTCGAAGTTTCTTTCGTGTAATAGATGTTTTCTAGCAAGGTGATTTTTCCAAGGCATCTTCTATAGTAGGCAATGTTTTCTTGCAAAGAGTGTTGTTTCTGAAATAATTTTGCATGCAGGTTAATTTGTAGTTCTTTATAAGCGCAGTCGAACGAGCGTAGCGCTAGCCGGACGATTTTTTAGGGGCAATACAATATGTGTTGGTGTAGGCGTCAGCGCTATCGCCGTGTTTCTGCGCGTCGGGTTTGCAAAGGGCTTGCCCTTGCTGCACGGGGTTCTTAGGGGTAGTTGCACTACTACCCATAAGTATAGCCAAGAACCTTTGTAAAAAACTGGATGTATGTTCTTGTTTAAAAACTTGATCATTTAGCCGTTTAAAAAAATAGTAACGTCAAATTTTTTGGAAGCTTATTTATTCAGAATGGTA
>CAZFHP010000090.1:0-4316 GCA_964519365.1 uncultured Pseudomonadota bacterium
GCTAGTGAGAGCCTGTCCCGGACTCGATCCGGGAATGAGCGGGCTGGGCAAAATAAACAGACTGGGCAGAGCGACAAAGATAAAAACCAAGAAGAAGAAGAAAGTTCACAGAAGCTTCCCGTAAATCTTATAGCCTGCGGGCTCACCCAACCAGACTTAGTTCAAATAGGCGAAACAGAAAAAGTAATTATCAGGCAGTTGCATGAAAAGAAACGCCCTATCGTTGGCTATCTCGTTCACTTTGACACAAAAACGCTTGTGCAAAACGTCGAAAAAATAGAAGAAACCATTGCGCAAAACGGTTCGCTAATTACGATAATTCCAACGTATTCTAAGCAGGCGCAAAAACGTTACGCGATGGTCTTTTTGTTCACGACTGCGCTAAAGAAAGACGAGCTGGAAAAGATACTCCCCCTGCCTGGCGATATTACCTGGCTAGAAGATGGTTCGCACCCGTTCGACTCCGTCCTAAGAAGGACTTCGCTCAGGGCGAACGGGAGGAAAATCGAAGATACGAACGGGGAACCCTTCGAGACGCCCGCCTCCGGCAGGCTCCTCAGGGCGAGCGGAGAAGAGGGCCAAAAAGCTCGCGCACGCGTAACGCGCCCACACAAAACACAAACAAAGCTTACGCCAGAGCTTATCGAACACATGAACCAAAAGCCCGAACAAGACTCGATTATCAAAGTACCCATGTCGCGTATCGATAGTCTTATCGATCATAACAATAAGCTTATTGCAACCAAAACAAAAATAACTCACGCGTTTAAAAACATAAAACGTGAGTGCGCCGGAGAGCTACCGTATAAACAAACGCTGACAATAGACAATGCGCTTTTAACATGTGACAAAGAACTTAAGCAGATGCAAAAAACGATACTGGACATGCGCCTGGTCAAAACAATCGATATCTTTGGGAATTTAAAACAAGTAGTCAAAACGATAGCCCAAGAAACACAGAAAAAAATAACCTTCGAAATCACCGGCAAAGATATTACACTCGATCGCAGTATCTTAGAAAACTTACAAAACCCCATCTTGCACTTAATTAGAAACGCCGCTGATCACGGGATAGAAACGCCAGAAGAACGTGAGCAAACAGGCAAAAGCCCACAAGCGCTTATTCGTTTAAGCTTCACACAAAAAGACGATACGTTAATCGTTAGCGTACAAGACGATGGCAAGGGTTTAGATCCCGAGAAAATAAAGCGCAAAGCTCTTGAGAAAAAATTACTTGATCCCATAGAAGCACAAACAATTACTGACGAAGAATTATACCAGTATATTTTTAAGCAGGGGTTTTCGACCAAAGAAAAACTCACACAAACCTCAGGCCGTGGCATCGGCATGGATGCTGTCAAGAATGCTATTGTCACAATGCACGGCGAATTATCACTTGAGTCTACACCCAACGAAGGGACTATTTTTACGATAACGATACCGTCGTATCTAGCAATACAAAGATTATTGCACGTTACAGTAAGCACGCAGCATTATGCGATACCGTTTTCACAGATAACCGAAGTACTTGCGTTTGAAAAAGAACTCGTACAAGCATCAAAGAAAAAGCTTTTGTACGCATGGCATGGCAAGCCTATAGAAGCATACGAATTACAAAGCATACTTGAGCAAAATAAAAATATAAAAGACGAAGAAGAAAAAAACATCGTTATCATGAAGCATAAGAACACGCATATCGCCCTACTCGTTAATCATGTTTTTGGGCAAGAAGAGATAATAATCAGGCCTATTACCAAACACGAAGAGAGCGAAGAAAAAGCATTTGATATGTACACAGGCTACGCTGACTTTGGCGACGACACGCTTGTTTTGATTATAAATTTAGAAAAATTATGGGACAAAATACGGGATGAGATAGATGATCAAAAAAAATAGAAAAAATAAAGAAAAAGTACTTATCGCTGACGACTCGCCAGCCATGCGAGAAGCAGTAACGCAAGCGTTAGAACCAACGTATACTGTTATTCAAGCGCAAGACGGCCTGCATGTTTTAGAACAAGTAGACACGCATCCAGATATTATCGGGATAGTTATGGACCTGATGATGCCCCATTTAGATGGTCTTAAGACAACACATGTACTTAAGTCAGACTTTTTAACGTATCATATTCCTATTATTATTTTAACAAGCCAGGTAGCGCTTGAAGATATGGTCTACGCTGTCCAAATGGGCGCAGATGATTACATGAAAAAGCCGTTTGACCCAATAGAACTAAACGCCAGACTTATCATGAACATAAGAAGAACCCAAAGAGATCAAAACGCAAACCCCCTAACAAAACTCCCCGGCAACGCGATTATTAATCGTACGATATTACAAAGACTCGACCAGCCGCTGGCTATCTTGTACGCAGACCTAGACAACTTTAAAGCGTATAACGACAAGTACGGGTTTAATAAAGGCGACGATATTCTCAAGCACACAGCTCAAGTGCTTTCGATCGCGCTCAAAAAACATGGCAACCCTGGGGACTTTCTGGGACATATTGGTGGCGATGACTTTGTGCTTATTTCTACGCCAGATAAAGCAGAAGCTATTTCACAAGAAATTTGCATAAGCTTTGACCAACAGGCAACACAATTTTACTCTGAAGAAGACCAAAAGCGTAAGAAAATTATCGCATTCGATCGCCTGGGCAACCAACAAGAGTTCCCGCTTGTTTCCATATCTGTTGCTGTTGTTACCAACGAAAAGAAAGAGCTCACGTCTATGCCACAAATTGCACAGTTAGCAGCTGAACTTAAACACTATGCAAAAACTAAGCCAACAGGTAAACTAGGAAGTAATTACGTAAAAGATAGAAGAACTGAATAGTACAGAATAATAGAGAGACACATGAAAAACCTATCGTTTTTTCTCGCACGTAAATACTTGCGATTCAAGAACAAAGACAAAAACATCTCGTTCATGACCAAGGTATGCTTCTTGGGAATTTTTATTGGCACATTTGCCCTCATGCTCACGCTTATTATCACAAACGGTTTTGAAAAAACTATTCATGAAAAAATGCGCGGGATTAACGCTGACGTTATTATCAGTGCGCCAAACAATCGTCTTGACTATAATGCTATCACAAACGCCATTACGAATATGTTTGGCAAGAATATACACACAAGTGGGCATAACATAAAACAGATAATTCTTGATAAAAATAAAAACCAAACGGTTATAATCGCTAAGGGAATCGACCAAAATCGTGAACACTTGGTCAGCTCGTTGCACAAAAAAATTATCGCACCAAAAATTAAAGCGCACGAACAAACGTATATTTTACAGAAGCTCTTGCAAGACGATACTATTATAATTGGTCACAAGACAGCGCGCCAGCATAAACTTCGCGTTGGCGACGAAGTAACGATCATGATCCCCGAGCCCGGGGGCAAAAAAAAGATCTTGCTCAAAAAGCATCATGTTACAATTGCTGGTATTTTTAAGATAGGTCTTGAAGAGTACGACCATAACGTTGCCTTTATGTCGCTTGATCTTTTAAACGATCTGTTTGACGAAGAAGGTGTTGATCATATCACCCTTTCACAAGAACATAAACAAAAAAATATAGCGCATGTCTGGGCCACACACAAAAATAAATTCAGCAAAAGCTTTCTGTACGATTGCTATAGCGCGCTTAAAGAATATGTTGCTCGATTTTTGTTTCCAGATAAACACGAAAAAGTTCTGCTCACAAAACTTAAAAACTTCTTGCCGCACTTACAGATACAGTCATGGAAAGAGTTATACCCAGCACTCGTTTCGTCGTTAAAGCTGGAAAAGTACGTCATGTTTTTTATACTCGCGCTTATTAGCTTAGTCGCATGCATGAACATGATATCGCTTTTATTTATGCAGATACAACAAAAGCGCCGTGATGTTGCTATATTCAAAGCAATGGGATTGCCTGACAAAAAAATTCAAAAAATATTTTTGTATGCTGGTATGTGGCTCACGTTTAGTGCTTCTATTTTGGGATTAACGTTTGCTGCGCTTGCCGGGTATTTGCTTGAGAAATACCCGTTCATAAAATTACCAGATGTTTATTACGTGTCGCACTTGCCAGCACGGCTTGAACCAGAAATCTTTATTATCGTCTTTATCGTTATTATGCTCTTGGGATTTTTTGCAACGCTTTTTCCAGCACGCAGAGCACGTAACATTAATATTGCGTCTGTTTTGCGCCAAGAATAAATATTCTTGGCTATACCAGGGGCCCTTCGATACGTCTGTCTTCGCTCTACGAGCTTTGACGAGACTACTCAGGGTGAGCGGGGTGCGACCACCCCCTGGACCCAAGGGTGTA
>CAZFHP010000091.1:0-4313 GCA_964519365.1 uncultured Pseudomonadota bacterium
CATACAGGGGGATTCATGCCTGCGTTATGCAAACAATCTATTGTTTTGATCATGGTCTGAGCTGTTGAAATAATATCGTCGACTAAAACAGGTGTATATGACTTGTACTGACTAACGTCAGAAACAGAAACTTCAACGTCCTTATCGCCGTAACGTTTTTTTCGCAAAATAACAAACGGCGCATCTATCTTTTGTGCGATAGCTTGAACCCATTGCCTGCTTTCTTCGTCTGGACCAATAAAAACAGGATCTTCTACATGTTCTTGTACCCACGTTATAATTTCTTGCGACGCATGCAAAACAGTCGTATCAATCATATAAATTTCTTGTAACGTCTTATAACGGTGCGTGTGTGGATCTATCGTAATAAGTGAATCAATAAACCCTGACACAAAATTTGCAAAAATTTTTGATGTAATCGCTTGCCCTTCTTTAAAACGCGTGTCTTGACGCATATACCCAAGATACGGTGTAACAAGCGTAATATATTTCGCCCCAAACTCTTTTACTGTTTGAGCAAAAAAAAGTAATGGGAGTATCTTGCTATTTGCGTCATCAAGACCACAGACAAGAATAATATTTTTCTCTCGAACATCAGTGTGTATCGTAACTAACGATTCTTTATCTGGAAACGTATGAAGCGTAAATTCTCCACGCACATACCCCGTTTCTTTTTGTAACCGATCTGCAAATATTTTATTGCCCGGGAAAGAAAAAATTATGTCTTCACGAACCATTTACCTACTCCTCTAAACAAATTACGCCGGTTTCTTCTTTTAGATAATTTAACGCATACTGCAACTCTCCTGGTGACTCAGCGTGAACAGTAAAAAGTTTCTCGTTTTTACGCACGTTACTTCCTACCATAACATGCAAGTCAAGACCTGCTGTTTTATCAAAAGGAGCTCCGGCAAGTTTTGCAATACGAGCAAGATGTCTATTATCAATAGAAGCAACAACGCCATCACTTTTTGCTTGATACGCATGCGTATACGCAGCATTGGGGATTTCACGCATACCACCCTGCGCAGCACAAATCGCCTGAAACTTTTGCCATGCTTTGCCATTATCAAGTAGTTGCGTTGCTCGCTCACGCCCTTGACCATTTTGTATGTCGGGACAAAACTCTAAAATATGTCCTGCTAGTGAGAGCGACCGTTCTCGCAAATCTTGTGGCGCATCGGCCTCACATTTTAAAACGGCTAGAACATCTCGCGCTTCAAGCGCTGGACCTATCCCTCGACCAACAGGTTGTGTCCCATCACTAAAAATAACGTTTAACGTTACCCCCAAACTTTTGCCGATTAATTCTAAAATATTTTTGATTTTATCTGCTGTTTCATAAGAACGAACTTTCGCTGTTGGACCAACAGGAATATCAATAACAACGTGTGTTGAACCAGCTGCTATTTTTTTAGAAAGAATCGATGCAACCAACTGCGCTTCGCTATCCAAATTTAACGTTCGTTCAACACCAATCATCATATCATCTGCAGGACTCAAAGACACAGACCCTCCCCAGGCGACACAGCCCCCTTCTTTTTCTACAATATTTTTTATCGTTTCTATGTCAAGCATGACAGGGGCTAAAACTTCCATAGTATCTGCCGTTCCTGCAGGGGACGTTATCGCTCGCGATGACGTTTTGGGCATTGTAAGCCCAAACGCGGCGACTATCGAAACAATAATCGGCGTGGTACGATTACCAGGTAACCCTCCAACACAATGTTTGTCAACAACCATACTTGCCCCCCACTCAAGCCGTTCCCCTACTTCAACCATAGCCCACGTCATATCACGCAACTCTTCATTATTCATACGATCACCAGCACAAGCTGTCAAAAAAGACGAAAGATAAATGTCAGAGTATCTACCAGCCGTAATATCTGTAACTATCTCTTTAATTTGATTTTCTGAAAGTATATTCCCATATATCTTCGAGCGAACATAACTTAATGATTTTATGGGCTTTGCATGCTTTACCGTTATACTATCGTCTTCGTTTGCTCCTAATAAATTCCACGCATATTCAGAAAGTCCAACTTGCCCTTGTTCCAATAAATTAGACGTAATAATATTAAGCGTTGCAATAATCGACTTTTTTTCACACGAAACAATAACACGCGACGGAACACTAAAACCCTCTGATAAGCAAACATGACAATCATGCCGCATATAAACGACTAATTCTTTATATGTATCAACACCCAATCTTTTTAAGCGCAATATATTTTTATCTTTTTTATTCTCTTGCATACTACTTTCCAAAAATAACTATCGAAAAATTTTTTTATACCGGGATAATAATAAACCTGCAAAAAATACCGTCAAAAATGGCACGGATATTCCAAAACGTATAATATTTTGTAAACATAAAAGAATCACATATAAGCACCCCGCAACAGCTAAACACGCAACCCCAGGCCCAATACTCATCGACTTGTTTTTCTTTGTAGCCCAATATGCTGCAAGAGCAACCATAAGATAACTCATAAAAATCCCCCACACAGCCATATTCTGTAACGGTATTTGTTTTTTAGTAATCGTGATAATAAAAAAAGCAATAATAGCTTCTACGAGTAAAGCCCCCCACGGAACCTGTTTCTTATTTACTTGTGTCAATATTTTTTTACCTGGCAAATGATTGTCTGCTGCACATGCATGCAAATTCCAGCAATTACCTGTATACATAGAAAAAGCAGCGCCAAGTATCGACGTAAACACAAAACCATTAAGAAGCCTGCCTAAAATAGGCATATGAGAAAATGCTTTGAGCGCTAAAAGTAAAATTGGACGATTTGACGTCATAAGCTCTGTTCCAACGCTCCCAAATATAACAAACTGAAACGAAACAACGATAACAGCTGTTATACAAAATGCAATTAAAATCGCCCGTTTAATATTACGCGCTGGATTTTCAACAAAACCACCAACAGCACAAATAATTTCAAAACCAACAAGAGCGTATAACGAAATAGGAATGAGCGAAAATACCTGGTCAATAGCAACCGATGGGGCTGTTAAAAAAAATGTTATATCAAAAAAAGCAACACCCCATATAAACACAAAAGCTAACGGGATAAATTTAAGAAACGCAAAAAAATATTGCGCCCGCCCGCCAATGTGTACGCCAATAATATTAAGGCCAATAAGCACACTTATCATGATATAATCAAGCACTATCGTTGGAACACCAGAAAGAAAAGCACTTTGACTTTGCACAAAGCTTACAAACGTATGCGTTAATAACGTCGCCGAAACTGTCTTGCCAACAAAATAACTCCACCCAGATAAAAATCCCATACCCGAGCCTAAATACTCTTTGCTATAAACGTAAAGGCCACCTGATACAGGATGTAATTTTGCAAGCTCAGCCATACTTAAAATTAACGGGAAAAGAATAATCGCAGACAAAATATAACCAACAAACCCAACGTGATACCCCATTTGCGTAAGCGCTTGTGGGTTTATAAATAAACCAGCTCCCAAAACAGTATTCAAGCAAATTAAAATAGCTGAGACTAAACTTATTTTATTTTTTGTCATGTTATTTAGCCATACTTAAATAGTTATGATACACAAAAACTGCAATTCCCGCTTTTAGAACAAAATCTCCAATAATAAACGGGTATAAACCAATAGCCAAAAGATTCTGTGTGGGAACAAAATTATTGAGCCATACAAGCCCACAGGCAAATACCAGAATATTTGCGCTATAAATTTTTAAAAGTGTTAGAAAAAGCGCTTGCTTTTTGTACTCACGAACACAGGCAAGAAAAATAGCAGCTAGGCCAAAACCAACAATATATCCCCCAGCAGGAGCAATCAAGCGAGCAGCACCTGACAGCATACCTGCAAAAAATGGGGCGCCTAAAACACCCTGTAACAGATAAAGACCATACGCATAAACAGCCGGCCAGCCTAACCATAATGTACAGATATATATTGGCAATGGGTTAACAATAACGGGAACCGAGTAAAACGGCAACGGAATTACGATCTGCTCACATAGGGCATAAACCCACGATAGCATCAGACAAAACGTAAACGAATAACAAAAAGAACCAGCTATCTTTTGCTTTATAAACTTTTGCAAAAAATTTATTTTTGCCTGCATATCAGACTCCAATACTAAACTTTAGCAACTATACGATCACACTTAACATAAGTTTTAACAAAACTTCTTAACTCCGAATATAACATGTTTTACAGTAACGACAATTTTCTTCCTCCATAAGAAATCGAATAAAACAAGCATCTACAAAACATCTACATCACAAAGTTCTTTCCATAGCCCTTTAAGCCCAAGCTTC
>CAZFHP010000092.1:0-294 GCA_964519365.1 uncultured Pseudomonadota bacterium
ATTACCGGGTTAAAACGGGGCCCGGGGGGGGGCCTATTCCCCCCCCCCACTGGACCCTTTAATTGTTTTGACTGCTGCTCATGTATTCCCAACAGTGGCACATAAGAATGCTTGGTGTGGGTAATAAGCCGGTGTATTCTTGTTGGTAATGATACGGCTTGGGGGCGGGAAGATCTCAGGTTGGGGGGCGTGACCAGATTATTTCCCACAGCTGCGCCTAAGAAGGCTTGGTGTGGGCTAACATAAAACAAAACAATTAAACCAGCTGTATATAGAAAATAAAAAAAATAAGAA
>CAZFHP010000092.1:304-4240 GCA_964519365.1 uncultured Pseudomonadota bacterium
TCCACAGGTTCTAATGGGAATTACAAAAAAATCTAACAGTCATATAGGAACCCGTGGAACGGGTGACGTTTATGTTAGCCCACACCAAGCATTCTTATGCGCAGCTGTGGGGAATAATTATGGATAATAAAATAGAGAACGTTCTCAAAAACCTTTACTTGGTTTGTTCTTTTAATTACCCTCGTATGTAATGTGTTTATGTTGTTTCTGTTGGCCAGTACGTCTATTTAGGAGTTGATATGAAAGGGTATCCCCCACAATATATTGTTGATGAGCGAGGGAACAAAACGGCGATTGTTATAGATCTTAAAGTTTTTGGTAAATTGCTTGAAGAGCTTGAAGATTTGTATGATGTTTTAGAAGCTGAAAACATTATTAAAGAGGGTGGGCGAACATTTACAACGGAAGAAGTTGAAAAGCTGTGTGCTCTGTGATCTTTATCGTTTACGGGTTGGTTCATATAGAATTATCTATAGCCTAGAACATAATGAGCTAGTTATTCATGTTGTTGCTATTGGGCCAAGAAAAAACGTCTATGATAGGCTTTATAGATTGTTTGGTATTGCCGTTTCATTTTTTCTTAAATAAAATTTTCTTTTTGTTTTTCACGTTTTAACCAGAAAAACTTTCTCTAAAATCTTTACTTCGTGAATTATTTTTTCTAACCTGAAATATCTTAAAAAATTTTCATCCGAGTTAAAATTCGTGTAGTAGTTTGTCTTACTGGTCTAAGAGAGAAGGAGAATAGTATGAGGAACAAGAATTTCCCATATCGTTCGTATCTTTTTAAACGCTCGCGCGTGAATGGTTCGTGCGCTGGGCGAGCTTGCGGGAACGCCAGCGTTTTTAATGGGGTTTATGGTTTGGTTGCTGCGTGTGCTTTTGGGGTGATGGTTTTTGGTGCGAATGTCTTCGCTGCACCTGAAACCCGTGCCGTTGAACAGGCAACGCCTGATACTAAAGAATATGGTCCAACGGCGTATAACCCAGATACAGGGACATTGTTTCTCGGTGCTCCTGGCGAGACAACTGACAAAAGTATTATCAGCGCCAAATTAGGTGCCGATCGTAAGGTTGCCATAAAAGACTTGGCAAACGAAACAGATCTTCAGAAAAAAATTGCCCTTCTTACCCTTGGCTATACCGGCTTTCCTGTTTTTGTCGAGGATGCTGCTGATATGACTAAGGTTGTTATGTTTAAAGATGCTGGTGGGACTGGTGCCAGAGCGCAGGGGCAGGCGCTTAAGACTCATGGCAGCAAAGAAGTTAAAGGCATTTTTGCTATTGCCGCAACGCCAGGCAACAAGGTATACACGGGCGGGGCATCTGGTACCGCGGCGCCGTTCATATTTGCCGCTGTTTCTGACACGAAAGATAATTTTTCTACAGCAAAAGAACCAGGCATAGCTCTTGTTCGTGTTGTCGATGACGCGACGCTGTTCGCTCATAAGAGCGCAGATCTTTTTGATGATACAGATGAAGCTAATAATGCTGCTGCGAAAATTGATCCTACTGCTGTTGGCAAACTGATTGCCATCGGCGATGCGGCAACTATTAACGATGATACTGCAGTCAGCATGTTCTGGGATGAGCATTTTAAGCTTTTGTATGTTGCGCTTAAGAAGGTAACGAATAAGGATAAAGAGAACACTAACGGTGTTTTGGGTCTTTTTGTTGGCAAGATAGACCCGACTGCTCCTACTGATGGGAATAAGGGGCAGCTTGTCTTAGAGCCGATTGCAGATATTGGGAACATTGGTTTGTTTGATATTAATACCGATAAATTTAAGGAATCAATTTTTGGTGGCGCAGGTGATGGGACTTCTGTCCCAGAAGTACACATGTCTCTTCCCCGTGTTATGCACACAAGCACCGGCAAAGATTATTTGATTGTGGTTGGTGGAACAGATCTTGCTACTGCCGCTGATGGGTTAGCCACATGGGTTAATGCATTGCCTTTGGTTGGCACAGGTAATGCAGGTGCTGGAAAGCTGGCTAAAGTAACTGACTTTAAATCGCTTTTGGCGGCAGAAGGTGATGCGCCGAAGGTTGATCGTGCGGCAACCGGTGGCCCAGTTGTTGTCGGGTTTAGTCCAAAACTTATTGGTGGTACAGATACTAAGGCTGTGATTCAAGACATGCAGGTTGTTGGTGATACTGTGTATGTTTCGGTTCAAGAGGCTCGAAAGGCAACAACGCTTCCTGCGATGGAAGAAGCGGGGATTTTCCAAAGTACAGCCATCTTTAATGACAAGGGTGTCATTATTGCCTGGACGCCATGGCAACGTGTTGCTGATTCTGTCATAGCGACAAAAGCGTTTGGTTTTGGTGTTGACCCAAATACTGGAACCGTGATCTTCTTGGCTGGTGATAAAAAGGTAATTCGTTCGACGGCATGGGGGAAAAATGCTGATGTTGCTGCTACGAGTAGAGAGTTAGATACAGAGCTTGTAAAAACAGCTGGTTTTGAATCGACCAAAGGGCCTTTTAGGGTCTTTGCTTTTGATGCAGAAACCCCAGGCTTTGAAAAATATTTATTTTCGATGGCTGTTGCTGTTGGTGGGAATAGAGTTGCGCTTATTGAAACGAGTAAAAAGGCTACGGACAAGCTTGACCCAACGGCTAAGTTTGCAAACGATACCAGTATTTTTTACAAAGACATTCCTGCAGACCAAGACATTGGTGTGCTGACGTGTGCCGAGTGGTCGCGTGCGACGAATGGCGGTGGCAAAAAAGGATTTGTGTATGTTGGCGGCTCGAAGGGTTTGGCGCGATTGTCGGATAAAAATGGAGACGGTTATGATATTAGTACGCTGCTTGCAACGCTTGAGGGTACAGGCAGTGATGATAAATTCCCTGCTGGGACAGCAGGTACTGTTGGGCCTTGGACGTTTAAAAAAATCGCTGAGTGGAATGATGAGGCGATTGTTGCCATCGCGGCTGATGGGAATAATGTTGGAACGCCGAAGCTTTATGTCCTAAGCATGGACAAGTTTGCAATAACAGGCTTGGATGGGAAGACTCTCGGTGATGGAGAAACGGCGTTTGATGGAACAGATATCGGCTTTGGTCGTGACATGATTGTTGCAGGGGATGCAGATACTAAGATTGTGGCGATTATTGCAACGACGACCGGTGTTTTTGTAACCAAGAATGGCACAGACTTTGAAAAGGTTCAAGGCATCGATGTAGAAGAAGACGGTGTTCCTGTTGAACTCTCGTATCTTTCCCAAACCCGTGGTGTAAACTCACCAAAAGGTAATTTGTTTGTCATGACGGTTAACACCTGTAAAGATCAGGCGAAGATCTTTAGATTTAATGTTGATGCAACGAAGGCTCTTAATGGTGCTACGAATGCAGCCAGAATTGTGCAGAAGATTACGGGTGCAGAGGTTTATAATCTGGGCCAGTATCGACGTGGTATGGCCGTTGACAGTTCTATAGCGTTGACGTCATTGTCGAATAAGAAAGGCGAGCAGGCCAAGCAGGTTCGTGTTGAAAAGATTTACGACAGAGATGGCGGGCTGCAGGGTACTGCAAGTGGCGCTGACTTGTCAGAGTTGTTGGTAGACGATTATGCGAATAATAAGACAACGAAGAATTACGTTGGCCGTCCAGTACGTGACACAGCCAGTGGTGGTTGGATTATCCCTGGTGACTGGGGTGTACGTGTTGGTGAATAATTAGCGGAAAAAGGATACCCTTCGAGACGCCCGGCTTCGCTTTACAGCTTCGCCGGGCTCCTCAGGGCGAACGGGAAACGAATGTGTCTTGTTATGTTAACGTTTATGATGACAAAGAATCGGGATGGTGGTTTGATATGATACAAGAAGGAACGTTTTTTTGTTGTCAAATGTTACACTGGATCCTCGATCGGAGTCAACAACTGTCCGGAGTTGGTATTAATATGATCAAAGGAATCTTCTTCAACCCGCA
>CAZFHP010000093.1:0-4098 GCA_964519365.1 uncultured Pseudomonadota bacterium
GCCGATTGCAAGGCGTCTTCGGAGCAGGTGTGGGTATTGTGATTTCCGAAAGTCTCCGCCCCGGTAGTGGGCGGCGCTTTAATTTTTGTCATAACGTAATTTTTGCGCTGCCCGCTCCGGGGCAGAAACTTTTTTATGATAGATTCCCACAGCTGCTGCGAAGACGCATTGCAATGGGCTACACTACTACACCCGCTTTGCGGGTTTAATTTCCTGATTCACATAGTTCTTTATGATTGGGGATAATTATTGTTGGTTTGTTTTTCTTTTTTAATTTTAAGTGACTGCCTTTTCCTCCTGAAACCAGCTTATAACCGAGAGATAAAAATAGTTTCATTAGTTCTTTACCGCTTATTGGCATAAAACTCCTTATTGTTTTTTCTCTAGTATAGATTGTACCAATAATAGTTGGTAGTATCAAGTGGGTGTTCCGTTGTCAAATTTGAATTTCATTAACTTCAGGGATTCTCTGCTGAGCCAATAACGACAATATCATTGAAACCAGCCGCGTACGTTTTTATCGTTTTCTTCTTTTTTTCTTCTTCTTTTTGATCGAAAGTTTTATATTTTCTAGTTTAAGCCTGTCTTTTTCTAGTTCTTTGAGCATAACGGTATGCTCAGCAAGCAACCGTGCAACGTTAGGGCTGTCAGCTTCTACAGCCCAGTATAAAGGCTTTTTTCTTCTGGCATCTCGAGCTTTTATGTTTGCTTTTTTGGCCAAAAGCATGTGTGCGATCGAAACATTATCTGTAAGTGCGACTAAGTGTAACGGTGTGATTTTGTCATCAGCGAAAGCATTGGCATCAGCTCCATGAGCAATAAGTGTGTTGACTAGGGGAGCGTTTTCAAGAAGTACTGCTATGTGCAGAGGTGTGACGTTAAAATACTCAGTAAATCTATGGCGAACAAAGTTATAGTTTCTATCTTCAAGATAGGCGCATATTTCTTGTTCGAATTTTTTGAGTTTTTGATATTCCTGGATATCTTCTTCTGTTATCTGTGTTGAGAACATGCTGAAGCAAGTGTTGCTTAAGTATGTGAGTACTACAAATATGATGGCGATTTTTCGTTTCATATATTCCCCCCCCTGTTTTATTAAATTATGTTAGGGGCTAGCATATTTTTGGCGCTGGGCCCCTAACATAGTATGTTTGGTTTATTTTGAAGAACAACAAAGAAATTTTTCATACCATTGAATAGTTCGATGACGTTGGGCGCCATGTTCTTCAAGAAAGTCAAAGATGGCTTGATTTTTTGGCATGTAGGCTATATCCAGAGGGGTTTGAGAGCTTCTTTTATTTCTATGGCCTATAATAATGGGTTGAATTTTGGCATTAACATCAGCACCGAGTAAGACAAAGAGTTGTGTACATTCAAGTTTGCCAAGAGCTACAGCTATGTGTAACAGTGTTTCGTAATTCAAGATGTTTTCAAGCCAGACGTTTTCAACGTCTTCTCCCCTTGGGAAGTATTGATGTATATATTCTGGATGTTCTTTAAGAAATTTTGTTAGAATTTTGATATTATTCGCTTTTATGAGTGGGATTAAAGTACGATGAATAACTGTTTGTAGTCCCTGTAATTTTTTGATTGTCGCAGAGACTTTTGGGTCAATCCGGCTTGCACTTGATGGTATTGGGTTTCGAAGCATTGCGATAGCATATACGATATCATCTATTGGGATAATCTTTTCGGCACCTAATGGTAGTATTTTGCCGGATTTCATGCCGAGACATGCTTGTTGTGAAAATACTCCCATAAAAACAAGACATATGATTATTATTTTCTTCATAAATTCCCCCTCTTATAGAAAATGGTGATAGAATTTGTAACACTTATTTTAATTTTAATAAATTTTATATTTGAAAATAAAGTTATTTTTAAATGGCAGCAAAAGGGGTATAAGATAAGGGTGAAGTGTTTTTTTTGGTGCGTGAGAATGTTTTTTTGTGGGGCTATAAAGTGGTGTTTGAGTTCGGGGTATTTATTTTTGTAGCGTTTCGATTTCTTTTTTCGTTAAAAAGCGCCAGTTGCCGGGCAATAGACCGCGTTTGGTTAACCCTGCATAGCGTACGCGATCAAGGCTTTTGATTTTGTAGCCAAGCGCAATGAAGATTCTTCTGATAATGCGATTTTTGCCACTGTGAATAGCTAGGCCAATATGTGTTTTGGGCTTATCTTTGATGTAATAGGCCCTGTCAGCTTTTATACGGCCATCATATAGCTTTATTCCCATTTTGATGCGTTTTAAGTGTTTTTCATCTAAGGGGGTTTTTAATACAACGTGATAGATTTTTTTGATCTCATGCTTTGGATGCGATAGATTTTGTGCCAATTCTCCGTCGTTGGTTATGAGCAAAAGACCTGTTGTGTCTTTATCTAATCTGCCAACGGGATAAAGCCTAACGGGAGATGCTTTTTTGACGAGCTCAAGTACTGTTTTCGTGTGATGCGGGTCTGAAACAGTTGTAACGTAATTTTTTGGTTTGTTGAGCAGGATGTAGACTTTCTGCTCAGGCTTTACGAGCTTTTTTTTGTGACGCACAGCATCTGTAGCGCTTATTCTATGTGCTGGGTTTGTGATAACGAAATTATTAACAGAGATTTGGCCTGATTTTATCAGTTCTTCTGCTTTTCTGCGTGAGCACAAGCCGCAATTGGCCAAGTATTTCGTAAGTTGTATAGGTTTGCTTTGATCTTTATCGTGTGTCATAAGGGATTATCGTTTGTATTATGAGCCTTGAGAAAATATACACATATATGTAGAGTACCATATTTATGGGATTTTTCACGGTTTATTTTTGATTTATGTCTTTTAGAAGAATCGCAATTATAAAATTAACGCGAACTATTTCGATTGTATTGTTTGAGAGATTTAGGGATAGGTTATGAGTATGGATTTTTGTGGTCGCAACAAAATTTGGTGGCTCTTTTTTGCGTTTTTTCTTTTTCAAACAAGCGTTACATGTATTTATGCGATGTCTTCGGGGGAACAGGAAACAACGCCTGTTACGCGTGCCCTTACAACGCTTAAAGCAAAGCTAACAGGTCTTCGCCAAAACTTAATCGTTTTAAAAAATAAACTTGTATTACTGGCTCAACGATTAAAAACGTTAAAAGACAAGCTAACGACGTTAAAAGGGAAGAGCTTAGAAGAGAAACGGTTTGAATTTAAAAATCGCTCAAGAGGAAGGGTCTCGTCGTTGCTTTCAAACCTTGGGCGAACAAGTTTGTTTACAGAACATTTGAAAAATCAGAGTAATATTGTTGTTGATGCGGCTATGGTTTTTGAAGATGAACTTATGCGAGTAATTGATTCTGATGTTGTTTTAGTTTCGATTGGGTGTACGAGTAGTAAAGTGTACGATAATATATGGCAGCAGATCCCTCCGTATTTTACAGATGCTGCAGAACAAAATAGCTCAAAACAATTTAAGATTTTTTTGGTTGACCCTCGATTTTTAGGAGGGAGAGAAAGACAAGGTTCTTTAAACGATGGTTTTCAGTTGTTAAAAGATGGGGTTCCTGAGGGGCTGTTTGCGGTAGCTCAAAAAAAGAGGTTTAGTTGGGATATTAATTCTGGATCTCATGGGATGACAAAGCGATATAGCTGGAAAAATATAGAAGTGATTTTGATGCCTGTTTTTGTTGAAGCTGTTGATATATATGTACTAGAAGAATTTTTGAAGAAACGGATGCAAAAACACCCAAATAAAGTAGGAATAGTTACAGAGTGTTCTATGCATGGCAAGATAATAACTTGGTTAAAAAAGATTTCGCAAACTTTTACAGCAAAGATACGACAAGCAAAAATGAAATTTTGTTTTATGAAATTTCCGACAGAAGGTTGTTTATTTGAAGGAGATTGGGATTATAGCGAGTGGCCGGCTAGTTTAGCGTTACAAGGAGATTGGACGTTTAACATAGAATAACGTGAGTTTGACGTAAACAAATTAAGCAAAAATACCTGGGGGCAAAGATTTTTCTAACAACCGTTCGCCCTGAGCGGAGCCCTTATTAGGCAAGGGTGTACGAAGTTTCGTTAATGCCCCATGGCTGCGGCTTTCAGCCTTGGCATGGGTTGGCACTAGGTCACCC
>CAZFHP010000094.1:0-4042 GCA_964519365.1 uncultured Pseudomonadota bacterium
GTCTGTTTTCTTGGATATTTACGTTGAAAACTCTGAACGTATTGCGCGAGAGGCTGCTACAAATGACCCAAATGCTTTAAAAACGTCATTTAATTACACGATTCAGACGTCAAGATCAAAAAATCGCGTATTGCTTAAAAGTGGGCAAACGACCATGATTAGTGGGCTTATGAAGAATTTTAAGGAGAAATCTAAAAACGGGGTCCCTGTTTTGAAAGATATTCCCGTATTAGGTTGGCTCTTTAAGGGCTCTCGCAATGCTATTAACGACAAACAGCTTTTGATTTTTATCACTCCTACGGTGATATAGAGGGGTTGTTGGTTGATCTTTTGAATTAGTCGGGGGGTTAGGGTGTTTGGCGCCCTCTTGACAATATTTTCTAATAGTATAGAATGGTAGTATGTGTTATAGTTTTATGTTATAACTTTATTGGAGGTTATTCTTATGGAAAATACTAAGAAATTATTGTTAACTCTAGTTGTTCTTGGCAGTTTGGCCAATGTTAGTGCTATGCAAGATGGAGAACGGGCAAAAACGGTTTTTTCGAGTCCAACCACGACTCGTGAAAACAGTGCTCGACATCCCTTTTCCCCTCCGTCGACTGTTGCTAGGAGTAGAGGATTGCGATATATTTCTCGTGAAGAGTTGTTGCAGGGTTTGTTTGACAAGTTAGTTACAGAATGCGCACAATTAGAAGCACAGGGTTTAAATCCTAATGAAAGTATTTTGGTTCAAAGCTTGCGAGCACAAATGGGTGCAATTGTTATGGCAAATCAATCACCAATGAGAAGTTTGACTGGGCCTCGAGTTCCGCAGTTTCAATCACCAGTATCGCCTACGCATTTGCATTGGAGTCGACGCAGTGAAGGTCGTCGGAAACCTGCATTTCGGAGTTTGTTGGCAGAATTTGAAGTGTTAGCTAAAAAAGAAGAAGACTCAAAAAGAAAGAGCTAATTGATAGTTGCAAACTAACTAACAATAACGAGATTGTTCGAGAGAAACTTTATCGATACTATTTTTGTAAGCGAAAAGTGAGGGCGCTGAAAAGCGCCCTTTTGTTTTGAGAACTCTGTAAATATTTGGAGATAAATCATGAAAAATGTAAAAAAATTATTGACGATTATTTTGGCCGTTGCAGGATTAAGCTTATGTGTTGGAGATATGTTTGCTATGCATACGCCACCACGTTCGCCTCGTTTGGAAGAGGGAAAAAGAAGATGCCCTGGGGCCCCAGGACCGCAAATGACATTACATGGTGCTGTAAGAAGTAATTTATTAGATGCTGTTCGCACTTGTATTGCCCGTGGGGATAATGTTAATGCATTGAATGGGACTGGCCACTCCCCATTGTATTATGCTTTAGGTTTACATACGGCTGGGCAATCTTCTGTTAGTGAATTGTTGGGTGTTGATGAAGAAGCAGATGAAGAAGAAGATATGGTTGGGGTTGATATAGAAGAAGATGGTGAAACTGTAATGGATGCAGAAATTGCGGATCAATGTGCGATAATTAGAGATTTGGTTTTTGCGGGGGCACAGACTCATTGGCTTGATGATGTTGATATGAGTAGAGTTCCAAGTGCACTTAAAGATGCTTTGGAGCTGGCTATTGTTTTGAAAAAGAATAGATGTCGTTCTGTGTTTCAATTTGTTCGACTCAGAGAGATGGGGAAAACACGCCGATAATATTTTTTCAAAAAGAATCTTCTCTTTGAAAAGGTGTTTGTTCGATGTGGGGCTGCCTTGCAATTGCATAATTGCCCCTTGACAATCTTTTGATATGTTATACGATAAACACCCGTGTTATATTCGTGAATTCGCTTTTTTTACAAGCTTTTTATAAGAAGGTTTTAATCACATGAAGAATTCTAAAAAATTATTATTCACACTTTTTGTTGTTACGAGTGTTGGTATTTTTGGAACAAAAAATATGAGTGCTATGCAACAACAGCAAGAAAGAGAAGCTGAAGGGAAAAGAAGAGAGGCTCCTAGAACCCCTATTCTAAGACGGGATCCTCGTGGTCGCGATAGGGATTATCGACGAGATCTTTTACGAAGCCCTCTTTTAAGTCCATCTAGTATGCGAACCCCTGCTGGATCTGCCGCTCGGGGTTTTAGAACACCTCCTTCGCATGGCAGAGGGCGTGGGCGAGGGGTAAGTCCTTTAAGGTCTCCGTTTCATTCTCCTATGACGTTGTCTTTTTTCCAGCAATTGCTTAATAGAATCGTGGAACTAGAAGCTGCAGGGCGAACGAGAGAAGGAATAGATCAAGATAGCGAAGTTGTTATGCTTCAAAACCTAATAAGAATGGAGCGGGAACTAACGAGAAGAAGAACTTCTCCTGTTAGAATGTTGTCATTTGATTCTCCTGGAAGTCCTGTTGGATATTATACCACATGTAGAGTATGTAATAATTTGGCCGGGAATTGCGAATGTGATAATGATCTTCCTCCGTTAGTAGGGGTAGATGATTCTGATGATGAAGAAAGTGATGAAGGCTCAGAATAAACGAATAGTGCTTATTCGATAGATTTAATTGATGTAAATTTTAAGAGCGAAGGAGATTGGTCCCCTTCGCTCTTTTTGTTATGGGTGTGATTAATAGAGCTTTGAGAAATTAAGTTTTAGGATAATTAGGTTATGCATGCAAAGATTTATTCAGCGACGACTGTTGGAATTTCGGCACACTTAGTAGAAGTAGAAGCAGATCTGGCTTTTGGGTTGATGAATTTTTTTATCGTTGGGTTGCCAGATAAAGCAATAAGTGAAAGTAAAGAACGTATTCGTGCGGCGCTTAAAAACAGTGGGTTGCGTACGCCCGAAAGACTTATAACCGTTAATCTTGCTCCAGCGTCGTTAAAAAAACGAGATATCTTGTTTGATGTTCCAATTGCTATTGCAATTTTGCAGGCAGCCAAGCTTATTGATATGCCAAAAGAGTTTATTGATCAGACGTTGTTTTTGGGTGAATTGGCGCTTGATGGCGGTATTCGTCCGGTTAACGGTGTTCTGTCAATTGCTCATGGTGCTGTTCAAGCAGGTAAGAAGCGTATTATTATTCCAAAAGCGAATACGCGTGAAGCGAGTTTAATTAAAGGGCTAGAGGTTATTGGTGTAGAATCGTTAACAGAGCTTGTTGCGTATTTACGGGGGGAGCAAAAAATTGAGCCCGCGCCGTCGTTGTTTGATGACTTTCAGCAAAAGATGCAGAATAGTACGTTAGATTTTGTACAGGTTAAAGGACAAATACAGGCAAAGCGTGCGCTGCAAATAGCTGCTGCTGGGAAGCATAATATTTTGTTTATTGGCCCGCCTGGTTCAGGTAAAACAATGTTGGCCAAACGTTTTGCTACAATTTTGCCGTCGATGTCATTTGATGAAGTTATCGAAACGACAAAAATATATTCTATTGCAGGCATGTTGGGCAGAAAAGATTTGTTTGTGCAGCGGCCATTTAGGGCGCCTCATCATACTATTTCTCAGGCGGGTTTAGTTGGGGGCGGGTCAAATCCTCGGCCTGGTGAAATTAGCTTAGCCCATAATGGGGTTTTATTTCTTGATGAGCTAACAGAATTTAAGCGTTCGACACTTGAAGTGTTAAGAGAGCCGCTTGAAAATAAACGCGTGCTTATTTCTCGTGCCAGCTGTGCCGTTGAGTATCCTGCATCGTTTTTACTTATCGCTGCACTTAACCCATGTCCCTGTGGTTTTTATGGGGCGAAAAAGAAAAAGTGTGTGTGTACAACGAAACAGATTGGAAAATACTTGAGTAAACTTTCGGGCCCGTTATTGGACCGAATTGATTTGCATATTAATGTTACAGCTGTTGATTACGACGATATTAAAGATACGGTTGTTCATGCGCAAAGTTCAAATGGCATGGGAGAGTGTGTTAACAGTGCTGTTAAGGCGCAAACAAAGCGATTTGGTGCAATGAGAAATGCACATATGAGTTCTACGCAAGTTGAGCAGTTTTGTACGTTAACAGCGGATGGTGAACGTATTTTGAAAGTTGCTTTTGATAAACTTGGTTTGAGCAT
>CAZFHP010000095.1:0-4009 GCA_964519365.1 uncultured Pseudomonadota bacterium
CGATTGCTCCTGCCGCACCATCTTTTTTATTTGAGCCATTTATTTTATCTGTGATTTTTTTTACCAAAGTATTGATATCGCTTACATCATGTTTTGTTCCCTCAATGGCTGAATTAATTATGTGGGTCCCATTTTTGGCGTCAGCAATTACATCAGCAATATTATCAGCAGTATCATCAGCAGCCGTTGCTGCGGCTTTTGTAATTGAATTTCCCCCACCCCCTTTTACGCTTAGTCTTGTTACGGCTGCAGATGCCGCTTTATCTAGAGTTTCATTTTCATAGCATACTTGTAGAACGAGTGACGCTATGGCATTGCGGGCGGCAATTCCGTTGGCGTCATCTTTTTGAATGGTTTGTGCTGCAGTTTCGGGATCACTAGAGTAATTAGTAGCGACTTGATCAACAGCTTTTTTTACATACCCAGCGACTATTGTGAATATTTTATCGAAGTCGATGGCGTCATTGCCAAGAGCTGTTGTGTCGCTTGTTGGCTTTTTGGCAATGTAGCCCGCGTCATCGTTATCACTACTTGTCCCATATTCTTTTGCCGGGGCCAATGGCAAGGCGTAGAGGGTGGCGTTAAGCTTTGCCAAGTCGCCATCGCTTGCATTGTTTATCACGCCGCCGTTGACAATCAAATAACTTTTGCCCGTGCTTGTGTGCATCGTCCGCACTTTGCGGGCAGAGGCGTAAAGTTTTTCTTCTTCGCTTTTTTTTCGGTAGAAGCCGAGAATGTATTGGTCTTTAAAGTTGCCTGGGAGGTCAGTATCAATTGGTGTGTGTAAGTCAGGGAAGAGGCCGGAGGCGACGTTTTTGATGACGGGGTAAAGTTCGAGTTTCTCGTCTGAATCAAATTTGCCCATGAGTACGCTACATACGCCGCCAGATTTGTTGGTTACTGCGCCATTAGTGTCATCTCCCCGTGTGACATTAGACAGGGCGATGTACAATCGCTGCAGGGGTTCGTCCCAATGCATGTCGACGCCTGCGTCAATAATTGCCCGTGTAATTGGATCCGGGTCGGCGGGGGCATGAAAGGCGACGGGGCCTTTGTTATCTGTGCCATTGGGGTCAACTTCTATGCCATCACTGCGGGATAAGAGATTAAGCTTGCGGGCTTTTTTGTCAGAAGAATCGTCATTCGAGACGATATCTAGTTTGTCTGTAGCATGTTTTAGCACGGCGATGCCGCGGTTGGTGCCGTCGTCATCTTTTTTAGGTGCGCTTTTCCATGTTTTTTTTTCACCATTGCGAGCGGATGTTATTTCTGATCCATCGGCGACGGCGGCGAAGATTTTGACTTTTTCGAACATTGGTTTTGATGGATCTGGAGGGGTTTGGGTTGCTGCAAGGGCGACGATTTGTTGGTTGATGGCAACGCCGGCGGCGTCATTTATTTGGCCTGATTTATCTTCTAAGCTGGCGTCGTTCATCAAGACTGTTTTGCCCGTGATATCTGTGTCCGTTACAAGGGCGACTTGCAGGCCGTTGTAGTTATCGTTTTCAGTGTCTGGTGGTCCAAGGGCGACGACGGCGGGGTGTTTGTCTTTGCCAGCCAAAGCGATATGTGCAATGGCAAGATCAGCAAACGGGTGATTTTCGTCTTCTTCGTTTCCATTAATCAGGACGGTTTCGTCTGGATAAAGAGGGGTAACAGAGGGGGCGCCGTCTTTTAGGACAACTTTTGAAAGCGAGTTCCCTCCTGCTGCAGGACCTATGTACATTTTGTTTGCTCCGCCAAACGCATGCGCGTTGATTATAAAATCACCTGCGGCGGCTGCGCGCCCTTCGATACGTCTGTCTTCGCCTGCGGCTCCGACGAGACTACTCCCACCGTCGCCAAGGCTATGGTGCGCAGGCAGGGTGAGCGGGTTGGAATTAGGTTGAGTGGAGGAAGAGTCCCCTTCGACTTTGCTCAGGACAGGCTTCGAGACGCTCGCCTTCGGCTCGCCCTCAGGACGAGCGGGGGAAAAAGTGTTTTGTTGAGCGGGGTTTGAAGAGAGGGGTGTGTTGTTAGGGCGAGTGTAAGAAGAGGGGTTCGTTTGCGCGCTTGCAAGCGCAAGTGCTTCTTGGTAAAGACGGTCGTATGTTTCTTGGTCAAGATTGTTTAACGCGTCTAAAGCCAGAGCAGCGTCACCTGATGATAGATTTGAAAGATGGGCTGAGTTAGAGAGGTGAGAAGGGAGCGTGTCGCTTGCGCGTTGCCCGGGCTTTACAAGGCTGGCAAGCATTTGCAACAAAAGCTCTTGCAAAATCTCGCGCCCATCTTCTCGCAATTGATCTTTAATGCGTTGGCGATTGGAAGAGATGGTGGTGTGTGACGAATGTGCTTGATTGTTTTGCGATGCGTTTGGGGTGTGTGTCGTGAAATTTTCACGATCAATCTTGTTTTGGCTAATCGCGTTGTGTGAAAGCTTTTGTGTGTGTTCTTGCGAGAGTTTTTGTGCTTGTTCAAGCTTTTCCCGTTCACGTTTTTCCTGTTCTTTTAAACGTTCACGCTTTTCTTGTTTTTGTTTCAAAAGCTCTTGTTCTTTTTTCGCGTGTAATTTTTTTGCTTGTAATTTTTGCGCTTGTAATTTTTGTGCTGCAAGTTGTTCTTGCTTTGCAACTTCTTTGCCCAGGTCATGCACAATAATTTCAGGCATGAGTGCCAAGCGTGTTTGGAGCTCCTGGGAGGTTGCTTCAGAAGGGTTAGTCGGAGCGTTGGTAACGCTGTTTTGGGGCTCAAAAGAAGGCCCCTCTTGCCGGGAAATATCGGTGGGAATTGATACTTCTTGCCCGAGAAGAGGGGAACTTAGTGAAGTGAGTGTAAGCAAAAAAAGTAAAGATGTTCGTGTTAGACATAATTTAAAAAAACGAATTTGTGAAAAAATTTTTTGGAAAAAATCCATAAGACTCCTTTTCTTTTTTTTGGGATTTTTTTGTTTTTTGCAAAACAATTTTATAGTACCTGGGAAGAAACAAATTGTGAAGAATTTTTATGTTTCTCGAGAGGAAAGCAGGATGCGTGTTCATATTGCGAAATATTTTTTATGTTTGTCGTATACGTATGTTGTCTGAACCACGATTGGCCATGATAAGACGGATTAAGAGGATTCTGATGACAAATAATCGAACAACAATAAAATATTTTTTTTGTTATTCAATGTTACGCTTAAAGAATCTTCTTAATCCGTCTTATCATGGCCAATCGTGGTTCAGACATAATTCTTTTGCAAGCGTTTAGATAAATTCTTGCAAATGGGAAAAAAAAAGTTTAAAACAATACTATGTGTTTTATTTGTTTCACAAAAAGAGGAGATGTGCGTATGAAGCGTTATCTTGTCGAGTTTATCGGGACTTTTTTCTTGGTTTTTGCCATTTGCCTAACGGGCCAGCCCTTGGCTATAGGTTTAATGCTTGGAGCTATGGTCTACATGGGTGGGCATATTTCAGGCGGGCATTATAACCCAGCTGTAACGCTCTCTGTGTTATTGCGTGGAAATATTAAGCCCAAGATTGCTGGAATTTATATGGGGGTGCAGTGTTTAGGGGCATTTGTAGCCGCAGCGCTATTTCATTTATTGCTTTCAGGGTCATTTGTTCCTGCGCCATTAGAGCATATCTGCTGGTGGGAAGCAATTATTGTTGAAGCGCTTTTCACGTTTGTGTTGTGTATTGTTATCCTGTCGCTGACCATGGTTAAATCTGCAAATCTCAAATCAAACGATATTTATGGTCTGGCTATAGGACTAACGCTTACTGCTATTATATTATGTGGTGGTGATATCTCCGGAGGCGCCTTTAATCCAGCGGTTGGGGTAGGTCCAATCGCGTATGATACGATTTTAGGCGGTGATTCATGGCGGCATGGCTTTATTTACCTTATTGGGCCGTTCTCAGGTGGAATTTTGGCCGCTTGGTTGTATAAGTTTGTGAATAAATAGGGGTAACGGCAATAAGGGCGCTGGAGGCATATTACTTGGTTTTTGTGTTCTATTTGACAAATTTTCTGTTTGTGTTTGATT
>CAZFHP010000096.1:0-3819 GCA_964519365.1 uncultured Pseudomonadota bacterium
ATACGTAAAATCTTTAAAATCCCTAAGGTATTTTAGCAGAATAGCCAATTGCAAGGAGCTACGCGACGCAGCTGTGGGTATGTGATATAAAAAAAATTCCTGCCCCGGAGTGGGCAGCGCTCTATTGGTTTATCCTAAGCTTGTCGAAGGGCGGCGGCCCTCCGGGACGCAATATCTTTTTTCACCTAACCCACCGCTGCGTCGCTTCGCTCCTTGCAATGGGCTATTCTGCTACAATCCCTTCGGGATTTTAAAAACATATTTTTCGTAACACCCATAGCTACAAACAAAACTTTACGCTAAAAAGTCAACGTAGCCTAGATTTAGCATAACGCAAAAGCAACCCTACAGCAGCCTTTTGCGACAAAATGCAACTGCAAGAATTATTCTTTTAGCGTGAATATAAGCTCGTTAATATCGTCCAATCTATAGTGAAAAGCAATATCTGCATGGCTCACTTCGGGCCATCCAGAAGGCTCGTCCGGAGCCAAGCCTAATTTTTTAAATCCCATTGCTTCATAAAAAGCCAGCGTACTGGCATTGGCAAAGCGTAGCGGGAAAACATCGCAAACAGTGATATTGGAAAACGTTTTGAGCGCAGCGTGAATAAGCCGGCGACCAATGCCATTGCGACGATACTGTTTGTCGATCAGAAAAAGATCCAAAATTATCTTACTTTGATTTTCGTTATCATGATGAAAAAGCAAGAGCCCTGCCGGGGTATTATTATCACGATCATAAGCAATGCACAAACGGCTATTGCCATGTGCCGCAATTGCGTTGGCAAACAGTTTCTCATCGTCACGTAATTCTTGTTCTAGAAAATCATCTGTATGTTTACCAAGCCAGGTATGAGCGTAGCCCTGCAAAAATAACGGCTTAAAAAATTCGTCTGTTACTTTTTTATCCAAGGACATTAGACCTGCAAAATCTTTTTCACACGCATATCGTATCTCAATACCTGTCTCAAGCCCTGTTGCTTGTTTTGCTTTCTTGTCTCGTTCTATTATAGGCTCTGTTATAGATAACTGTCGGGTTGCGCATGTTAAAACAGGTTGTTGCTCGCGTACGTTCTCTTGTGTATGCTCTTGCTCGTGCAATAACGTTTTGGTTATAAATCGTGGGGCACCAGATCTTATGCCTATGCTCTTTGGCTTTTTGTGCAACAAGCAATCTTCTTCTAATGGAAACGTCAGTTCATTAATCCCGGAATCTTTTTTATCCCCATCATAACAATAGGTATCAAAGCGCGGCTCTTTACGTTGGTTTTGAATAAATGTCTCTGTTGGAATAGCAGAAGTATTCGATAAAATTTTAATATTTCGAACTAAGTAATCAGAGAACGCTCGCTCAAAAGACGTTTGGGTATACGCACGCGTATCTGCAATTAAAAACTCAGGAATGTCGTAATAATAACCACTGAAGAACCAGATCCCACATAGCCTAGAGCGTTCGTCAAGCAACCCCTTCGTTCGCGTGTGAAATAATTCGCCTTGGCCACAGATAGATGCGAGCGTATTTATCGGCGGCACAAAAAATATGTCCGAAAGATTTTTGCATGCATACTCATATTTGTTTATGGACAAGATATATCCAAGCTGAGAATTCAAAAGATAATGATACGGCATAGCGCCATTGTCTAAACAATCGAAACCAAACAAGCCATCAAAAATAGTATTCCCGTAAGAAATACTGTTCGGCCAAACAACGTTATTTCGAAAGGTCATGGTAGAGTCTATACGGTTATTTCTTCCCGACCAATGATTCGTTGCACGATACACAGGAAAATTTCCCGTCTCATGCATTTCATATTCAGTACCAATAATATTCGCAAGCATTGGATAATCACTTTTCTTTATGCCATAGCTGATAAGAAACTTCTCGGGAAACGTGCCTGGGAAAAAAAAATATGGATTTCTGTAAAAATACGAAAAGAAATCAAGCTGTTCACTCAGAACAGACAACGCCATTTTTTGATTAAGCAAAGTAATTGATCGTCCTGATTGATTTAAAGAACGAACAATCTCATTGTTTACAATCAAAGCCATCGCTTGTACATCTGGTAAAGCGTTAATATCGTTGTAGACATTTAAAGAGCGTATCGTTTTGTTTTGATTTTTTTCTTTGTGAGACTTGCTCCACAAGACGTTAAAACGTTTGAGTAAGTCTCTGACGGGTCTTTTTTGGTCTGCAAAAGAAATAAGCTCTGGGGCGTCCTGCCAATAGTACGGAGAATCTGGAAAACCAAAAATCGATGTGCTCATATGGCGAGTATAATTATTCGTATAACTCGTGTGAAGCTTAATTTCCAGCCAAAATTTGATAACAAAAAGTTCATACAGCGTAGTTGGGATAAACGTAACAGTATAATCTGGCCCAATTTTTTCTTGCAAAAATGCTTGTTCGCTCTTGTACATACGAGTTATATCTTTTTCTGATAGTTCTGAAAAATCACGTACAGGGTTTGTGTTCATGGGAAAAGAGTACTTATTCAAAATGGGATAAATCTTTTGATACTCTTGTTCAGACAAAAACTGCCCCTGGGCATTATGCGTCTTGGTGATAATATACTCAGCTCGAACTTGTGAAAACACACACAGAATCATACAAACACTCATACGAACGATTATACGAAATCGTCCTGAAAAATCAGGATGCATCATGCCCCCCCTCGTCTTTTTAAACAAAAAAATCTTTTCTACATGTAATTATTATAATTTACAAATAGAAAAGACCTCAAGGGTTTTGGCTTTTTGCCCGAACGATACTTCGCTTTTTTGCTATCCTAGATAGTATCAGAACGTCTTTGGCTGCTGGGCCAGCAAAGATTTATAAGCACTGTTAGCCCGTAATTCCCATGCAAGTGCACTTTGAATAATCGCTCGCAAATCAGCCTGCTTTGCCTGCCAACCTAGTATTTTTTTTGATTTCGTTGGATCTGCAACAAGAACGTGCGCATCGCCCGCTCGACGGGCAACTTCTTTAATTACTACGTGCTTATCGCAAACACGCTCTGCCATTTCAATAACTTCTTTAACAGAATAGCCCCGCCCTGTGCCCAAATTAAAAAAATCAGACGGGTTATTGTGTTCCAAATAATTATAAGCTAAAACATGCGCTTGGGCAATGTCAGCAACATGAATATAATCCCGCACACACGTCCCATCAGGCGTATCATAATCAGTTCCAAAAAGCTTAAATGTTTTCTCGTGCAAAATAGCACGTAACAACAATGGGATAATATGCGACTCTGGGTTATGCTGTTCACCTAACCCATATTCAAAAAGAGAACCTGAAGCGTTAAAATAACGCAACGAAACAAACTGCAAGCCATACGCATGCGCGTAATCTCGCAGGGCATACTCGACCATGAGCTTATTTCTCCCATATGGGCTTACAGGCTCTGTAGGATGCTCTTCGTCCATGGGAACTCGAATGGGATGTGAATATACGGCGCAACTTGACGAAAAAATTATTTTTTTTACGTCATACTCAAGCATCGTGTCAAGAAGCTTTAAAACTTTTGTAACGTTATTTTCATAAAAATCTCGGGGCTTTTTGACCGACTCGCCAACTTCTATAAACGCCGCAAAATGCATAACAGCATCGATAGAGTATTTCGTAAAGATAGTTTTTAGAATTTCTGGATCAGCAAAATCACCACGAATTATCGTAGCCCACTCAGGACAAAAATTCTGCCCGTGCACATACTTGTCGATTGCAATAATTTTATAACCCAGCTGTGAGAGTAAATAGCCTGTGTGTGAGCCGATATATCCCGCCCCGCCCGGAATTAAAATCGTTTTTTTTCGAACACCA
>CAZFHP010000097.1:0-2092 GCA_964519365.1 uncultured Pseudomonadota bacterium
TAAAAAAATAGTAACGTCAAATTTTTTGGAAGCTTATTTATTCAGAATGGTATTAGGCGCAGCTGTGGGTAATATTAGCTCGTATTTGTTAAAAGTAATCAATCTTCATGGCATGACGAACTTCAGCCATGGTTTTAGCAGCTTCTTGCCGTGCAACATGCGTTCCATTTTTTAAGAGATCAAGCACCTGTTGTGGGTCTTGTGCAAGTTGCTCGCGTCGTGTTCTTATAGGCTCTAAAATATTTTGCAAAACCTCGTTAAGATATTTCTTGACCGTGACGTCACCAAGCCCACCACGTTGGTAGTGTGCCTTAAGTTCTGAGACTTGTTGTTTGTCATCAGCAAAAATATCAAGGTACGTAAACACCATGTTGCCTTCTATTTTTCCAGGGTCTTCGATTTTAATATGATCAGGATCAGTAAACATGCTCATGACTTTTTTCGTAATTGTATCTGCGCTGTCTGAAAGATAGATGGCGTTACCCAGAGATTTTCCCATTTTGGCTTTACCATCGATTCCAGGAAGTCTTCCCATGTCGTTTTCTGGTAAGATCGCCTGTGGTTCGACTAGAACGGGTCCATAAAAGCGATTGAACTTCCTGACGATTTCGGTTGTTTGTTCAATCATGGGAAGTTGGTCGTTACCAACGGGAACAAACTGTGCTTTAACGACCGTGATATCTGCCGCTTGACTGATTGGGTATGCTAAAAAACCGGCAGGGATACTCATGCCAAATTCTTTTTGCTTAATTTCTTCTTTGACCGTTGGGTTTCTCTGTAATCTGGCGAGTGTTACAAGATTTAAGTAAAATACCGTGAGTTCAGCTATTTCTGGAATAAGCGACTGAATAAAAATCGTAGTCTTTGTTGGGTCTATTCCAACAGCAAGATAATCAAGCGCGACTTCTAAAACGCTTGCGCGTACTTTTTCGGGATTTTGCGCGTTGTCTGTTAGCGCTTGTGCGTCAGCGATCATTACAAATTGTTTGTGCGTATCTTGTAGCTTGACGCGGTTTTTAAGTGAGCCAACGTAGTGGCCCAAGTGCAACGGCCCTGTCGGCCGATCGCCAGTAAGGATAACGCTCTTGGTTTGGCCCCGTCGGTCCTGAGTAGCCTTGTCGTAGCTGTGCGACGACTGGCGTATCGAAGGGTCGCCAGTTAATATAACTTTTTTCGACATGTTTGGTCCTGTTTATTTGGGGTAATTTTTATTTTTGGTACATTTGTATAAGATAGCATATTTGTCTGAACCAGGATACCCAGGATTTTTTAGATTTTTCAGGATAGATTTTATTAAGATTTTTTATCACCTCTATGTTAAGCTACAGCTATTATGAAGTCAAATATTACGTATTATCTTTCAAGAGTTAAAACTCTGGGCCTGACGGGGCTTTATTATAATTTATCTTATCGCATGCGCAAGAAATTATTCACGCATAAGTATAAGCGCAAAGCGCTTAATAAACGCGCTGGGACACACGAGATAAAAGACTTTGCGCGCGTGTTTGAGAAGCTTAAGCGCGTATCGTTTTTTGATAAAATTTTAAGTTCAGAGCGTTTTAAAACGCTTATGCCCAAAAAATATACGTGTGAAAAAACGCTTGAGCAAGAAGCACAAGATGTTATGGCGTTACGTTTTGATATTCTTGGCTCTGGTAAAATATCGTTTGATAAACACGAGATTCCCTGGCATGACGATATAAAGACACGAAATTTAAAAAAGATAGGCTTTTCTCGTTTAGAGCGTAATTATTTGGGTGAGCGTGCGTCGCGCGTGTTTTATTGTGATATCGTTATTGGGGCACACGAGACTCATAAAGAGCAAGAGCAAGAGAAAGAAACTATATGTGATACGGGAGACACGCACGATACATGTGCCCGTGCGTATACGTCTGACATAAAAGTCCCGTGGGAACTCTCGCGATTACAGTATTTATTCACGCTTGGGCAAGCGTATAGTGTGCAAAACAAAAAGAGCAAGAGAGAGTCTACGCTCATGCAAGAACAGGCTTGTACGTACGAACGTTTTTTTCAAGATTATCTACAAGATTGGCTTGATCAAAACCCGTATTTACTAGGGCCCAATTGGGTG
>CAZFHP010000097.1:2102-3605 GCA_964519365.1 uncultured Pseudomonadota bacterium
CAATGGATGTTGCCATTCGGGCTATTAATTTACTGTGGGGGTTTTATTTTTTTAAAGACGCGCAAAGCATAGCGCAAGAGTTTTGGCAAAAACTTACCTGTTCGTTATATGATCACATGATCTATCTTGAGTATAATTGGGAATGGTCTGACAAGCCTAACAATCATTATCTTTCAGACTTGCTTGGGTATTTTTATTTGACGAGTTTTTTGGGAGAAACAAAAAAGCGTGATTGGGTGCTGACAAAATTACATGATCAGTTTGACAATCAGATACACATATACGTGTCCAGTTATGAAGGGTCAAGTGCGTATCATATGCTTGATACGGAGATATATTTGCATACTTTAGAATTAAGCAAAGCGCAGGACTTGCATGTTCCTGATGGGGCAGAAGAAAGACTTAACGTGATGCTTGATTTTTTACGTGCGTGCAGTGTGTGTTTAGATAATAGCGGGTGTGAAAAAAAGAGTACAAGGGGGCTGGGTGTGTCGGGTGCTTTTGTTCAAATTGGCGATAACGATAGTGGTAAAATAGTAACGGGGATATGTGTTGCGTGTGAAAAAAACGCACGCTCGAAAGAAAGTTTAAAGATGTGCGTGAGTACGTACAAAAACTTTGGCCTAACGATTATCAAAAAGCCAGACTTTCACGTAACGTTTCGTCATCCAGTATTTAAACAAGCGCAGCCATCGGGACATTTTCATAACGATAATCTTTCTGTTACGCTTGCGCTTAACGGGCAGCCAATACTTGTTGATTCGGGGAGTTACGTGTACACAGCAAGTGCTTATTGGCGTAATTATTTTCGGGGTTATGCGAGTCATAATAGTTTTTATCCCGAGAGTTTTTATGCTGGGGTGCAAGAAAAGACAAACGACCTTTTTCAGTGCGCGCGTATAGAACATGCTTTAAAAAATAGTTCGTGTGTTACGTGTAATAATTCGAATAGTTTTAATAATTTGCGAGCAGAAGTACATGATACGTCTTGTGTGTATCGTGACAAAGATATTCATGCCAAGCGTACGGTTATCTGTGATTATGATAAGCGTTTGGTGACGTTACGTGATGCGTATGTATGTGCATGCCATGTGTGTGTGTCTAAAAAAATGGGTCTTTGTTCGCATAATATGATCGATCATATCGATAGCATGTGGTCGCTTAATTTTCATCCGGATATTGTGCTTAAAAAAGTGGGGAGATACTGGGAGATAGAAAGAGATAATCAAGAGCTGTGTTTGTTGCGTTCGGATCTTAACTTTAAGCTTTTTGATAGCTTTTATTCCCCGGCGTATGGCGTGCGAGAAAAAGCGTATAGATTGGTTGCGCGTGAGCGTGTTGCTTTGGGATCAGACGGGGAGTTTGTAACCAAAATTATATTTTAGCAAACAAGAAGATACATCCCGTTTTTATAAATATTCTTGGCTATACCAAGGGTGTACGAAGTCTCGCTAATGCCCCATGGCTGCGGCTTTCAGCCTTGGCATGGGTTGGCACTACGTC
>CAZFHP010000098.1:0-3598 GCA_964519365.1 uncultured Pseudomonadota bacterium
GCCCGGAAGGTTGGGCCAAACGTATATACATCTGAAAGGGCGCATGCATATGTTTCGACGTTCAGTTGTCCTGAGACGGTCAAATACGCTTGTCTGCCAAAAAATTCTTGAGAAAAATCGACAGCTTTATTTTCTGCTTTGGGTACTTTGTCTAAATTGAGCGTTGTGACTTGAAACATTTCTCCCGCGCCTTCGCAGTCTGAATGCGTGATAATAGGCGTATGGATATATAAGAACCCCTGTTCTTGAAAGAATTTGTGCGTTGCATACGCAAGTGCATTGCGCACGCGTGCAACGGCTCCAATCGTATTTGTTCGTGGGCGTAAATGTGCTATCGTGCGTAAAAACTCAAAAGAATGTCGTTTTTTTTGTAACGGATAATCTTGAGCATCACAGGTGCCAATAACGTTTATTTTTGTTGCTTTAAGCTCAATAGCCTGCCCCTTGCCCGGGCTCTCAATAACTGTGCCAATAACAGAGATTGCTGTTCCTGTTGTTAATTCTTCGATAATTTTTTTGTACTCATGTGTTTGTTCGTCAGCAACGATTTGTAAATTTGCAAGCGTTGACCCATCGTTTAACGCTAAAAACGAGAAATTTCCTTGGTTCCGTATGCTTCGCAACCAGCCTTTTATACAATGTTCTTGCCCAATATGCTCTTTTGCAAGAGCTTTGATTTTTGTTCGCATTTTTTCTCCAAGAAAATTGTCTGAACCAGGATTGGCCAGGATAAGAGGGATTTTCAGGATTCTTTTGATTGGGCTTGTGATAACAAAAAGAAACGGTTATTTTTCTCCTCACCCAAAGAATCTGTTTTCGTTTTGACGAGATGTATCCTGAAAATCCTTCTTATCCTGGCCAATCCTGGTTCAGACAATAGTAATTATGATATTCTTTTTACTATCGAACTTGTATCAGTGTACCTAAAAAATATCCTAAAAACAAAAATATTCGACGTCTTTTAAGCTGCCGGTGCTTGAACAGGCGCTTTAGCTTTTGTTGCTGGTTTGTCGGGTGCTTTTTTTGTAGCCGGTGTTTTAGTTGGAGTTTTTTCTTTAGCTGGAGCTGGGGCTTGGGCAGGCGGCTTTTCAGCAACCTGCGTTTCAGGAGTAAGTGCTGCTTGAATATCAGTAGTTGTTTGTTTTGGCTCTCGTGCAAGTAATTTTTTAATGCGTGTTTGCAAGCGAGCGATCATCTTATCAAGTGTTCTTGTTTTAAAGCTTTCTGAAACAAGTGATGTTCTTCTAACTCTTCTGAGTATCGATACCATCTTGGCCAGAGATTGAGGTTTCTTTTTCTGGCGCATCTTATAGAATTGTTTAACGCGTTTAGCATTTGCTTTTTGGCCTTTAGCCGATGTTGTTGCTCGTGCGCTTGCAATAAGTTTTTCCATATATTCAGTTGCACGTTGGTACTTGCTCTTTTTATGTTTTTTAATAATCGTTCTTTGTTCTACTAACCGTGGCAAGAGTGTTTTTGTAATATAATCCGTTTGAACTTTAGCAAGAATTCCGGCAGCTTCTGCTTTTTTAAGTAACGCTTCAAGCTTACGCAGCGCTGCTGGATCTTTGACGCGTTGTTTGTATAAATCTTGTATAGTTTTGGCTAGTTCGTTTTGTTCTTTAGCTGTAAGCTTTTTGCCAGCAAGGGCATCAATTTGTTTGCTCAGATTATCTATTTGGTCAATAAATGCTTTTTTCGCTTGTTCTTTCGGTTTTGCTTTTACTTTTGTTTTTGCTGGAGCTTTTTCTTTAGCCGTTTCTTTTTTCGCTTTGACTGTATCTTTGTGTAGATCTGGCATAATCGTGTTGGTGATGTAATCAGTCTGAGCTTTTGTTAGCATATTGCCACGCGAAACTTGTCCAAGAACTTGTTGGAATTCGCGAAGAGTAGCTGGGTCTTTTGCTCTATTTTCGTAGACATCCATAATATTTTTGGCAAGTTTATTCCGTTGAGAGCCTGAAAGTTTTTTGCCGCTTAAAGAACGTACTTGCTTGCCAAGCTTACTGACACTATTTCTAAATGCTTTTGCGCTTACTTTTTTCTTCTTTTTCTTTTTCTTTGCTTTTTTCTTAGTTGCTTTTTTCTTCTTCTTTTTCTTTTTACCAAGTTCGCGATCAATCTGTTTTATCATCTTGTTTTTTATTTCATTTTTTTGTTTTTTCGAGAGCAACTTTGTTTTAATTGTTTTTTGTAAAATCTTTTTAAGCTCTTTTAAGTATTTTTTGTCTTTGCGTGGGCGGGATTCGAATTTGTTACGTATCTGTGTCATGACGAGTTTTCTTAATTCTGGCGACACTTTTTGTTTGGAAGACTTAGAAAGGGACCCTTGAAGGGCGCTCAGTTGTCCAAGAATTTTATTCGCAGATTTTGGTACAAGATTTGTTTTTACATATTCTTGTTGTTTTGTATTTAGTAACGGTGTATCGATTGAAAGATTAAGCAAGTCGTTTACCTGTGTTTGTTGTTCTGGTGTAAGATTATCAAGATCATCAAAGAGTTTTTGTAGAGCTTGTCCATATGCATCTTGTGTTGCAGGATCAACCGTTTGGCCTTCGGCGCTGCTTAAAAGTGCTTGAAGTCCAGCTATTTGGTCGTCAACAGATGCTGCACTTGAAACGTTTGTAATATTTTGCGCTGTTGGCGCAGGTAATGTAATTTTGTCGACCAAATTTTCTTGAACAAAATCTTGTTGTGTTTCGGAGAGCAATGGGCTGTTTGTTGCTTGCTCGAATAAATAGCGTATACGCGCTTGTGTTTCAGGATCAAATTGATCGATTTGTCCCATTAATTGTTGCAAACCTCCGGCAAAAGCGTTTTGTGTTGCAGCGTCAAATGTTCCACCTTCTGCTTGGCGAAGCATTTGTTCAAGTGCTGTAATTTGAGATTGTGGGGTTCCGGTGCTCATCGTTGTTTGAATTGATTCAGGAGTGATTGTTGGCGTAGGGGTTACCACTGCTTCAGGAACAAATGGTTGGCCTGTTTGTTGAGCAACTTGTGGTCCCATCGTATTTTGCACAAAATCTTGTTGCGCAGAATTTAGCACAGGGCTATGGCTTGCCTGTGTAAGTAAATTCTGGAACTGCGTCTGCGTTGCAGGGTCCATTTGGTCTACTTGTCCAGAAAGCGTTTGTAACGCTTGAGCATATGCGTTTTGTGTTGCAGCGTCTACAGGCGGCGTAGCATTTGCCATAAGCGTCTCAAGAGCAGCAACTTGTTGCGCAGGCGTTTGTGCTCCGGCAAGCACTTGAGCAATCGTCTCAGGAGTAGGCTGGACAGCAACTTGTGGGATCATCTGTTCTTGAACAAAGTTTTGTTGTGCAGGATTTAATACAGGACTATGACTTGCTTGTGTAAGTAAATTCTGGAACTGCGTCTGTGTTGCAGGGTCCATTTGATCTACTTGCCCAGAAAGCGTTTGTAACGCTTGAGCATATGCGTTTTGTGTTGCAGCGTCTACAGGCGGCGTAGCATTTGCCATAAGCGTCTCAAGAGCAGCAACTTGTTGCGCAGGCGTTTGTGCTCCGGCAAGCACTTGAGCAATCGTCTCAGGAGTAGGCTGGACAGCAACTTGTGGGATCATCTGTTCTTGAACAAA
>CAZFHP010000099.1:0-3530 GCA_964519365.1 uncultured Pseudomonadota bacterium
GCTATGAACCCTCTAACCTGCCTCGACTGCCTACATATCCGTCCACGTGTGGAGAGTGGATTAATTCTGTTGCATGGAGCCCTGATGGAAAATATCTAGCAGTTGGTGGTAGTGACCCTACGGTGAGCTCGGATGAAATACAGGTATATAGCTTTGATGGTTTAAGTTTATCGGCTGCCCCTATAACAAGTAGAGATTATGGTACATATGCTTTGTGTGTTGCATGGAGCCCTGATGGAAACTATCTAGCAGTTGGAGGCAATGGTCCGACGTTGAGCTCTGATGAAATACAAGTGTATAGTTTTGATGGTTCAAGCTTATCTGTTACACCGATAACAAGTAGAAATTATGGTACTTCTGCTTTATCAGTTTCTTGGAGCCCTGATGGAAAGTATCTAGCCATTGGAGGATTTTCTCCTACCAGTGGTAATGAGATAGAGGTTTATGGATTTAATGGTTCAACGTTATCGACGGTTCCGATAACAAGTAGAAATTATGGGACAGGTGTTTTTGCAGTTTCTTGGAGCCCTGATGGAAAGTATTTAGCCGTTGGTGGTTTGTATTCAGCTGGTGGCGATGAAGTGGAGATTTACAGTTTTGATGGGGCAACGTTGTTTGCGTTACCTCTTGTTACAAGAAATTATGGAAATAGGGTTAGGTCTGTTGCGTGGTCTCCTGATGGTAGACATTTAGCTGTCGGAGGGTATCTTTCAGATAGTGGTGATGAGCTAGAAGTGTATGCCGTAGATTATCGTTACGATACAACACACCAGTCTTTTAATAACGGAATAATATTTGGCGATTCATCGCAACCAAATGATATGGGTGATTTAGACGTACAAGTACTTGCAGGAGCACGGGTGAATATAAGTGGCAAAGTTTTAGACGACTCGAGTTTTTAAAAATATATTTGATTGAAATTAAAGAAAGGGATAGGTGTATGAAGATACGAGAATCGGGAGTTTTCAAAAAAAGTTTTTGCGTGATTGTTATACTTTTAGGGGTGTGTGTTTTTGCGCCAGCACAGCTTGTGTATGCGAGCATTAATTTTGTCAGTGAATCTTCTGCTGTGTATATTGGCGAAACAAATTCGCAGTTAAAAATAACCAATGCGAATAAAATTATTGGTTGGGATAATCAGTCGATTATTAAAGAGTTTGCGAACAAAGAGGCTAATGCGTGGGCATTGCCGTATCCTGATAATACTGTTATTAGCCAAGAGGGTAGCTTGCCTCCTGCTACTAATCTTGTGTATGCAAATAGTAACGCGATTGTGTACTGTTGCAAGAATACAAGTAATGCAATTGTGTCTTTGAACGAAAAAGTTCGAGTGAACAGCAATGCGTTTGTATATTGCTGTAAGAACACGAGCAACGCATTAAGCTATGGGATTAAGAATAACAGTAATGCGATTATCGCACATGATCTGGCTATTCGAACGCATAGTAACGCGTTTGTATATTGCTGCAAGAACACAAGCAATGCGTTACATTATGCGTTTACGATTTATGATACGCATCAAGTGTATGCAAGTGATACTGTCGAGCAAAACTTTGTATTCTTCAAAGATGGTTTTACGGTTAATGCTGGCAAGACGTTAACCCTGAATGTGCCAATCTGGTTAACGGGCAGTATTAATTTAGACTACACAGGAATTATTGATATGCGTAATGACCTGCATTTTGGTTCCGGGGTGACGTTGCCTCGTGGTGGGACGATTAAGGGCAATGGATTTACGCTTGTTATGACAGACAGTCTTATGATTCCTGCGAACCAAACGTTACGTATTGACAGCGATACGATTATTGATGGTCGTGGCAACTGTCTGATATTACCAACCAATGCACGTCTTGTTGTTTCAGATGGCGTTACGTTGACACTCAAGAATATGTGTGTTGTCTATCTTTCAGGCTCTCAGTTAGACCTTGAAGGTTCAACAGGAGATCTTGCATTACAAAATGTTACGCTAGACTTAGACGATGACTTTAGATTCGATGGCGGTCAGCTGCATATTCATAAAGATGTTCTTGTTCGTGGGCCACATGTATTTATTTACGAATCAGAAAGTCCATTGACGATTCATGAATGTTCGATGTTGCAGTTTAGTTTAAATGGTCACTTGAGATTTACGCCTGGCGGTTCGACGTTGCATGGGCAAACACGAAATTACTTACGCATGGCTGATTCGTCTTCTGTGCTTTATTTTGACGATGCAACGTTTGAAGCCCCTGCTGGCACCGGGGGGCCAGGCGGCGTATTACTAAAACGCGGCACCGTGGTCTTTGACAACAAAGTAATTTTATCAAACCCGACACTAGTTAATGGCTCTGTGCCGAATACAGACAAAGCAAAAGCTATAACGTTTGGTGATGGTGTTGATAGTGCTAACGACGTAGCGGTGCATGTACTTTCAGGAGCACGCGTTGAAGTTCGTGGGAGTGTTGATTATAACAATACGGTGTAGCAGCACAGAGTGAAATGTAAGAATAAAGGGCCTCTTTTGAGGCCCTTATAATTTTTTAGAAGTTAGTTCTTACATGCCCCAAACGTGAATTGTTTTATTTTCATGTGTTTCGATTTTATCATAAATCTTTTCATCCCACGTTCTATTTTCTCGGCGATCGAAAATAACGAGATGTCCTTCTGTGGCATTGCTTGTGTTCATATATTTGGCGGTTTGCTCGAGACCTTCTTGATATGCTTTTGGTCCATACCACACTTTAAGTTCAATAACGATACGCTGTGTTTGGTTATTTTCATATGGCCATGTTACAAGTAAATCAACCCGTTTTTTGCCCAGAGCATATTCTCGTAAGATAGTTCCTCCGCCGTTAATAATACGTTGTAAGAAGGCCATAATAAGTAAGTGAGGTCCTGATTCTTTGTAATCGAATTTTTCAAGCCACACATCAGCGTTTTCTCTGAAGAATTGTGAAAATCCATTAAGTAGCTTTTGAGTGTCAAGAGATCCATTAGGTTTTTGGTACCAAACGGTTTGTTGTGGAAGGGTTAGTTGGGTTACGTAGGTTAATTCACGTGGTAGAACTTCTTGATAGATGGGGTTTGCGATAACAAGATCTTTGTTTTTCTTTTTGATTAATCCAAGGTCAATGACATATTGGATGTCATCAGTTGGAACATCAAGAGAAGTATCTTTTCCCTTGATGATTGCATCGATTATTTTTCGTACACGATCTTCTTTTAACCTGTCGATAAGTACATCAAGATGTGTATCGCGTCGTTTAATTAATGTTTCGCGAGCACGTTCAAGGTCTTCTTTGGTAATAGTTTTTGTGTGATCTTTTACATCTTCAAAGCACGCTTCATATGCCAGAGCATTGACAAGCCACGGTTGCCCTTGTGTTTGCTCAAATGCATAGGTGACGGTTTCTGGGGTGAATTGTTGCCCTGTTTCGTGTGTATGTTGTTCGTAAAGTTTTTGTACGTCTTCTTTTGTGAAATCACTTAAGCGTAAAGACTTTGCTTTGATATTAAATGCGCTGCCGCCAAGTATAATTTGTTGTTCTACT
>CAZFHP010000100.1:0-3492 GCA_964519365.1 uncultured Pseudomonadota bacterium
AAATAAGCACGTTACATATAAGACTTGTGTGATAGTAGAAGATGAAAAAGGAATAGTTGCTGTTGCAAGATTTAATGTTAGTAACTCAGGTACAATAGCTCATGTATTAGATTTGATCATTAGACCTGATTATAGATATATTAAAAAATACATCGTAATTGGTTATACTCGTTTTGATCATAGTATAGGCGTTTGGGCGCTTGTTCGACGATTTGGTGGAGGCATGCAAGAACAAGTTTCGGCATTATTACACGATGCATCGCATACTGTATTTTCTCATGTTACGGATTTTGTGTATAAGTATGATCATCAAAAAGGGGCATATCAAGATACGATTCATAAAGATGTTTTGAGACGAGGGGGTGTCGGTGATATTCTTAGCTCGTATGGGTTTACTCTTGACGATGTTCTTGTAAAAAAAGGCTTTTTGCTTAAACAGAGTTATCCTGATATTTGTGCTGATAGGCTTGAGTCTATTTTACATGGTGCTTTGCTTGCAGGATTTGCGTCTAAAGAATTAATAACGATGATTCTCGATGATCTTGTTTATGTTTATGATGAGGATACGGCTAGAGGTTATTGGTTTTTTCGTACAGCGGGGATTGCGCTTGTCTTTGCGAATATTGCCTTGGATATGACGTTATATGAATGGGGTTCTCCAGGCAACTTTCTAACGTATTTTTTGGCGGCAGAAGCATTAAAGCAAGCTAAGTCGATTAAGCTTGTAAATAAAAAAGAGATACATGATTCTACTGATGATCGCATATGGGGTCGACTTTGTAGGACGCGAGATGATGTTATTAAACCGCTTATTGATAGTGTTTTGAACTATAAGCGTTGTTATGAGATACTTTCATCAGTAAAACATGGGCCTGATATATATCGCTTCCGTCCAAAGTTTCGCGGGATAGATCCGTTAGTTCTTTCAAGCGAGGCTTTAGTCAGGTTGTCCAGTATAAATCATGTATTTAAGTATAAGTATTATGAGGCGAAAAAACTTATGAAAAGTGGTTGGCGAATTAGATTGCTTGGTCCATTAGCTGGGAAAAAGTTTGCTTTTCCAAAACAGGGAGCTTAAAGGGTTTGTTTGTGAAGAATAGCTTTGCGATAAAATATATATTTGCTTTTATTATATTTTTTGGCTTTTGTGAAAATATCTCGTGTCGGGAAATACAAACACTATATGGGAACTTTGATGTTCAAGAGCCGGTGCTATTAGATCTTTTTGATTGCAAAGCGATGCAGAGATTAAAAGAGATTAATCAATACGGGCCGTATTATTACATATGTGAAGAGAGTTTGCCTGAACGAAAATATACGCGTTATGACCACTCTGTTGGCGTATGGGCATTATTGAGAAAATATGGGGCTTGCTTAGAAGAACAGATCGCAGGTCTCTTGCATGATGTTTCTCACACTGTTTTTTCTCACGTTGCAGACCATATGTTTAAGCAACAAAGTATTGATGAGGCATATCAGGATAATATTCATGCATGGTATTTAAAAGAATGTAGCGTAAACGCTATTCTTGAAAAACATAAAATTATTCTAGCAGATGTCTTACCAGAACGAGACGATTTTATTTTGCTTGAACAAGCATATCCTGATATTTGTGCTGATAGGCTTGAATATAATTTAAAAGGGGGTTTAATAGAAGGTCTTATTACGCACGACGATATAAAAAAGATAATACAAGACTTAGTTTTTGAAAATAATTGCTGGTTCTTCAAAACCCTAGAAATAGCAAAGAAGTTTGCAAATTTATCGTTGTTTTTAACGGAGCACGTTTGGGGATCGCCAGCGAGTTTCTTTATTTATTCTTGGGTTGCGCATGCATTAACGTGTGCATGTGATTCTGGGGTTATAACTATGGACGATGTGCACTTTTCGACAGATCGTGTTCTCTGGGATAGATTATTATCTTGTGATGATCAAACAATAAAAGATGCTATTGGTTATGCGATTGATTATAAAAGTCTTTTTAAAGTATGCGATAAACATGAAGACTTTGATTGTCATGTGCATAAAAAATTTCGTGGGATTGACCCGTTCGTTAAAATTTCGGGCCAGTTAAAACGTTTGACAGAAGTTGATTCTGAATTTAAATCTGATTATAATCGGGTTAAAGCGTGTATGAGTGATGGTTGGCGGATTAAGCTTATGGGCCAATTAGCAGGGAAAAAAGAAGGTTTTGAAAAAATTATTTAAAAATTATTTAAAGATTGTTTCATGAAGAAGATTCGTTCTGTTTATTCAGAGATTTATCAAGACAAGCGTTGGCTTACGCTTTCTAATATTTTGACGCTAACCAGAATTATCTTAACACCAATAATAGTTTTGATGATTTTAAGACATCAGTGGGCAGGAGCTTTTATGCTATTTGTAATAGCATCGTTCTCAGATGTTCTTGATGGGTATTGTGCTCGATTACTTCATGAGCAAACACATTTAGGAGCAATGCTTGATCCAATAGCAGACAAGTTTTTGTTGCTTGCATGTTTTGGTGCATTGGCTTTTTTGCATTCTCCGTCATTTAGCATTCCTGTTTGGTTTTTCACACTTATCTTTGTCAGAGAGTTAATTATTTTGTGCGGGGGGTATATTCTTTTGCGAACACGTGCCCATTTTAGGGTTCAGCCGTCTATTTTGGGAAAATTGACAACCTTTTTTCAGCTTCTTTTTATATCGTGGTTGTTTGTTTGTTACTTTTTTGGTTGGGCTCCAGCAAGGACATATCGCGCATTACTTGTGGCTTTGGCGTTTTTTTCTGTGTTATCCCTCTTGCAATATGTGAGAATTGGGTTACATTATGCGTATGGTTTAATTTGGGAAAAGTGACAAATTAAATAGAGCGTTTTATTTTCTAGTTGGTTGCAAGTTGACTTTTTTTTAATGTCGGTCATGCTTGCTCTAATTTAGAGATTAATCTTGATAGAAAGCTTGATAAAGAATTCCATAGAAAGAGAGGTGATCGTTTAGACAATTTTGTTGGTTGGTGATGATCACAGTTTAATGTGATTTTTATTTTAGATTTTTTATGTTGGGTCATAGTTGGGTCGATGTGTTATTATTTTTAATTGGTTTTTATAGGAGTTTTCATAAATGAAAAAACTACTTATTTTAGCATTACCTTTAGCATTAGCTACTTGCAATGTAAATGCAAATGATAATTTGACGAAAAAAGATAAAGAAGTTGTAAAGCTTTATGCGCAGTGTACAGCTGCAGAACAAGCAATGGTTAAAGAAGTTGTTGCTCAGGTTGCAGACGGCTGCAGTTTTGATGAAGCTGTTGCTAACGTAACATCTGCACATCTTTCTTTAAGAAACAACAGAAAAATTGTTAAAATTGTTACCATCGTTGCCGGAGCTCTTTTGTTCGCAGGTACAGGTATGTTAGTTGGTTACCTTGTTTGGGGTAGAAAAGGTAAAGAGAAAGCAGCACCAGCAGCAGACGCACCAGCAGCAGACGCACCAGCAGCAGATGCACCAGCA
>CAZFHP010000101.1:0-3468 GCA_964519365.1 uncultured Pseudomonadota bacterium
ATTCATCCCACAGCTAAAGCTGTAGAGTGGGCTTTCTGCGCAAAAGATTCGTAAACGCAGCAAAAAATATAATAAAACTAGGACAGGACATGTCCAAAGTTAAGCCTGTGGAGAAAACGACCGCTGTTTTTTCTTTCAAGAAAAAACAAGTTGGTTCTGTGAAGCAGGAACCGGTTCCTGAAATTCAGGATGCACGGTAATTCATTACCGTAAGGATGTCACAGTAGTTTACCTACGATGCTTCGGATTGTGCTCATATGCATCAAATAGTTTGTTCGCAAAGGCTACATAAAAAGCCCCCCCACGTTCTTTATCAAGCACATAAGCAAAATCAACGTACCCTTGGCGAAAAAATTTGTACCCATGTGACGTTGGATGAGGATAATGCTGGTAACGTCTAATCGTTCGCAAGACATCACGGACAAATAAATTTTTATTGCCTCGGCTAAAATACCAACTGATATGTACAACTCTGCTAAAATCTAAGAGTACAATACGATACGGAAACGCTTTATCGACACCCCGGCCAATCCAAACCTCAGTGTCTTCCCCGTCAAACTTTACTTTCAAACTCATAATCGCCAATAAACGCCCTAAGTCATAACAAAGCTGCTCCATGTTTGTTCGTTCATGATTTATACGGGGGTATCGACTGACAAGCTGTTCTATTTCTTGATAGCCATATCGTTTAAACGGTGCGATATCATATCCCGCTTTTGGATACGACCCTATGTTTTCCATATGTGATCGATGCCATAAACGAGACTCAATAATATGCGTGTCTAATGGATATAAACGCTCCATAGCAAACAAACAAAACTTCCTATGATTTTTTGTGATCACATCAAATTTCTCTGGCTTTAAAAAACACGCCCGCTTGCTAAACGTTTTATCAGGATCATACTTCAATAACGTTTGATAAAGAACATTCTGATCATCAAACTCTTTTTTACACAAAGAAGCACCCGTCATAAAGCCCTTAATATTATTGTTCACTTTGATGACAAGATTATGCGTTAACGAACCCCATATTTCTCCATGCCCCCCTTTACCAATAACCTGATTATACTGTTGTCCGGGATACACTGACTCAATAACACTTTCTGTTAATACGTCCCGCTGAGCAACTAAGCTTGACCTAACGTTCCAGAGCTTACTATAATCGTACAAAAATTCTGGAATCTTGTTTTCTAACTCAATAATAAGCTCGTCTGGTGTAACACTATGTGTGTTTTGAGAGACTTCTTGGTTATTTTTTGACAAATGCTCGAGCAAATACTCCTGAGCTCTGTCTCGTAAAAAATACGTGAGCATATTTTCTTGCACAAGGCCCTTTTGCTTAAAACATGGGGCTATAACGTTTTTATATACACGGTTATCCCTCAAAAATCTATCAATCAACCGAACATCAGACCAATCTTTCCTCATGCCCCGTCTTCGTTTTAGTTCTCTAACAATCTGTAACGTCAAAAACTTTTGGCCCTGATAATAAAAGTGATACTGTGGATTAAAAATCATGTCATCAAACTTTTTTGAATACAAACTTTGCATATGATTATGACAATCAATCTGCCACGGCCTCGTTTTCAATATATCTTTTGAATAGCAACCATAATGCAAACAATCAAAGTCTCCACAATCACGCATACCATAGGCAGACAAAATACTGCTCGTGTCTAAACATAGGTATTCTTCGTTAATATCATAATCTGAAATCCATTGTGTATACATAGTAAATAATTGTTTAAACGTTGCATAATTTTTTGGGCGGGCTTTATTGATAAAATCAATGCTATTTTGATTAAACAACATACGAGCAGAAATTAACGTTTCTTTTCGATCACTGCTTACATAAATATCTTGAAGAATATCTTGGGCTTCTTGTTTATTTTCTTTATTATTCTCGCTGTATTTATCCCATAAAAAACAGGTAATAATACGTGAAGAATTAGAATCTGGGACAAAGCGCGTTTGAACAATATCACGCGCCCCCAAAAAATCATTTTCCCAATTTCCAATAAGCTCTGGGCGCGAACAATATAAATGCTTAACAGCAGAAAGCGGGCCTTCACGTGTCAGGGCTACTTCTTTTTCATACACAATTTCGCCAGAATTCCGTAAAATATCTAGTATCATGTCTTTCTTGTGACGATCAACTGGAAACAAAACAACCATTCGAGTGCTTTCTTTTAGCCGTGTATACTGTAAAGCCATAGCATCAAGATATTTTCTCTCTAACCCATGCTCCTGTAAAACAGATGAACTAAGAGAATCACTCTGTGTAAGCTTATGTTGTATGTTTTTATAAGCTGCATATAACTTTTCTCCCCATGAACAGCTAATATGCAATTCACGATATTTGTCCAAAATATAAGGCGCCATTACGCCAAATTTTTTAGCAGTCAACGTATCTAACGTATCTATTACATCTCCTGACTGTGCAAAAACACTCTTGAAGACCAAAGACAAACAAACAAAATATATCCAAAGTATACTTTTTCTCATAACTAGCCCCCCCGAAACAAATATTAAAATTCAAATATAAACTTATAATATCGCAACGTACGATATAAAAGCAATAATCTAACGTAAACAAAACAACCCCCCCCCACCCTTCATACAATTTCTATTTGCGCCTAAAATAACTTACAAATAGAAACGCTTCGTGTTATCTTTAAATTAGTATCAATCGTAAAACAACGTCTAATTTTAAAGGGGGACTCATGAAAACGTTTCGAATCACAAACACATATGTACTTATAACTTTGTCTTTTTTCGCACAAAACTTCTCTCAAAGTTTTTCTCAAGCACCTAGCGATTATACGCATAAACTAACCCCTCAAACGTTTAGTGCCTGTGGAAACTATATTATCGACAAGCACAAAGAACTGGGCATTAATGGTTCATGGACTCAAGAGTTTGAAGAAGCTTTTACCCAAGCACATAATAGCCCTGATTTTATAAGTGCTGACGCGCTTAAACAAAAAGGGCTTGCTCAAAAATATCTTGATGCAATGGCGATAGAATATGCCAAGCTCAAAAAAAACTCGTACATCGTCGTATTCTTCCCCATCACATTTTACAAAACTCACTGGGCTGACAAAAGAGCCCTTCAGCAATTAGCTCAAAATGGCAAAATTGTTTACAGCAAAGATGTCACCCTCAAAGCTAAAGGCCCTCTTAATGCTCTTACACAGCTCTACGTTTTTGAAAACTGGTTAGACCTGCCAAAACACATATGGGAACGAACACGAAAACGCTTTGGAACAATTGGCCCAGACAAAAAAATACATGTTCTTTTGTGGGAATGCGCAAGCCATAGAAAAATGCGTGATTGTAAGCTCAGAATTCGCTGGTCATGCTGGAACAAACATGAATCGATTCATATTAACGACGAGCACGAAGAAACGGTTTTAATTGCCAACATGCTCTTCCACCAAAAAAGTATTGACGCCATGAACACGCTTT
>CAZFHP010000102.1:0-3333 GCA_964519365.1 uncultured Pseudomonadota bacterium
CCGTAGGGCGTAGGAAAGTAGCCCATTGATCAGGGATCATATCGATCTATTTAAGGCATTCGATCGCTCTTCCCCGTAGCTGTGGGCGAATATTGGAAAAACAAAACCTACTGCTCTGTCAGCGCTTGCACGGGATTTAAATTTGCAGCTTTGCGAGCAGGGTAATACCCAAATAAAATCCCGATCAGCAAGATCGTGATAACAGCGATAATAATCGCTTGTGGCTTAATAACAACTGGAAACTTTGCAAAATAATGCGCAACATGAGGTGCTATAACACCCACGATTATTCCAAGAAATCCCCCGATTGAACACAGCGTGACAGATTCGATTAAAAACTGTTTTAAAATAGTTCGACGATAAGCGCCCAGGGCCATGCGAATGCCTATTTCTTTTGTTCGTTCCGTAACAGAGACAAGCATAATATTCATAACGCCTATGCCTCCGACAAGTAATGATATCGAAGCAACGATCAGCAAGAACAAGTTAAATATACTCGACGATGCTTTGGCTGCGTCAAGCTCAGATTTTTGATCGATTACAGTAAAATCATTAAGATCTTCTTGATCAAGATTGTGCCGGGCACGCATGATTAATTTGATTTGTCTAACAAGCTTGGGCATAACATCATATGTCCGTGTTGAGATTTCGATTGAATGGACGGTTGTGCTGGTTGATTTGTTAAAATATTTTTTCGCCGTTCTAAACGGCACAAACGTGTCTAAATTAGGATCACGAAAGCTGCGCAAAAAAGATTGTGCAGTATCTACGATTCCGATAACTGTGAAGGGTATTCCTTTTACTTTTACAGTTTGCCCAATAGGATTTTGTGTTTTGAAAAGTTCTTGTGCTACTTTTTCTCCTATGATAATAACGCGCGATCCCTTTTGTGCCTGATGCTCTGAAAAGAATGTGCCTCGTTTTATTTTTCGGCCAAGAATAAAAAGAAAGTCTTTGTTTCCCCCTTTAATGCGTGTTTTTAGATTTGTGCCTTGAAATTCAATGACTCCTTGGTTCCATAGAAACGGTGATATTTTGTAAATATCAGGGCATTGTTGCTTGAGGCTTTCAATGTCCTCAAGACGAAGTCTTTTGGGCGGCTTTCTTTTTGTTGACTTACTTGCTCCTTCTTCTCCAAACCGACCTTGCCACATGCTGATACTTTTATTTCCGCGTGCAAGAATATTATCGCGCATTTTTTTCTCAGCACCATAGCCGATAGCCAGGGTTGCAATAATAGCAGCGATGCCTACAATAATTCCAAGCATAGTTAATAACGATCTGCCCTTGTGATGCTGTAATGATCGCAGCGCGCTGCGAATCAAAATAATATTGTTCATGGCTTTTTCCGTTCGTCCCTTCGACTTTACTTAGGGCTGGCCTGTCCGTTTATCATAATGGCCCGCTAAAAAATTTCTTATAAATTTTTGCCATCTCATCTTCTTCAATAACGCCAGTGACGATTACATCTTTTTCTGTTATGCCAGACTTTATTTCAAAGTAATCGTCGTCTGTTACGCCTAAAACGACAGTCTTTTGAATAAACGTTTTGTTTTCTAAAACCCAGATGAATTTTACACGATCTTGCTTATGTTTTGCTAAGAAATCTTTGCGATCTTTTTTCTCAATAGCTTTATACCCATAGTTTATTTTTTCAGCAATTTGTTTAAGCGTTTTGTCGTTTATTTGAAAAATAAGCCCTTTGATGCTCAAAGCGTTTTTTGCTTTTGCAACTTTTATTTTGGCATGAATTGCCATCCCCGGCCGGAACTTTTTGTCTTTGTTTTCGATATCAAGGGTTGCTTTATAAAAAAGGGCGCCATTAGAACCAGACTTTCCCTTTGATGGTGAAAAGCTTATCGATTTTATACTCGTGCGAATGTACATATCGGGATATGTGCTGACAGAAAATTTTACGGGAAGCTTTGGTTTTATAAACCCAATATCACTTTCATCGATATCGAGTTTTGCTTCCATTTGCGTGATATCAGGAGCTACTTCAAAGAGCGCGCCAGAAGATACAGCGACGTTTGATGCGCTTACTCCGCCACCTTTGAAAATATTTACTTTTGTGATAAGCCCATTGCCAGGGGCTACAATCTTACGATTGCTTAAAATTAACTGTTCTTTTTCGAGTCTGGCTTTTGCTATTTTAACTTCAAGTTCTTTTGTTTCATATTCTGTTGCGATTTTTTCAAAATTATCTTGGGAGATTTGTTGTGCGTGATACAATTGCTTTTGTCGTTCAAAATTCTTTTTAAGATACGCGTATTCTTTTTGTACACGTTCGTATAGCCAAAGGGCTTGTTGAAAATCAGTTTCTCCTGTTCCCGGGTCTATCTCTGCAAGCAGTTGCCCTTGTTTTACGACGTCATCTTCATCGACATACACAAACTTTGCGGTACCAGAGACGTTACTGCCAACTTTAATTAAATCTTTGATTTCTAAGACCCCTGAGGCACTGACAGCGTGTGAGATATCCCGTTTTTCAGGATATCCCGTTGTAAAAAGTTTTTGTGGCTTTTTTTTGAAAAATTTTTTGTACGTTATGACACTTGCTCCTGCAAGTAGTATAACAATCGAAAGAAAGAAAAGAAATTTTTTATAAATTTTTTTAACGCGCATTACGTACCCCATAAATCTATCTCGTAAGCTATCTCGATATTTTTTATCGCTTGTATTTTTTATTATGTTTCTAGGCTATACATGTCTGTATTAAGAATCAAGCATTGATAATAACAGGGGGAATACCATTATTTTTACAAAAAATATTGATTGGTTCTATATCAAGATACATGTGATATAAAATCTTGATTTTTTTCCCCCTTGTGAGAAACTCATCTTATGAAGGAAGGGGGTTGGGGCATGAGTTGTAGTGAAGTTTAGTTTTTTATGAAAGGTCCCAGTAGAATGAAACTCTTGCAATCCGTCATCCCATTCAATGGGATGTGTGTATTCTTTTTCATGTTCATGCTTTTTTCTAGCACAAATCTTCAAGCGATATATCAAAATATTGATGGTACCAGTACGATCCAATGGGAAGATGTTCGCGTGCTTTTTGATACAACAATAACAGGAACTCCTGATTCTGCCAAAGGCTTTGTTAAATTTCGTGACGGCTTTGTTGTTGATACCGGTGTTACCGTAACTCTTGATATTACCAAGCCAATTGGTGGCGTGATTAATGCGGGGCCCGGAGGGACAAGTGTCGGGGCAACGGGGGAAATGCGCTTAATGCGTCCAATTGTTCTTGAGTCAAGTGCTACGATGCCAAACGGTGCCATTATCGATGGTCGTGGGTATACGATTGAATTCGATGGAGACTTTGAGTTG
>CAZFHP010000103.1:0-3090 GCA_964519365.1 uncultured Pseudomonadota bacterium
CCCCCCCCCCCCCCCCCCCCCCCCCCCCCCCCCCCCCCCCCCCCCCCCAAGATCGTCTGGGCGGTACGTTTTAAAAATTAGCCCCCGAGCTGCGATGTGGGGTTTGTTATTGACATTGTTTTTCTTGTCTGAACCAAGATTGGCCAGGAGAAGAGGGATTAAGAGGATTCTGATGACAAGGCATAGAACAACAAAAAAACATTTTCTTGTTACTCAATATTACACACAAAGAATCCTCTTAATCCCTCTTCTCCTGGCCAATCCTGGTTCAGACAAGAAAAAATCGGCAAACTCAGAGTGACCCTTCGATACGCATAAGAATGCTACTCAGGGTGAGCGGAACGTATGGATCAAAAACCGGCTACTTCACAACAAAACTTATCAAACGATTCGGCACAAAGATTACTTTGATGATCTGTTTGCCATCAAGCCACTTGACGATAATCTCTCGGGCTTGAGGCTCGATGTCTGTTTGACTTGCGCCCTTTTGTCCCATAATAGTCCCACGAAGTTTGCCATTAACTTGAATCGCAAATTCGATCTCGTTTACTTCTGCAAGCTGAGAATTATATGTAGGCCAAGGGCATGTTTCTAAAGACTTGCTTAAAAGTTTTTCTAGCAGCTCGCTTGTTATGTGTGGAATCATGATAGAAAGTGCTGTCAGAAGTTGCTCGAGTAAATCATGATCGAGTTTGAGTTTTTGAGCTGTTAGGTCGTTTAAGTATTCCATAATAGACGAAACGGCTGTGTTAACTTTAAAATCGTTTAAACGATCTTGATAGTCTTTTAAGAATCTGTGAAAGCGCTTAAGTGAAACGTCGTCTGTTTTCTGACCTGCTGGCAAAATATTTTCTGGGTTATTCAAGAACTCCCACAGGCGATTAATAAAATTATGCACGCCTTTAATAGAATCTGATTGCCATTCTGTATCTAACTCTGGGGGGCCCATAAAGAGCATGTACATACGCAAAGCGTCTGACCCAAATTGTTCAACGATGTCGTCTGGGTTAACAACGTTGCCTTTTGATTTGGACATTTTTTCGACACGCCCACTTGACGACTTCATGCAGACCATGCCCTGATTAAAGAGTTTCTTGAACGGCTCGTCGAACGGCAAATGCCCAAGGTCGTATAAGACTTTGACGTAAAAACGAGCATAGAGTAAGTGTAAGATTGCGTGTTCTATACCACCGACATAAAAATCAACGGGGAGCCAGTACTTCATGTCGTCTTCTAGAAATGCTTTGTTTTTGAGCTTTGGGTTTGGGTAACGCAAGAAATACCAGCACGACCCTGCCCATTGGGGCATGGTATTCGTTTCACGCTTAGCAGGAACGTTACACTGCGGACACGGTGTGTTCACCCAGCTATCGATAGCTGCCAAAGGCGACTCACCGGTTCCTGTTGGTTCGTATTGCTCTACGTCAGGAAGTATAACAGGTAATTGATCTTCAGGCACAGGAACAACGCCACAAACTTCACAGTGAATAAGTGGGATGGGCTCGCCCCAATATCGTTGGCGTGAAAATATCCAGTCACGTAATTTATAGGTCGTTTGACGATATGCTTTCTTTTGCTTTTCAAGCATGTCGATAATTTTATTAAACCCGTCTGTTTTGGCGTCTAAGTTATTAAACTCGCCTGAGTTTATCAGTACGCCATCGCCAATATATGCACACGTAAGCGCACCTGTTTCGTCTCGAGAAACGGGTGTCGTATCACAAGCACTTGTTATCGTGTTGGCACAAACGGTCCCGTCTGTATTTTCTCCAGCAAGCGTATCGGGAACAGACGAAATAACTTCGAGAATCTCGATCTTATATTTTTTGGCAAACTCAAAGTCTCGTTGGTCATGAGCTGGAACAGCCATAATAATACCTGTGCCATAGTGCTTAAGCACATAGCTGGCTAAGTACACGGGGATCTTTTGGTTGCTCACGGGGTTAATCGCATAACGCCCGGTAAAGACACCTGTTTTGTCTTTTGTTTCAGCTATTCTGTCAAGCTCACTCATGTGTGATACTTCTTGCTGATACACACGTACTTCTTCTTGTTGCTCGGGCGTAATAATTTTTTGAACAAGCTCGTGATCTGGCGCCATAACCATAAACGTTGCGCCGAAAAGCGTATCTGGTCGCGTTGTAAAGATAGGCAACTCTATCCCGTTGTCTGATACAAATGTAACGTGCGCACCTTCGCTTTTGCCGATCCAATTTTTTTGCATGAGCTTTACTTTTTCAGCCCAGTCAAGATCATCAAGACCAGACAGTAATTTTTCAGCGTACTTGGTAATACGTAATACCCATTGGCGTATAGCTTTTTGCTCAACAAGAGACCCACAGCGCTCACAGGCATTATTGACGACCTCTTCGTTAGCAAGCCCTGTTAGGCACTTTGGGCACCAGTTTATGGGCATCGTATCTTCGTATGCTAATCCCGCTTCAAACATTTTGAGAAATATCCATTGGGTCCATTTATAATAATCAGGATCTGTTGTATTTACTTCTTTTTCCCAATCGTATATTGCGCCGATATATTCAAGCTGGCGTTTGAAATTCTCGATATTTTTGTTTGTGCTTTCTTTTGGATGAATAGCTTTCTTGATCGCATCGTTTTCTGCTGGAAGCCCAAAGGCATCCCACCCCATCGGATGCAAGACGTTATAACCCTCGAGTAATTTTATACGCGCATAGACATCAGAAAAAACATAGCCTTTCCAGTGTCCTACGTGAATGCCTGAGCCTGATGGATAGGGAAACATATCAAGGCAATAAAACTTTTTCTCTTTTTTACGAATATCTCGTGTTTTAAAATACGGGTTTTTACGCCAACTTTGGCGCCACTTTTCTTCGATAGTCTTAAAATCATAACTCATGCTTTTAGCCCCTATGGTTTTAATAACGGCTTGTAATCCCAAGAATACATGTTAACACAGAATATTGATTTGCAAAAATTATATGTAAACACGCCCTGGAAGCTCCCGCTCGTTCCCGGATCAAGTCCGGGACAGGCTCTGAGTAGCCCGCTCATCCTGCCTGTCCTCCGAAGCTTTAGCGTAGGGGGAAGTAGCATTCTTATGCGTATCGAAGG
>CAZFHP010000104.1:0-3056 GCA_964519365.1 uncultured Pseudomonadota bacterium
GATCTCCCTACAGCCAAATATCTTCCATTCGGATGCCAACTAATTGCATTAATGCTTGTCCCGCTAACATATTTTTTCAAATCCAATGATACTGAATCATCATATTTGTCTAATAATGTACTTCTAAAAAATACATGCTTATCACTCCCATCAAAAGAATACACTTGTAACTCATTTGTTGCCTCAGAAGAAAATCCTGCGGCAAAATACGCCCCACCTGGAGACCATCCAACAGCATTAAAATAACCACCAGCATCAGCAATCGAACCTACTTCTTGTAATGCATGACCTGAAAACCTATAAATTCGAACATTTCCATGATAATCACCGTCATGCCAAAAAAATCCAACGGCCAAATAAGCACCATCTGGACTCCAACTAAGCTGAGGAATCCCGTATCCAGTAGTATCGTTAACAACAGCTCCTGTTTGAACAAGACTTCTTCCCGTAAACCGATAAACCTGAACTTCATTATCACTTGTATCTTTAGTAAAACCTACCGCTAAATATGTTCCATCAGGACTCCAACTAACCGATCGTGCTCCTTCACCACTTATACTACTAGCAACCGCCCCAATACTATCAAGGCTTGATCCCGCAAAGCGATAAACATGCACTTCATCGTCTCCAGAATCCTCCCAAAACGCAACCGCCAAATAACCCCCATCAGGGCTCCAATCAACCGATCGAGCAGCTTCACCATTAGCACTGCTGGCAGTCACTCCAATACTATCAAGACTCGAACCAGTAAATCGATAAACATGAACCTCATCATCACCAGTATCTTCACTAAATCCTACAGCTAAATACGCACCATCAGGGCTCCAATCAACCGAATAAGCCCCTTTATCATTTACACTACTCGCAACTGCCCCAATGCTATTAAGACTTGATCCTGTAAACTGATAAACATGGACTGCTTTCGCTGGGTTACTAATTCCCCCTTCCCAAAAACCAACAGCCAAATAATTTCCATCAGGACTCCATGCAACTGAATTCGCAAATGCATTATTATCACCTGTAAAAACCCCAATATTTAAAAGATCTGATCCTGTAAATTCATAAACATATACCTGATTATTACCTGAAAAAGAAGATCTCCCTACAGCCAAATATCTTCCATTCGGATGCCAACTAATTGCATTAATGCCTATCCCGCTAACATATTTTTTCAAATCCAAGACGGTTTCATTTATAGGCCTAAGCACATACGTATCCGCTCCTATCCAATAAATTGGACGCTCAATTTTGCTACTCAACGTAACGTCATTATCAAAACACAACATACCCGTCGTTAAGCGTAACGGGGTACCAAACGACTCGAGCCATGAACCGTTAAAAAACATGCTTGAACTGTCGTCAAGCATGTGAACTAAGTTTTCATCATCAGTCGTTGGGTTATAATTAAAATGCGAACCGTTATCAAAAATAAAAGATGCATGTTTGTCGATATATACGGGTTTGTCAGAACGATACATAAACGTAGGCGTACCAGTTACGACAACATCATCGTGAATAAATAATTTGCCGAGTTTGAAATAAACATCGTCACACAAATTTAACTCAACGTCTTGAAGCGCTACTTCTGACGTAGGACCTAATGGCGTAAAGATTTGTTTGAAATATCCATTGCGCGTATTCTTAATCGTCATGTTTTTAAGCGTCACGGTAACCCCGTGATCAATTATTATTTGAGCATCATGACCAAACGTAAATGTGTTGCCGCGCCCATCAAGTACTGTGTCAGACATAATACGCAAGCGTTTGTTTTGTGGCAAAGCAAATGGCCCATCGAAGTGAATCGTATTTCCATCGCCATATAACATTGCCCCGTGTGGAATCGTTGCTTGTGGATCCAACACAATTGGCCCCGCTAGTCTTATAGCCCCCGTTGCTCCAACGTTTATTCCTCCCGGCCCCGTATCAATAACTCCACCAATTGACTTAGTAATGTCAAGCGACGTTGTCCAACCATGGTCAACAACAAAACCATCTCGAAACTTTACAAAACCTTGAGCAGAATCATTTGTATCAAAAAGAACGCGCGTATCTTTCCATGCAACACTCGACGTTCCATCAATGCCCTGAAAACCTGCTTGTGCTTCGCTATAAACAAGCCCCAAAAAAGTAAAAAGAAACAAACATGTAATATCATACAGAGAAATACACCATAAGAAACCTTTGAACTTCATTATACCTCACCTTTCATATGATACATTAAAACTCCCTGTATTTTCTCACAACTAGCTTGACGCTAGATTGTTTTATTTTTTCAGATCATGACAAAAAAAGCAAGATTTTCGAAAAGTAATTTTCTGATGGGGGGGGCATAATCACTACAGAAAAGAGCTTTTAGCGCATAACGACAATTTTACTGGGATATGGTATACTGGGATCATATTACATCGTAAACGTTTGCGTTCTAGGAGAACTTATGAAGTTTTTTAATACAGCTGGGCCCGTAAACCCAGAAAAACATTACTTTCTGCCAAGCAAGCTTAATGAACAAGAACTGCGTATGCTTATAACACAAGAAAAATATTTTATTTTGCATGCCCCACGACAAACGGGCAAAACAACAGCTGTAAGCGAATTTATTAAAAAAATTAATCAAGAAGATCAATACATAGCTCTCTATGTAAACGTTGAAACAGCCCAAGCTCATAGAGGCAATATTAAAGACGCCATGTATACACTTTTAAGCACATTTGAATCACATGCTCAAGTATATATTCCTAATGAAACAACTCTCTTTGATTCAATCGAAGAAACAAGAAAACGCACTGAAACAGACTTTGGAACCAGCTTAAAAACATTTCTTCAAAAATGGGCCGCAAAAAGTTCTAAGCCCATTATTTTATTTATCGATGAAATAGATTCTCTTATCGGTGATACACTTATATCAACACTACGACAATTAAGATCTGGATATAAAAACAGACCAAAAATGTTTCCTCAATCAATTTGTTTAATTGGCGTACGCGACGTCCGTGATTATCGCATTTGGTCTGAAGTAGAACAACAAATTATACTTGGCGGCAGCGCATCTAATATCA
>CAZFHP010000105.1:0-2878 GCA_964519365.1 uncultured Pseudomonadota bacterium
GCGACTTTACGCCCGATTGAAATTCTACCTGGTATACCTTCACCCGTGGAATCAAGGTTTGCCATAGTTCTTCCATGCAATAACCCACCTGTTTTTTCAGATAAGTTTGTTCTGAGGATGTAACCGGATGGATTGTTTTTAATAATTTGTGAAAAATCTGGCTTGTTTTGTACGTTCTTCATTTTTAACCTCCATGTATTTTGTTGTTAACTAATGTTAACAATGAAAATACATGAAAATTAAAAGGTTTGCGCACCTAATACTGGACTATGATCGAACTAATTAATTAGGACTTTTTTAAGTCGTTTGACAAAGAGTATAAAGCTTGAGCACTCAAATTTATTCTATTAGTGTGGGCTTTTGCTTGAGGATATTTTCTGATTAATATATTTCTCATTATACCCCCTTTAATTTCACGATAAGGCTTTTCAGAACCAAAGTGTTTTTTATGAATATCTTCAGAATTAATATTTTTAAATTTGTCTTTATTAGATTCGAATATTTCAAGGGCATGCTCATAATTTATATCTAACGTTTTTAATTTTCTTTTATTTACATGCAGTTTTAACAATTCATAAAAATTGTCAACCTCTGGTCTTATACTTTGAATCAAAGATTTAACTGTTTTCTCTAAATTGTGTTCTTTAATCTCATCATTTCTTATTTTCTGCTGAATTGATTCCAAATTATTACATTGTTTATTAATATCAATTTCAACAGACTGACCAACATCATCCTTATTTTCAAAATTCAATTCATCTGGAATAGGATAAAAGTTCTTGTTAGCCCATTTATAGAATGAAATACTATCAAATTTTATTGAATTTTGGTAAATTTTACAAAAACCCTCTTTCATTGGATTCTTTATATGCTCTATTTCTTTCTTAATGATTCCAATTGAAATCATTTCCTTAATTTCCAACAATAAATATTCAAGAGCTCTTCTTTTAAAGTTTTGCTCTTTAGTGTAATGGTAATCACACCAATAAGTTGCAAGCATGGGGGTTCTTTTGTTTAACAAATCGAATATTACTTCTGAAAAAACAAGACTATCCAATTTTTCTATTCCTGTGAGTGCGTAAACGCAGTCCTTTTCTGTGTGCCAAAGCTTTTGATTCATGAAATCATAATGCTGTTTCCCCATCGGTAAGATAACATTCTCCGAGTCAGCTATATCATAAACAAATTCAGGTAATATGTGTGGGAGTTGATTTTTTAGATTTTGAAAAACTGCTTTAAATTCTTTATCTACTTTTTCCAGTTTTTGATATTTTCCAATCTGTCTTAATAATAAATTCCCCCAATATCTACTTTTCACCATGTGCTTTTCCTGAAAACTTTTGTTTAAAGATTTATTGGAAACATGCTTCATTATTGAAATCAATTCAAACTAACCAAGCATTTGCTTATTCTTGAATGATTTATACTCACTGTTTTTTAGATCCGAACAACAATATTAAGCTTTTTTTCAAACTGACGAGCAGCTTTTTTCAGCCCATCAGGCTTTAAATGACTGTAGCGTTCAGTTAACTGTATGGTTGAATGCCCAAGTAATTCTTTTACTGTGTAAAGATCTGTACCATTCTGTACATGCCAACTTGCAAAAGTGTGGCGGCAAGTATGAAAAGTTACTTTATCACGCCTATCTGTTACACCGTTATTAAATCCAAGCTCTTTAACAGTTCTTCCAAAGGTTTTGCTTGTTTTTATTATTCGCTTGCCGTTTTTATCCTTAAATACAAGTTCAGAAGCGGCTTGACCATTATACATATCTTGAAACGTTTTTTGAGTGGCAACTGTTAAATAAACATGCCTGGCTTTTCCTTTGGCATCTCTTATTAATACAGAGCTATTTCTAAAATCTACAACACCCCAAGTCAAAGAAAATATTTCTCCTGCTCTTACTCCAGTATGTAACGATAACAAAGTCATATCATGGACTTGTTTACTTTTACATTTCAATAAATTTAATAGATTTGTGGCTTCTTCCTGGCTCAAAAATCTTAATCTTTGATTTTCGACTTTAGGTAATTTTACTTTTGTTGTTGGACTATCTGCATTTATAAGGTCATTCATCCGAGCATAATTCCAAACTTGCCTGAATACAGCAAAACAATATTGTAAACTCCTCGGTGCTCTGCCAGCATCAAGCATATTCTTTTTTATTTTTTCAAGATTAAAAGGCTTTATTTTGTCAAATGGCAAGTGTCCAATTTCTGAATCAAGCCAGTTATGAAAAAGACTAATTTCATTTTGAACAGTATGCTGTTTTTTATGCTTTAATGCTGTTGGTGCATATACATCTTTAAAAAAGATACTGAAAATTATGTTTTCTTTTTCTTTCTGATCTTTAATTTTTTGCAACTCTTCCTGTTCGTGCTCTTTTAATGCAATTTCTTCTTTTAACGTGGTAGGTTTAATCCCATTTTTTGAATTGTGTTTATAGTCATTGATTTTCTTCCATACACTTTGTTCTGTCCATCCCTCAGAACTCCAGCCAAAACCAATGAATTTTCTTTTACCTCTCACTTGATATGAACCAGAAAAATATCTGTCAAATTTTATCCCATGTTTTCGTGTGTCATGTTTATAAAATCTTATTCCTGGAAAATTCCCTTTTTCCCAACTTATTTTTTTACTGGTCATTGATAACACCTTTAAAAATTTACACACATTTTACACACTTTTTAGGTTTAATCAAGTGAAAATGAATGATATGAAATGAAAATATAGATTTAAAAAAACGATGCAAAAACTTTATCAATAGGCCTTTCAGTTACTATTTGTGAATACGAGTGCACTCGTATGAATTGCTTCAAATAATGACTACGAATCAGGGGGTCGCAGGTTCGAATCCTGCCGGGCGCGCCAATAATAA
>CAZFHP010000106.1:0-2728 GCA_964519365.1 uncultured Pseudomonadota bacterium
GCGCGGCGCTCCGCGCCTTGCAATGGGCTATTCTGCTACAATCCCTTCGGGATTTTAAAGATTTAACGTATCGAATGTTTTAAAAAGTCAACAGAGTTTAGCCTGTAAAATTGATTCTTCTTCTTTTTATGTTTACAATCAAGATTAAAAAAAATATAAAAGAGGGAGAATCTATGATAACGATAGTCGGCGGCCTAAAAAAAGAAAAGTATTTTTTACTTGTACTCTTTGGTCTTTCTCTTTTAATCAGAGCGCTTGTTTTTAACTTTTATTTGAGCCAAAATAAAAATTACTGGCAGGTTGATTCCAATACGTATCATGTTATTGCAAAGCAAATAGCTCAGGGCAAAGGAATAACGATAACAGATAACAAGCCGAATTTTTATCGTGTGCCGGGTTACTCTTTTTTTTTGAGTTTTTTTTACAGGTTATTTGGCGTAAACACAAAGAACGTTTTATGGGCACAGATTATTCTTGCGGCGTTTATCCCGATACTTATTTTTTTACTAAGCCTCACGCTTTTTCGGCGTAATTTTATACTTGCGCGCATCGCCAGTTTATATAGCTCCATACATGTGGGGCTTGTTTTATATTCGGGCTTTTTTATGACAGAATCTCTTTTTTTATTTTTTTTGTTACTTTTTTTTATTTTTTTCTTTTCTGGCCTACATGTTTTTTTTTGTACAACGCTTGATTCTTTGTCTCCCTCAGAAGAGGCAGAAAAAGCATGTACGGCAAAAAGTCTTGATTTGCCCCCATTTTTTCCTGAGTTAACAGACGAGACAAGCGCTCATGCGCAATTTTATGAAAAAGCGTTTAGCCAAGAACTACAACAAGCGTATGTCTATTGGTTAGAAAAGCGCTGCGCGCGGCCAACAAAGCATTACCTGCAAAAAATATTTCTTGCAGGCTTATGTTTAGGCGTCGCTGCACTTATTCGTCCTGTTGGGCACTATCTTCTTGTGATCTCATGTCTGCTTTTATTATGTTCACGCAAATCGATAAAGCGAAAAATCACAAAAAGCTTTTTATTGTTTCTTGGTTGGGTTATCCCCGTGTCGTTTTGGCTTATTCGCAATTATATGCTAGCAGGGGCGATTTTTTTTCATACACTACCTGGTGGGCACTTTTTGTATTTGTCTGCAGCTCGAGTTGCCATGCATGTACACGATACAACATACCATAACGCCCGTAAAATTTTACGCAAAGAAGTAGAGCTTGTGACAGATACTAAAGAACACGCACTTGGGCGCAGCTTAACAGAAATAGAATCATGTAACGTTCATGAAAAAATTGCGATAAAATATTTTCTCAAGCGTCCGTTTATTACCCTCAAAAATTGGTTTACAGATATGTTTAGAACGTCTTTCTCGCTTTATTCAGCAGAGCTTTTGTATCTTGAGTCTGGGCGCAAAGCAATTAATTATTTTGCAAAAGACAGGGGGATATGGTCGTTATTCAAACGTTATTTAATACCCCAGACAGAAAATAATCTTCTCAAGATCGTTATTTACACAGAGATAGCATTGTTCTTGTTTATCTTGCTTGGTTTTGTTAGTATGCTGATCTTAAGTTTTGTGTGCTTTTTTAAGAGCAATATGACAGAACTCTTGTGTGTTTTCTGTAAAGTGCTCCCGTTTATGTGCTTGTTTATTGTTATCTCGTTATCGGGCGGGTATGCGCGTATGCGTTTGCCCATTGAGACTTTTTTAATAATTTTCGCGTGGTATTTTTGGGGGTGTCTTTTTAAAAGAGATTGTTGCATAAATAAATAGGCGTGAGTTAATAGACGTGAGTAAATAGATAGGTATATGCATGTACGAAAATATTATTTTTGATTTAGGTGGGGTGATGCTAAACTGGAAGCCCCAAGAGATCTTAGCTGATTTTTTTGATCACGACCAACAACAGATCACGCTTTATCAGGATCTTATTGATTCACAACTCTGGCAAGATTGTGACCGGGGCTTATTATCGTTTACCCATGTTATAGAAAAGCTTGATGCAAAATATGACAAGCAAACCTGCGTGCGTTTTGCCAATATCTTACATACTTACTTGGTTCCCAATCCCCATGCGCTTAGCGTTTTTGAACAGGTCAAAGTAGCTGGGTGCAAAATATATATTTTGTCTAATTTTCCCAAAGAAATATATCGCCAGGTATCAGCACGTGATAATTTTTTTAAACAAATAGATGGAGAAGTAATTTCTCATCAAGTTCAGTTGCTTAAGCCCGAGAAAAAAATATACATGGCGCTTTTAGAAAAATATAACTTACGCCCAGAGACATGTTTATTTATCGATGACTTACAAGACAATATCGCTGGGGCCAAAGCATGTGGCATAAATACTGTCTGGTGCCAATATCAGTCAAAGCTTCTTGGGCAATTGCAGGCGCTTGGCGTGTTGGTTTAGACTTTTTTTGTCGATTTCAAAAAAAAATGTTACGTTGCAAGTAGCTTTGTAAAAAGTCAGAGAGAGTAACAAAAAGAGAGAGAGTCCAAAAAAATAAAAAGAGAAAGGGGATATGATGATGTCTAATCGACAAATGTCTGGTCGGCAAAATTATCTTTTGAATATTCGGCTGAGAAAAAACGCAAGCATTCTTTTTTGGGTACTTGCGCTTAACTGTTTTGTGCCCGTTATGACGTACGGGGTAACAGATGATAAAGCATGTGATGTGACAGAGTAAGCGTGTGAATCGTTATCGCTCAAAGATTTTTGTGAC
>CAZFHP010000107.1:0-2623 GCA_964519365.1 uncultured Pseudomonadota bacterium
CGCTATCGTAACAATAAAACGTACGAGCATTGGCAAGAAAATCTTGATCAGCAAAAAGCTCCAGGTGTTTGATTAGCTCAGTGTCATTGGATGTACTTTGAAACATATCTTGAAATTCTGCTGGTGATATTTTTCTCAGAATAGTTTTTTCTATAGGATCATAGGTAGACTTAGGGGCGACAGGGAGGGATTCGTTTTTATAAGTCTTTGGCCTGTCTTTATGATTATCATAATCGCTTGTATTGTTGGTTAAGTACGTTGTTGGATAAATGTGCTTGGCACAAACGATAGATTGGTAGGATAAGAGAAGAATAACAAGAAGGTTTGCTAGGGGAAAATAGTTAGCCTTTTGGTTGAGAGCTGTAAGCATGAAATTGACTCCTGGTGCGAAGGTCATTATATTCTGAAAAAGCTTATCTGATTTTATAGATGTTGGCAAATTGTTTGCCTGTGAGTGAAATTGGTTTGCACACAGCGGTTATAGCTCCACTTATAATGGGCCTGGGGTTGTTGTGTTTGTTTGTCTAATTGCTACGATTTTAGCAGTGTTTTAATAATGTTGATCGTAAGTTTTAGGCATAAAATTTTTCAGCGTGGTAAATTGTTAGCCTGTATGTGATAAAAAATTAAAAGCCCCCTGTTTTAGGAAACAAAATATATTTTGTAAAGAGCTTGTTGTTGAGGGGCTTGATGCTAGTTCAGTTGATATTGTATCTAAAAGTTCGGTTAATTTTGTTTGATACTTTTTCATAGCTTCTGTTTCATAGCAATAGCGAAACATTTTGATACCGCTTTGTGGGTCAAGCATTGTTTTATTCATAAGCAGTCGAAACTGAATTTCATCAAAAGAGTAATCACTTTCATCTTTATGTCCAAGCTCATGGTTGGTGGTTTTGTATGTATTTAGATCCTTAGACGCAGGATGATTTTCGGGTTTTGTGTCATTATGATATAAAAGTCCCCACGGTTTGCAGCGATATGCAACAGTATCAACAAGCTTAGTGGGTACAAGTATTTGTAAAAGAGCACCTGTTTTTTTTGATTCATATTTTGCAAGTAATGATTTTAGGTGGGTAATTTCGGCGCTATATTTTTTAAAAAAGTGCTGGCATTTGAAAAAAGTAAAAATATTTTGTGCCAGATTTAAAATGTTGATGTAAGAGGCGTTGTCAGAATTTAGAAAATAATAAAACGTACATTCTCCAAAGTTGTGGCTATTACCAAAAAGAGATGGGTTGACGGAAAGTAAGTGCTTTTGGATTTGTGGATCGTCATCAAAGTATGGATCATAAATTGTCCCGGTTTTTATGCAATGATTAATAAATGCTGTAATGTCACGATAGCTTGATTGTGAAAATAATACTTTGATGCGTGTCCATACCGTTTGACGGGAATAAGGGTTGGTTAGTTGTGAGCGTAATAACGAAAAGAACTGTTTTGTTTTTTGATAGAGTGATTGCTCCTCGGGAAATCTTAACGCAACAAAATCAGATAACATTTTTTGGCACGTTATTTCATAAAGACCGTTATAGATATCTTGGAGTAAAATAAATTCTCTTTTTTGCCCATGATAAAAAAAGTGATATTGGTCGTTTAGTTCAACTTCTCTTTTTACGATGTTTCCAAATAGTTTTTTAAAATAATCAAGTCCGATTCTTGAAATTTCTTCTGTGTAGCTTTGAGCGACATGTGTTCTCAGGTTTTCTTTTTCTAGATACGCGATTGTTTGTGTTCTTTTGGGTTTATTTTTTGATTGTAAATTTTCGCATGTTGTTGTCAGGAGATTTTCAACAGGGGGTTTTGGGTTTTTTGCCTGAGACTGAGTGGTAAAATTGCTTATTGTAAATATTAGGTAGCAAAAAATAAGACGTTTAAAAAATAGATATAAACCTGGCATGATACCCCCATTTAAGATATAACCTCTATTTAATACCTCCAATTATTTTATTGGTCTATTTTAAGTATAACGATATGAATGATACGTGCAAATGGTCTAAGTGTATATTTTCAGTTTGGCGAATGTTATTTTTTAAAATACATAGTCTATAGAAAATTCAGGAAAGAGCCTTTTGAGAAGAGCAATTGTTTCTAGTCGAGGATTGCATTTTTTTGTTTCGAGACGTTGGTAGCTATAAATACTTTGAAACCCAAGCTTTTTTGCGGCTTGTTTTTGTGTCAGTTTGTATTTTATTCGATAATAACGCACAAGAAAAGCAAAAGCAACTTGTGGATTAACAGGTATTTTAATGATGTTTTTCCTGAGTTTGATGGAATTATCAGGAAGGTTTGCAAGATCGTCAGAGTTTTCTGCTTCTTCGATATATAAATTAAGAGCTTCTTGCATGTTGATTTTTAGTTTTTTTAACGTATTTGCTTCTGTTATACAACCTTCCAATTCGATGCATTGAGCCCAAAAGCCGCTTCCCTCTTTGTGTATTTTAAAATGATATTCCATGATATTATTACCTCGCTTTTTTTAAAATTTTTTTAAGGGCTGATTCGGTTCCTTTTTTGAGTTCTAAGTGAATCAGGAAATTAAATATCATGATTTACAAAGCTTTTAGTATTCTCAAACCCGCAAAGCGGGTGTAGTAGTGTAGCCCATTGCAAGGCGTCTTCGCAG
>CAZFHP010000108.1:0-2417 GCA_964519365.1 uncultured Pseudomonadota bacterium
CTTTGGGCGAATAAGGCCTTGAAAAATCCGATTTCAGGTAAAATCCCCCAGGGGTAAAGAAATGAGTTGTTATCAAGCAATTTATGCTATTAAGCAGCATGATAAATCAAAAAAAGTAAACAAAGCTTGGGAACAGTGCATGGATTGCCTTTATTTTAATGATGATACATGCCCCCATGTTACTATATTAATTCAAATGGATGTTGGAATGTTGGAAAAGATGAATTTAGAATCAGAACAAGTTAGCAAGGCAGTAACAATGGTTAAAATTGAAAACCAAAAACAACTTAAGTGTTTAAAATATAGAAGTATAGGTGATGTGAAACAATAATGAATGTATGCATGAGTAAGAGTTTGGATGGTTTTTATTACTCATTATACACTCGTTTTTCAATTTTAAAATTTAGTCCCGATCTAAAAGCACTTTTTGACTTCAGACCGAATTTCAATTGCTAAAGCGTTTTATTATTCCTTATTTTTTATCAAATCTGACACGATACAATCCGTTTTGCTGATTATGGGTACGTAAGTATCATTTTTTCCTAAAAACGTTGTAACGGTTTGTAAAAGCAAATTAAAGCATACAATGAATAATAAGTTGTACAACTCAGGGTTTAATCAGACAGCTATTGTCAGAAAGTCAAACGAATTATATTAATAAATTGGATTTGGAGAAATTGATTTTATTAAGCTTGTCAGGAAATATAGTTGAGTTTACGCTTGCAATTGGCTTTTTGGCGCGTATACGACATAAAGTCGATTTTGTTGTTGAGTCACTCCATCTCTTTAAGTTCCAATCGATAGTAGTCTTTGAGCTCTTTGAGTGCGGGCTGGCAGGCCAGAAGATAATCTCGGACATATTCCGTATCCTTCACGATGAATTCCATGTTGGACTTCAGTCGGTAATTTATTTGCTGTCGAATCTGATCGTCTATCTTCACCAACACTTGGCCATTTATGATTCCAAGAGCGCTGTCGATTAGTCCATTTAGTAGAACCATGCGATGGTAGGCGTTAAACAGGGTCACGCGGAACTTGCGTTCAGTGGTTGGGCAGGAAAGACAAGAAACTGGGATTTAATTGAAACCGTTAATTTGAATCCTGATAAACAAAAAAAGGCTGCATAGTTTTTTACCAATTAAAAGCTTGGTTTTTAATGGAGAATAGTTTACATCATAAAGATCTGGAGAAACGGAGTCAGGATATCCTGGGGAGGAAACCTGACAAGGGATATTCAGATGCAGGTAGTATAGCAAAATGCTACATGGGAGGCTGCTTAATTAGTGGCCTTCCTACTAAATTTTGCTAACTTTCCTGCCTATGCCTTAAAAAACCCAAACAGGAAGAGCGAAGCGAATTCCTGTGTATATAAATGAAAGTGGAGTGGTATTAAAAAAAATCAATTTAAGCGACAACTTGCTTGACAAACACCGATTCCGATATTTCAAACACATTGTTGAGTATTACATCGATGATGTATACATGAATCGTGAGTAAAATAGTACCAATACGAATTGTACAAAAATGCCGTCAACTCGGAGGTGTTTTTTGTTCGATTCGCTCACAACAAATTCGCGGTCATGGCTGGCGATAGAGTCAAAAAGGAGATACATATGAGTTTTGAAGTAGCAAGAAGGCATGGGCGATATTGGGATGATGTAAAAGTTTTAGATGAAATAATCAGGAAATATCCTTTCCATACTACAGGTAAAAACGAAAGAGATTTTGAGAATGGATTTGGTTTAGGATTGTTGCTTTCAAAGAAATCATTTAACTGTAAAGTTATAACTCAGATAGACAAAACAACAACTGTAAAAAGCATATATTGTTTTGGTAAAAAACACCGTCCAGATATGACTCTTGATGAAAATGGCGTTGCTGTAGAGCTAAAGTTTATAACCTACGCTGGCCTGAAAGAAGCAATAGGCCAAGGATATTTATACAGATTACAATATAGGTTTGTCTTTCTTATTCTTGTTATAAGCGAAAACAGAAGGGTTATTTATGAGGACCTTTGTAAAGGCAAGGAAAAAGATTTAGAAAATATACTTCAACACCTAGCTGACAATATGAATATATTTGCATATGTTGTTCCCGCTTTCAATTTAAAGCCAGGAATGAAAAAATATCATTCATTCTTTCAACCAATAAATACATAACAAGTCTATTAAGTATTTTGTAGTTAAAAAAAGTATGGCCTCTATCGGTCTGCTTACGTGTTGTTTCGGTAGCTGTTTGTGGTGGCGTTATTTTTTACTATTATATTGCATTATTAACCAAAATTTCTTCCACTTCCTGTGTTTGAAGCCCCAAATATCCCATTGTAACAGCAGGAGATGCGTGGAGATATCTTTGGGTAATTTTTTCTATTGGTACACAAAAAACCGTTCTCTGTATATAACCCCATGTTTTTCTCA
>CAZFHP010000109.1:0-2261 GCA_964519365.1 uncultured Pseudomonadota bacterium
TTTAAGAATATTAAAAGCTTTGTGAATCATGATATTTAATTTCCTGATTCACTTAAGAACTGCTTACTCAGGGCGATCGGGTTTGATTTCTTCGACTTGATAAAACGAAATTGTTTTGGTTTCTTTGTTTTCTGTTTCTAATACAAGATCGCCATTTTCTAAAATATCTTTTGCGATGCCAGTTATAATATTTCCTGTTGTGTCATGAACAGAGATTTTTTCACCCAAGCACGCTTGTTCTAGCTTCCATGCGTGAAATATTCTTTCAAAATCTTTGGATAGCCATTGTTTGTACCAATGATCAAGTTTTTGTACAATTTTTTCTTGTAGCTTTGTAATATCGATTGTTTCTTTTATGTGCGTTATTAAACTTGTTGCAATAGGATAGAGTTCATCGTTTGGTTCAAACGTATTGTTAACGTTCAGAGCAAATCCTAGAATAATCCCTGCGGGTTGGTTGTTTTGCCAGATTACTTCTATAAGCATGCCTCCAAGCTTTTTGGAAGATGTTTCATCATGTATGACAAAGTCGTTTGGCCACTTTAAACGAACGCCATACGACTTTAACTCTTCTAGAATGCCCAAAGAGAGCGCCATGTTTAATTGATTTAATCGTATGGGTAACAAGATTTTTTGTATGTGCGTTATTATTTCTGGTTTTAAAAGAATAGTGAGTGTTATTTGGCCTTGGCGTATAGACCAGATTCTTTTGTGTCGTCCTCGAGCGTGTAATAATTTTTCGACTTCAAATATAGCGCCGTCAGGGGCTGTTTCAAGATTTTCTTTTGCCCATAAAAAAGAATCGGGGCATGTTTTTTTAGCATAACGTTTTGATCCAATAATTACAGTACTACTCATGAGCTTTCTTATCTTTCGTGTGTTTACCTATATTTTTTTATCTCTCGTTCTGTTTCGCGTTTGATATCACGTTCTTTTATCGATTGTTTTTTATCGCGTGTTTTTTTATGTTTGGCGATGCCAAGTTCAATCTTTATAATTCCCCGTTTGTTAAAGTACATTTTAAGAGGAATAATCGTAAGCCCTTTGCGAGATATATCTCCGATAAGTTTATTTATTTCACGTCTATTAAGTAAGAGTATGCGTGTGCGTCGAGACGTGTCTCTTTTTAAAAAGGCATGCGAATAGGGGGCAATATAGCAATTGATTAAAGTAACCTGTCCTTCATGGATAGTGGCAAACGAATCCGAAATAGAAACCTGCTTATTGCGGATTGATTTAACTTCATCTCCTGTTAGGGAAATTCCAGCTTCAAGTGTATCTTTGATATTGTAATCGAAGTATGCTTTTTTGTTTGTTGTTATGATTTTCATGATTATTATTCGTTTATTTGAATGCTTGGTTGGCGTGAAAACTTTGTAAATAAAACGCGAGCAATGGGATAAACGATTATTCCTGATATGATTCCTAAAACATTGCCCCCGATAAAAAACGACCATAAGCATATTTTACCAGATCCAAAGATTTTGGCCAGTGATATGGTCCATCCTGGGGACCACCCAAGAAAATTATGGGTGAGCCAGTAGCCAAAGACGTAATCAAACGAGAAAAAGGGAACTATGGTCCATGGGTTGTTTATCGATGTGAAAATAAACAGAATTGGGAAATTAAGATTTAAAAGCCATTTGCTTATGATCATCATAATAGTATGACAGCCCGGGAATGGTGAAAAAGCTATGTAAAAGCCCATAGCTGTTGAAAGCGCAAGCTGCTCAGGGCTTGCTCCAGACCCCGTAGCTTTTTTGAGAGTTTTTTTGATTTTTTCTTTGCTGAGCATGTATTATCCTAATTTTAATTTTTAATTTTATTTACGAGTTTTGTTTTTCATAATTCTTTTATTCTATATTTTAATTTTAAATAAACCAAACTTATGCCTTCATTGCAAGTTTATTGTTAGATTGTTTACGATCGTCTCAAATCAGGATATTCTATAATTTATAGTTCGAAAGATCATGTATTAAACGTGAAAGGTTGTGTCATGAAGTTATATGCTTGTGTTCATATGTATAGTATTCTGGCTGCGATACTTGTTTGTTGTATGTTTTTCCAGGAAAGCGTGGCTCGTCATCCGCGCCATCGAAACCAGCCAAAATCTACTCCCTCTTTGCAAAAGAACAAAAAACAAGAAAAACCTAAGCCTAAGCGTCAGATGCTCCAGGGGGCAATAAGAGTTCATGGTGACGAAGACTATGTTCCAGAGTTACGGGTTTACTTTGATGGGATGGAAACGTTTAGCAATAAAG
>CAZFHP010000110.1:0-2236 GCA_964519365.1 uncultured Pseudomonadota bacterium
GTTGACGTAAAACTGAAATAAGCGTGTCGCCGACAAGTGAGTCGATTTCGTCGATAAATAAGATAATAGGTTTAGAGCTATGTGTTGACCAGTATTGAAGTATGCTTTTAAGACTTGATCCTGAGAATTTTTGATTATCGATTTTTGTTTCCAAATAGCTTATGAAGTGTTGTTCGTGTGGTAATTGGTTTTTTATGTGATTGAGCAATTCTTCTAATATTGTTTCCATACCGTCTTTTATATTGCTTCGCGCTGCTTGTGCGGCTTCAACGTTTACATAGAGAGCGGTGTATTGATCTTCTTGATTAATTTTTTTAATAAATTCGCTGACAGCTGTTGTTTTTCCGGTTTGCCGTGGTGCATGCAAAATAAAATATTTTTTTTGAGCTATGAGCATGCGCAGTTCTTGCTCATCAAGTTTGTTTGGTAAGTAATAATGGTCTTCTGGGTTTACTGGCCCAGCGGTATTAAAAAACTTCATAAGTTCTCCTAGAACGCAAACGGTTTGGTTTTTTACATGCCCCAAACGTGAATTGTTTTATTTTCATGTGTTTCGATTTTATCATAAATCTTTTCATCCCACGTTCTATTTTCTCGGCGATCAAAAATAACAAGATGCCCCTCTGTGGCATTGCTTGTGTTCATATATTTGGCGGTTTGCTCGAGCCCTTCTTGATATGCTTTTGGACCGTACCATATTTTAAGTTCAATAACGATACGCTGTGTTTCTGTTTTTTTATAGGGCCATGTTACAAGCAGATCAACCCGTTTTTTGCCCAGAGCATATTCTCGCAGAATAGTGCCACCGCCGTTAATAATGCGTTGTAAGAAGGCCATAAGAAGTAAGTGTGGCCCGGATTCTTTGTAGGCGATACTATCAATCCAATTATCAAAACTTTCGCGGTAAAACTGGGAAAACTCTGTCATAAGCTTGTTCATGTTAATGCTTTTGTCAGGATTTTGGTACCAAAGAGTTTTTTGATTGATTGATTCTTGTTTTTTAGAGGTTAATGCGCGCGGAACAATTTCTTGATAGATTGGATTTGCTATTTTGATTTCTTGTTGAGCTATAAGTCCTAAATCTCTGGCATATTTTAAGTCATCAAGAGAAAAGTTTTCGTCATGGGTTCCGCTATACAGTATTTCGTTAACAATGTTTTTAATACGATCTTCTTTTAATTTATCGATTAGAACGTCAAGGTGAGTGTCTTGTCGTTTAATTAATGTTTCGCGAGCGCGTTCAAGGTCTTCATTTGTAATGGTTTTTGTTTGATCTTTTACATCTTCAAAGCACGCTTCATATGCCAGCGCATTGACAAGCCACGGTTGTCCTTGTGTTTGCTCAAATGCATATTCGACAGCTTCCGGGGTGAATTTTTGTTCTGTTTCGTGTGTATGTTGTTCGTAAAGTTTTTTTACGTCTTCTTTTGTGAAATCACTTAAGCGCAAAGACTTTGCTTTGATATTAAATGCGCTGCCGCCAAGTATAATTTGTTGCTCTGCTTTTGACCAGATGCGATAATCTCGTACGTCGCGTACGCCAATTAAACAAATTGATTGGGGGAACATGTTGGGCCTGTTTTTATATCCGGATCGCAATTGTCGTAGCGTTGATATAAGCGTATCACCGATAAGCGAGTCAATTTCGTCGATAAATAAGATAATAGGCTTAGAGCTCTGTGTTGACCAGTGTTGCAGTATACTTTTAAGACTTGATCCTGAAAATTTTTGATTGTCGATTTTTTTTTCCAAGTAGCTTATGATGTTTTGTTCGTGTGGTAATTGGTTTTTTATGTGATTGAGTAATTCTTCTAATATTGTTTCCATACCGTCTTTTATATTGCTTCGCGCTGCTTGTGCGGCTTCAACGTTTACATAGAGAGCTATGTATTGATCTTCTTGATTAATTTTCTTAATAAATTCGCTTACAGCTGTTGTTTTGCCCGTTTGTCGTGGGGCATGCAAAATAAAATATTTTTTTTGAGTTATGAGCATGCGCAGTTCTTGCTCATCAAGTTTGTTTGGCAAGTAATAATGGTCTTCTGGGTTTACGGGGCCCGCGGTATTAAAAAACTTCATAAGTTCTCCTAGAACGCCAATGTTTACGATGTAATATGATCCAGTATATCAGATACCAGTAAAATTGTCTTTATGCGCTAAACGAGCTTTTCTGACGTGGTTATGAGGGGGGGGGGGGGGGGGGGGGGGGGGGGGGGGGGGGGGGGGGGGGGGGGGG
>CAZFHP010000111.1:0-2193 GCA_964519365.1 uncultured Pseudomonadota bacterium
TTCGTCTTCTTTTTCGACTTTCTCAGGCTCTTTTTCTAGTTGATCTTCTGGTTCGGCTTCGTCCTCAGGGTCTTTTTCGGGTTCTTTCTCTGGATCTTTCTCTTTTCTTCTACGTGAACGGCCACGGCTTGAACGCGAAGACCGCTTCGTTCGCCCTGAAAGTCGCGAGGTCACTTTCTTCTTTGGTTTTTTATCTTCTTTTGCGGCAACAGAACCTATACCTAAAAATGAAAGCGTAACGAAACAGACAAGTAACACCCACAGCAAAGAACGTGATCTTTTTACACGTCCGAGCAACGTGCGTTTGAAAAAATATCGACCTACCATAATCCTATCCCTCTTCTATTATTTCTATGATCTATTTTTATGATCGTTTTTATTTGTCTTTATGATACCAAGATTTAATCATCAAAAAAAAGAACCGCGAAAAATATATCTTTTTAACATGAGTTCGATAATAAAAAGCTGTCATAGCTTTTGTTGTCTGAACCAAGATTGGCCAGGATTTTTTAGATTATTCAGGATAGATTAAATTTCTAAAATATTTTTGTCCTTTCCGTTCGCCCTGAGGTCGCAACGTAGTTGCGAGTCTCGAAGGGTATTCCTTATTAAGTGATTTTATTTTTGTAGGAGACCCTTCGATACGTCCATCTTCGTCCGCCTACGCGAAGGCTTCGACGAGACTCCTCAGGGCGAACGGAAAGGGAAAAAATACGTTCAATCTCATTAATTCGCAGGGAGTTTTAATTTCCCGATTCACTTATATCCTTAATAAAATCGATCCTGAAAAATCTAAAAAATCCTGGCCAATCCTGGTTCAGACAATGCAAGCAAATACGTCTTGAGCAACAACGGGAGAACAAGAACCAACAAGATCATGCCGATAACAACTTTTAATTTACCAAGAAACGAATCTGAATATGACGTTGTCCACAAGTAATATAACGACGTGCAAAAAACATACGTCGTAAAAGCGCCCATAACAAAACGTTGGTTAAGCTTAGCAAAAGCAAAATAAAAGAAACTGGCACAGAACAAGAACGTTATGAACAAACGAAGCTCTTTTTCCCATACACGCATTGCACTCTTGAACAAGGGAAAACTCTTGAACGATAAAAAACGGGTTATGCGCACTGGCAAAAAGTGAAAACAAAACATGCGAAGCACCCAGGCTAGCCAAAGTATTAAAAAGAGCGACAGTATCACATGAAAGATGGACATAAACGTGTCTCGTTCAAACGTGCTGTTACAAAAATCTCGAGCTTGCTGCCACACACGGGTAAGCTGTGCGAAACTTTCGTCAATTGGTTCGGTTAAATTAGGGGGTATTTTTTTACGCACAAGCGTATCATGCGTGTATGTATTTTTCGCACTCTCGTTATGAGCAAGCACAGTACTTAAAGCATCATGTGTCACAAGTTTTTTTTCATGATCAGATACACGATCATATACGTGATCATATAATGGAACAACAAAATGCTTTGATCGATTTCTATCGTTGCGATCAACAATCAAACAGGCAACAGACAGATGAGCGTTTTTAAGTGCTTGCGTGATAGCTTCACGTGTAGTTATATTTTGATCTTGTATCTCTTGATCTTGAGAGCTTTGCTGCTCGTATGCACATGTAAGTTCTACAGCAAATGAGCGTGTGTGCAACAATTTATTTTGGCGAAACGATAAAACATAGTGCTGAGTGGGCTTGACAGAGCTTTTCCAACGCTTGAGGGTAAGCACTGGTACATCAAGGGAAAAGCGTAACGAGTCTGCATAGACTGCGTAATCAGAAGGATCAAACGAAACGTAGAGCGATATTGTGTTTGTTTGTATGATTTGGTCAGTTTCAGAAAGGCGTTCGATTGATACAGCGTTTAATAACGTAAACGTAAAAAACACAGAAAAAAAACAAAACAAAAATAATTTTTTCTTTATTTTTTTCGCTACTTCTTTCTTCATGTCACGAGTATAGCATATTTATTTTTGGATAAAAAAACGATAAAGATTTACAAACAAGAAGATACATCCCGTTTTTACAAATATTCTTGGCTATACCAAGGGCCCTTCGATACGTCCGTCTTCGCTCTACGAGCTTCGACGAGACTACTCAGGGTGAGCGGGGTGCGACCACCCCCTGGACCCAAGGGTGTACGAAGTTTCGTTAATACCCCATGGCTGCGGCTTTCAGCCTTGGCA
>CAZFHP010000112.1:0-2143 GCA_964519365.1 uncultured Pseudomonadota bacterium
TTAAGAATATTAAAAGCTTTTTGAATCATGATATTAATTTCCTGATTCACTTAAAGCCTTATCATTACCCACAAGTATTGAGATAGGATCTATTTCTTTTGGCAGTATAGCACGGGGGGGCTATCTTTGGTCAAAGGGCATGGCAACATACGTATACGACAATCAAAACGTTAAATATTTTTTTGTTTGAAAATTTGTCTGAACTATGAAAGGATACACAATTAGAGTGGATGCATGTGACGTGTTTTTAATTTTCGAATGTGCTTGTAATAATGGGGCTCTTTCTTACATGCCCCAGACGTGAATTTTCTTGTCTTGATATGCTTCGATGGTATCGTAGATTTTTTCTTCCCACGACCTATTTTCTCGTCTGTCGAAAATAACAAGATGCCCTTCAGTTGCGTTACATGTGTCCATATATTGGGCTGTTTGCTCTAGGCCCTCTTGATAAGCTTTTTCTCCGTACCAAATTTTAAGTTCGATTACGATACGTTGTGTTTTAGCTTTTTCGTATGGCCAGGTAACAAGCAAGTCAACCCGTTTGCGGCCCAATTCGTATTCTCGGTGAATTTTGCCTCCACCGTTGATGATACGTTGCAAGAAAGCCATAAGAAGTAAGTGTGGGCCGGATTCTTGATAGGCGATACTTTGAATCCAAGCGTCAAATCCTTCGCGATAAAACTGTGTAAATTCTGTGAATAGTTTTTGCATATTGAGGCTTTTGTCTGGATTTTGATACCAAATTGTTTCTTGAACGATTCCTTTTTGTTTACTGTATGTTAGTTCTCGGGGAATAATTTCTTTGTAAATGGGATTTGCTATCTCTAATCCTTTGGCATGATATGAAAGTAATCCAAGGTCGATGCAATATGAGATATCATCAGTTGGGATGCCTGAAAGTTTTTTATCTCCAGTAATAATCGCATCGATAATAGTACGTACGCGATCTTCTTGTAACCGATCGATAAGTACGTCAAGATGTGTATCTCGTCGTTTTATGAGTTCTTCTCGAGCATTTTCAAGAGTTTCTTTTGTAATTTGTTGTGTACGATCTTGTATATCACGGAAGCAGGCTTGGTATGCAAGTGCGTTAACAAGCCAAGGTTGGCCCTGTGTTTGTTCAAATGCATATTCGATAGCTTCAGGCGTGAATTTTTGACCTGTTTCTTGTGTGTGTTGAGCGTAAAGATTTTGGACGTCTTCGAGTGTAAAATCTGTTAGCCGTAAAGATTTGGCTTTTATGTTAAACGCGCAGCCGCCAAGAACAATTGCTTGTTTTTCGTCTGACCAGATGCGATAGTCGCGTACGTCACGAACGCCTATCAGACAGAGTGATTGTGGAAACATATCTGGTCGAAGCTTATACCCAGAGCGCAATTGACGCAGAACAGAAATAAGGGTGTCGCCAATCAGAGAATCTATTTCATCGATAAACAAAATAATGGGCTTTGAGCTTTTGGTAGCCCATGCCTGTAAAAATGATTTTAAACTGCTTGAGCGGGCAGTTTCGACGTTTTTGATTGTTTCGGCGAGTGCTAAAGAAAGTGTTTTGTCTTCGGGAATATATGCTTTTGCGTATTCTTCAAATTCTTTTAAAATCGTGTACATGGCATGTTTAATGTCATTTCTATCTGCTTGAGCTGGTTCAACGTTAACATAAAGAGCTGTGTACTGATTTTCTTGATTGATTTTTTTAATAAGTTCACTGACAGCTGTTGTTTTGCCCGTTTGCCGAGGAGCATGCAGAATAAAGTATTTTTTTTGAGTGATGAGCGTTTGAATTTCTTGGTTATTGAGTTTTGGTGGTACATAATAATGGTCGTTGGGCTTGACGGGGCCGGCGGTGCAAAAGAACTTTGTCATCTGGTTTCTCCTGTTCTGAGCTATGATCTATTTCTTTTGTCAGTATAGCATGGGGGGGTATATTTGGTCAAAAGGCGTAACGTCTGCGCTTTACATGCCCCAGACGTGAATTTTCTTGTCTTGATACGTTTCGATTGTATCGTAGATCTAAAGAAAGGTTTTTGTTTGTTTGTCCGTTTTGTGGGAGAGGTGAGGATAAATTATTTGAGTGGATCCTGAAACAAGTTCATAACTGTCCGGAGTTTGTTTTACGAGTATTATTCTAATATTCTTAAACCCG
>CAZFHP010000113.1:0-2027 GCA_964519365.1 uncultured Pseudomonadota bacterium
TAACAGCAAACTTTGTCCAGAAGAAAGAACAAGCTTTTTTGTTGAGAGCTGTAAGCATTGAATAGCCTTTTTATTATTCGATGTGTTACAAAATATCTATATCGCAAAGTTCTTTCCAAAGCCCTTTAAGTCCAAGAGATTTCATAAGCTTTTTATTTTTTTAAAGAGTTTGTAGTCCACCGAAAAAAAGACATTTATACAAATCCAAGAGTTATGCTGCCATCATGATATATTTCTACCACCCACCCATTAAATGGACAATACAACCACAAGTTAGGGCTAACTGCTTCGACATCATCAAAAAATTCTAGTATTTTATCTAATTTGCTTTCTATGATAGGTATAGTTGGATCGCTCCAGATTACATAAACTAATTCTAAGTGGCTTCTTTTTTTTTTCGTAAGAATAGGTATAATTTCTTCTACTGAAGAAATTGTTTTTTTGTTTTTAACTTTTTTCCAATCAATTCTTCCCCATAAGGTAAGAGGAAATTTTTTATCAAATTGATCAATAATTTTTTCAGAAATAATTTTTTCAGAAATACTTGCATATTTCCCTAACACTTCGATACATTCTTTAAATAAAGTCACAATTATCCTAACAATTTAAGTGGTTTAATAATATCTTAAAAGTTTTTTCTGTTCCTTCGAATGGTATTGCGTATCTTTTAGAACTAAGTCCTTTTCCTACTCGAAAATCATGCACATTTATATGAATGCCTTTTACAGGGTCATAATCAAGATACCACCTTATTTTTCCATTAAAAGATGTTCTACCTATTATTTTACCTAAGCCCTTGCTGCTTTTTAGTTTTCCATAATAAGCTTTTGAATTTGGACCCATGTTGCCTACGAGTTTTAATGCTTTGTTTCTTGCTTGTTCAAATGTTTTTACCTGAGGTAATATTTTTTCAAGATTTTGCATTGTAGGTTTAGTGGCTTTTGATAAATGGTTTTTAATTTTATGAGCAATTGGCTTGTTGGCAGATGTTTTAAAAAAATCAAGATCGTTTTTGATCGCTTTTGTGGCCTGAATAGTAGCTTCATAGCCGTCTTCAATAATAAGCTTTCCGAATCCAGCAACGTTAACCGCATGTTCTGTTGTAAAGAGGGTTCCCGTTTCAAGCGCTGTATTCATGAGTTTTATTGCCATGCGACCTATTTTAGTAAAGACTCCAAGAACAGTATGTAACATAACTGTATCGAGAATCATGGTGATCCCAAGCTCTGCGGCAAATTCAGCTAGGCGAGACCATGGAACAACAGATAATTTATGACAGGTTTGTTGTAGTTGTTGCTGAATAAAATTTATTTGAGCTTGCGAGTGCAGGCAATATTCTTTTGTAAGTGTATTTGCAAAATCAGTATTATTTTTTGATAATGGGGCAGCAAGACAAGCATCTTGAAGAGCCATTTCATGTCCAGCAGTTTGAAGAAATAATAATCCAAGTTGTAATGGTGCCGTTACCATGTCTTGCCAGTGTTCGAGAGAAAGCACTTTATTCATGCCTGTTACTGTCCCGCTTATAGCAGCACGAGAATATTTGCGAAGTGTTTGTATCCCTTTAACAATGACATGAGTAATGGTATGACAAATGTCAGAAAGCTCAAAAGCAGCAGCCGGGTTTTGTTCTGTTTTAGCTTGAGCTGCGAGATGATGTACAACGGGGGCTATAATAGTTGTATGAAAGTTTCGTGGGCGATCTTGTTGGAGCTGTATGACAGCGTTTCGTGTTTCACATAGTTCTTTATGAAGCTGGCAATCAAGATGAGTGCCAAATGTTTTGTTAAAGGCATCTGCATATTTATCATGTGCACTATCTTTTAAATGGGAAACATGTGATGAATATTCAAAGCACAAATTGGGGTTTTGGCGTGTTTTTTCAATTGCTTTTGCCCGTTCGAGTAATCGAGTTGAAACGTCAAGGTTTTTAGCTTGAAATGCAGCAAGAGCTCGTTCTTTATAGCTTTTTGAAAGTGCATCAAGTTCTTGTGTGTTATCTGTATGAAGGCAATATTTTTGTCGAA
>CAZFHP010000114.1:0-1985 GCA_964519365.1 uncultured Pseudomonadota bacterium
TTTTATTTTTTCTCTTTTTCTTATTTTTTTGCTTCTTATCTTTCTTCTCTTTTTTTCCGTTTTTCTTAGAACAAACAGGATAACATGAGACATGTGGCGACTTCGGGTTTTCGGGTAATTTATCCCGCCCCGGCATAACTTCGGGCGCCGGCAAAATAGTTACTTTCGAAGAAACTTTTGTAATTTTATTAAGTTCTTCTTGCCTGCGCATAATTTCAGCTGTCATCTCTTGAAATGCTTTTTCTCCTGTATGCGTTACACCAGAATTCTCTTGCCCCTGACTAAACGCCAAGCCAATAAGAACAAGAATCATAACAATCGTACTCAAAACATATTTTATGATCGTTTTTGTACTTTTTGACTTATTCTCTTCTAACGGTTCCACCATATTCCCTTTCCCTGCTATACTGTTATAAAAACAAATAAACGTGTTATAATCATAGACACGCAAAAAATTAAATTACAATACTTTAACGAAAGTAAAATCATGATCTGTACAAATAATATACAAGTTCGTTCTCGTCAGGGGAAATATATCAAAAGCATCGTCTATGGTGGCCTTGATGGTATTATTACGACCTTTGCCGTCGTTGCGGGCGCTTCCGGGGCACACTTTTCTTCAGCAATTTTACTCGTCCTTGGGTTTGCAAATCTTCTTGCCGATGGAATCTCTATGGGCTTTGGTGATTATATCAGCTCCAAAGCAGAACGTGAATATCATGAGCGAGAAGAAGCGTATCATGAATCCATGTTTGATAAAAACCCAGACGTCGAAAAACAAAAAGTTATCTGTGCCTACACAAAAAAGGGGCTCAGCAAAGAAGATGCAACAACCGTTGCAACGATTTTAGCAAAAAATCGCCATGCAACAGTCGAAATCATTTTGCAAGAAAACGGCATACCACACGTACACTCCCGAGATCTCTCATGGCAAAAGGGAACATATACTTTCTGGTCTTTTATTCTTTTTGGAACAGTGCCCCTTATTACCTATATCACAAGCTACTTTATTCCGTTCGTTCAACAAAACCCATTTCCCATCGCATGTGTACTGACAGCAATCACACTGTTTGGCTTAGGCGCTATGAAAGTAAAAATCACTAAAAAAAATTGGATTCGTTCAGGGCTTGAGATGCTTGGCATCGGCGGCTTTGCCGCTGCAAGCGCCTATACCGTTGGCCATATACTCTCAGGGCTCGCCCGTTAATAAATATTACCCACGAGTTTGGAATGTATCTCCTGTTGGATAACAAGAAAATGTTTTTTTGTTGTTCTATGTCTTGTCATTAGCATCCCGCTCATCCTGAGTAGCATTCTTATGCGTATCGAAGGGTTAATCCGTCTTATCATGGCCAATCGTGGTTCAGACAGCATACTCGTTCAAAACAAAAATACAAATATCTTGACACAGAGTAAGCATACAAACAAACTTAAAAAAATATCAGGCCTCGCAAATATAAAAACACATGCGTATTATTATTTTTTTCAAACCATAAAGGAGACATCGTAATGAACAAGCCTTCTTGCTGCTCACAGCTTTCACTTTTACTTTTTTCTCTTCTTGGACTTTGGTTTTTATTGCAACCATTTGGTGTTCCCGTATACGGGACTTTTTGGAGCTGGGTTATCATTCTTACCGGCATATTGTTTATGAGCATGAGCAAAACACACTGTCGCTGCACGTCTGCACTTGTTGGACTGGCAATCTTTGCGTTTGGCATTCGCTATCTTCTTGCAGACCTACATATTATTCGCGCATGCGTCATAAACCCCCTGTATCTTATGACCTTCTTGATCCCCCTGGGACTATCTCTTTCATGCAGTAACCCTCAAGAATACTGCGGGAAATAAGCTCAACCCAAAATCCAGCTCTTAAAACCCGCAAAGCGGGTGTAGTAGAGTAGCCCCCTTCGACAAAGCTCAGGACAGGCATTGCAAGGCGTCTTCGCCCCCGGATCGGAGTCCGGGGCAGGCTCTGCTGTGGG
>CAZFHP010000115.1:0-1911 GCA_964519365.1 uncultured Pseudomonadota bacterium
AAGATCGACAGTATCACATGCTTCTAAAAACTCAGCTCTGATCATAGCGCGTACGTGACTTGCTTGTTCATAAAAAGCATCTTTGTGTCCAGCTGAAAGGGCATAGTTTCCCGTGAGTATGCGTCGTTTTACTTCTTGCCCAAAGCCATCGTGCCGTGTATGCAAATACATGTCGAGTAAATTTTTGGCATGCTCAGAACGTGCGCCGTATAGCGACCCGTCAAAGCGTGCCAAGTTTGACGCCGCTTCAACACGGCTGATAATAAAGTATACAGCGATCCCATATTTTAAGTGCGGGATTTTAACGTATTTAATCTTTGCGCCCAAATCTTGCATATGCTTAACAGCTTGTTCAAACGCATGCAATACTTGCTTGTCGATCCCATCATGCGCGATACCATCTTCAATAATTCCAAGCGTAAAATTTTCAGGAAGCTTGCCGTCCAAGTCTTTTGTATAGTTTTGTTGTCCTACTGGTAACGACGTCGAATCTTTTGGGTCATGACCGAACATAGCACTGGCAACAAGAGCGTTGTCGTAGACCGTTCGCGTTAGTGGGCCAGGTTGGTCATTTGATGATGCAAATGCAAGTATTCCAAAACGAGAATTTAATCCATATGTTGGATAAAGACCAACAAGATTGCAAAACGATGCCGGTGCGCGCACTGACCCGCCGGTTTCTGTGCCAAGCGCAAACGGTACCAAGCCTGCAGCAACAGCTGCCGCAGAGCCGGCGCTTGAGCCGCCAGGTGAATGCTTTGTGTCCCAAGGGTTTTTCGTCGGCCCGTATGCAGAAAATTCGCCTGAGCCACCCATGGCAAATTCGTCCATGTTTGTTCGTCCCAAGCTGATCCCGCCCGCTTTGGTTAATCGCTCGTGTACCGTAGCGTTATACGGGGCGCGATAGTTTGACAAAATTTTAGACCCAGCAGACGTTATTCTCTTTTTTTGGGAGATATTATCTTTTAGCAAGTACGGGATCCCATATAACAGCTTCTGTATGCTTTTTTCGTCTTGTTTTGGCATCGTAAGCGTGTCTTGCTCAAAAAGTTCTAAAACCCCATTAAGATCAGGGTTATACTGTTCTATACGCTTGCGATAAAACGTAACAACGTCTTGAGGGGTTAGTTCTTTGTTTTGTAACTTTTCTTTAAGCTCTTGTATCGTGATAAATGGATTCATTGACTGGGTCCCCCGTTTAGTCTAGAATTTTGGGAACGACAAAGTACGTATCTTTTTTTTCAGGAGCCTGCTCTAAAATGGCATCTCGCTCTGCACAAGGTTGTGCTACGTCCGGACGAAAAACGTTTGTATTCCTGACGCTTTGTGCTTCTTGCGTCATGTCAACCTGCTGTAACTGCTCGACGTAATCCAAAACAGCTTGTATTTGTTGCGCAAACAGTACTGTTTCTTTTTCATCAAGCTTGAGTGCACTTAGGCGCGCAATTTTGAGCAGTTCTTGTTTGTCGAATTTGATCATGGTTTGTCCCAAACGTAAAGAGAAACGTGAAAAAAATAAAAATTAAAATTATTAATGTCATTTTGATGTTTTATTATAGCAGATTTGCCGGTGTTATCAAATTCGTGATAGAAGCTGCACGAACAAGAAGAGGCATTTCGTTTTTATAAATATTCTTGGCTATACCAAGGGCCCTTCGATACGTCCGTCTTCGCTCTACGAGCTTTGACGAGACTACTCAGGGTGAGCGGGGTGCGACTACCCCTTTGAACTCCGCGCAGCAGGGGATTCCCCCTTCGACAAGCTCAGGACAGGCTTTGCAACCCCATTAAGAACGCTTGTATTCACAGTGACCGCGCTAACGCCTGCATAAACATTAAGTGAATCAGGAAATTAAACCCGCTTTGCGGGTTTAAGAATATTAAAAGCTTTTTGAATCATGATATTAATTT
>CAZFHP010000116.1:0-1870 GCA_964519365.1 uncultured Pseudomonadota bacterium
CCAAGGCTGAAAGCCGCAGCCATGGGGCATTAGCGAAACTTCGTACACCCTTGCCTGAGAATCCCGCTCATCCTGAGTAGTCACGTCGTAGCCGCAGGCGAAGACGGACGTATCGAAGGGTTACTGCCGTCATTCACCACTCGGGACTTCCACCCTATAGACAACGAACATGCCACGCACACAAAAAAAGGGCCCAACTATATAAGCCGGGCCCTTTTTTAATACACGCTTTTTAAATCACATGCTTAGTTTTAATCTTTAATTATACAAGTCGTCTGTGTCATCAGTTGTACCACTATCAGTTGTACCACCATCAGCTTTTTTTACAACAACTTGTGTATATGATTTTGTGAACATAGGCGAAAACAATGGCATTTGATCATCATCACTATCATTCTCATCAGGAGCTACAGGAGCTGAAACAGGCTTCTGCTTCACAATATTATATCGCTCTTCCAACCGAGATACAGTCAGATCAACTAACCCATCAACAAGCTCAACCGAAACTAATAACAAATATGCTCCTAACGAAGCAAGCCAACGATAATCATTCTTCATCCGTTCAGCACAAAAATGAAGTAATTCTCTAGCAACTTCTGGCGTTACCAACTTTTTTCCAAACTGACGAGCTTTTTCTTGTTTGAAAATTCTGCGCAAGTGATCAAAACACAAACGCTGGATCTTATCTAGTCGTGCTTCCAACTCAGGAGCAAGAACCTTTCCATTGGGCCGAAATAAATTCCCTTCTTTTGCCATCGGCACATACCCAACGCTTCTCTTTCTATCACATGGCGTTTTACCAGTACCGCCACCAAACGTAGACTTCATAGCAGAAACATCAGACATGCTTACGCTTGCTGTCCCAGCAACCAAACCACAAACAAGTAATAATCTCTTTATATTTTTCATAATCAAATCCTCCATTTAATTATACGACAAACGACAGTCTATTCTCTATAGATTTAACTGTCTGAAAGAAATAAATCGTACTTCACTATCAGAACCATCATCTAACAGAAAAAAAGCTGGACCTAAATCTATATACGAAGGCTCTTTCTCTTTTTCACAATCTATCGGAGATAAAACAGGGCTTATTGGAGTCCCATCACTATAAAAAAACAAACCATCTTCGGTTGGCCCTAGTTCGCTTGGATCTACTTCTTGCTCAAATTTTCGCAACTTAAGCGCCTTACGAACATTGCTCAATATTTCTTTGTAAGTTTTAACGGCTCTTTTTTTCCCATTTTTTTGAGCTTTTACAATATGCATCTCAAGTAAACGGTCTAAAAACTCGAATTCTTCTGTAAAAACAAGCTCTTTCTTATGAAATGCTACAATCAGATCGCCCAAAAGTAGCGTCTTATAACCCGTAACCTGTCTTTCTAATATAGGCTTTGCAGGCACATCTTTACCTGGTTTCATGGCACGCACATCAGACAAGCTCACGCTTGCTGCACCAGCAGCAACCAATCCTAAAACAAAAACTAATTTTTTGAGACTATTCATGATAGAACCTCCATAAAATTAAATAAATTATAAAATTAAACAAATTAAGGGCATACGTTACATATTACATACACCCTTAATCTAACACACTCAGAAAATATGTCAAATAGAACACAAAAGCCACATAATATGCCTCCAGCGCCCTATTTGGCGTTACCCCTATTTATTCGCAAACTTATACAGCCAAGCGGCCAAAATTCCACCTGAGAACGGCCCAATAAGGTAAATAAACCCATGCCGCCATGAATCGCCGCCTAAAATCGTATCATACGCGATTGGACCTATGCCAACCGCTGGATTAAAAGCTCCTCCGGAGATATCGCCACCACATAATATAATAGCAGTAAGCGTTAGCCCAATAGCC
>CAZFHP010000117.1:0-1814 GCA_964519365.1 uncultured Pseudomonadota bacterium
GATTACAGGGTGCTCAGATTAATAATTTCTATCTCAACGAATACTATCCAACCAATATTCTTCTTGAAAGTGGCGGTAAATTATATCAAGCGCTTGATAAAGAAATAACATTTAATAATGGGATTCATATACTTAATGTTAAGGGCGTTGGCAACGTTGTGTATGTAACGGGTACTATGACACTTGATGCCAATACGCTGTTCTTTGATCAACAGTCAGAGTTAACGTTTAAATTTATCCCTGTTGGCGGAAAGATTCCAACGTTGATATTTAAGAAGGGAACACATCCTATTGAAAAGAATGCAACGATTAATTTTGATGGTCCAGGGAACGTTGTACTTTCTCACGACACAGTTGTTGAGTTGTTGGGTGAGCGTGTTTATAAGCGTACTGATGGGCGAAATTCCCAAGGGGCAATTGAAGGTCGTTCTAGTATGACGCTTGATAATGGTGCGATATTAAGCATAAAGGCATTGCCTGTTGCTGGTCAGGCAGATATTGCTCAAGCGTTTATTTCCGGTATTGGTAATCTAAAAATAGATACGGGGTCACGTATTGATATTGATACGTATGCGAAATTAACGATTAGCCCATCAGCTATTTTGGCACAAAGTGATTATCAGAGATTACAAGAAGATGATATTAATGTTCTTGTTGCGTCAACTGGTGAGATTCGAGTTGGTGGCGGGGAGCAAGAGTCTGTGTTTGCAACAGGTAAAGGAGCGACGGCATGGTTGTTTGAAAGTAACGGTAAGCTTACGATAAAAAAGAACGGTGTCTTTGCATTTAACGACCAAGCTCAAGAGATTCCTGCTCGAGCCAAAGCTGATCCGCTAGGATCGTTGTTAACTCGTGGAAATGTAAAATCTCTTTCTTTTGCTAGCGATGCTGGTATTTACATAGAAGACGGTGGTCGCTGGGTGATGGGTCTTAATAGGTTCCCTTATTGGGGTGCAGACGTGCAGTTGCCTGTTGATATTTCTTTAAACCCAATAAATATTATAAGTGGCGGCGGTATTGTTGAGTATATTTCTCGAGAAGCAGATGAGCGTCCAAGTAATGAGTATGTAGGTTTTGAAGGGCCATTGCTTGTTCCAGATGGTACTATATATGAAGCTAAACAGACGACGTTTGAAACGTTTGTGCGTTTTTTAACACAAATTGAGCAGTAGTAGAACATAAAGTTATTTTTAATTTAATTTTCTTGCATATTATTTTTTGAATGTGCAAAACTTTCATCAATGATGGAAAAAGAATAATCTATGGGTAGTATTATGAGGAGTAACTGTGGATAGTGTGAGTAGAAAAATTTATGTGGGGTTAGTTCTTTTTTGTGTTTCAATTTTTTCTCAAGTATTTCCTGTTTCAAAAGGCTCTGAAAGTGCTGTTTCAATTCAGGCGAATTTTACATTTCCTGCATCAGACAGTGATAACAGAATAAAAGCTTTTGGATTTTTCAAAAATGGTTTTTCTCTTCAAGACTATACGACGTCGTGTACATTTGAATCAGTTTTTCCTGTTGAGGGAAATGTTGATCTTGATGGTGGAACGCTTTATTTGAATGAAGATCTTGTTTTTAGAGATCATGCCCGTTTGATTGATGGAGGAACGTTTGATGGTCAAGGAGAGTATGCGATAGAGTTTCCTTATTGTCCTCCTTTGTTTTCTTTTCCAACGTATAGCTTTTGTGATGAATTTAATATTTTAGATACGGTGACGCTTACATCATCTGTTATTTCTCTTGATTGGTCTCATGACAATAAATATGTTGCTGTTGGGTCTGCGTATACAGGGTCGAATCCTTATGAATTAAC
>CAZFHP010000118.1:0-1789 GCA_964519365.1 uncultured Pseudomonadota bacterium
CTTGTACTATTGGTCCAATAAGTTGTTGGATAAGTATGTTTGGTATAAGCGATAGATTGGTGGGATAAGAGAAGAGTAACTGCAAACGTTGTCAAGAAGAAATAACAAGCTTTTTTGTTGAGAGCTGTAAGCATGAAATTGACTCCTGGGGCGAAGGTCATTATATTCTGAAAAAGCTTATCTGATTTTATATGTTTGAGCAAATTAGACTTGTCTACTGTGAATTCGTTCAAAAAATTATTTTCGATCCGTTTGAGTTTTTATACAATCGTGTTCTTGCCTAAAATTTCGATACTTACTATCAAGCTCGTGTATCTTTTCTCTATTGACCATTATGTCTTTTTCAAGCGTGTATGGATGCCACGTGCATTTGTGAAAGAAGCTTTGCCAGTATTCAAATGTTTTTAAATCGTTTGGCGTTCCCCAGCAAATATAGTGGTCTATCTCAAATGCTTTGACATGTAATCCCATTTCGTATAGTTCGTTAATACAACTGTCGACATAAAACTCACCGTTAAAATGCAAAAATTAGACATTGTTCGTTTCCAAACTGTTTTTGCAAAACGGCAGTATGGTGAAGTTTCAAATGTAAAATTAAAAGATAAATATCGGTTAACAATGCGCACGCTTTCGTTTAGTCATAAACTTAGAAAGGGATTGTGGGATTAAATGTTGATTAATTTTTCCACCCAATAGTGATTTCATTTTCATGATAGAATTCAATAACATATCCTTCAGAGGGGCAATATATCCAAGTGTCAAAGCTTACTGCGGTTACATCTTCAATAACATTTAAAACATTATTAATGTTTGTTTTAATTGATGGAAGAGACATTTCATCCCACAAAATATATATTTCATTGTCATTAATGTTAATATGTTTTGTTATCTCATTGATCGATAATATTTGTATTTTATGGTTAATTTTTTTCCATTCAATTTTCCCCCAGAAGTTTATGGGGAAGAGCTTAAGCATACTTTCAAATACTTTAGTTGTTTCTTTTTCTGATAATTGAATTACATCTTTTCCAAGAGCCATTAAGCATTCTTCAAATAATGTCATATGTTATCCTTTAATTGTTTAAGTGCTTTAATAATGATTCAATGGTTTTCTCATTTCCTTCAAATGGAATGGCTATTTTTTTTGCCTTTATTTTTTTACCGATTCTAAAATCTTCTAAGTTGATATGAGGCCCTTTATGCGGATCAAAGTCAATTCTCCATCTTACTTTTCCGTTAGCAGATTGTCTTCCTATAACTTTCCCTTTTCCTAATCCAAGCCGGCCAATATAAGCTTTTGAATTTGGCCCCATGTTGCCTACGAGTTTTAATGCTTTGTTTCTCGCTTGTTCAAATGTTTTTACCTGAGGTAATATTTTTTCAAGATTTTGCATTGTAGGTTTAGTGGCTTTTGATAAATGGTTTTTAATTTTATGAGCAATTGGCTTGTTGGCAGATGTTTTAAAAAAATCAAGATCGTTTTTGATCGCTTTTGTGGCCTGAATAGTAGCTTCATAGCCGTCTTCAATAATAAGCTTTCCGAATCCAGCAACGTTAACCGCATGTTCTGTTGTAAAGAGGGTTCCCGTTTCAAGCGCTGTATTCATGAGCTTTATTGCCATGCGCCCGATTTTAGTAAAGACCCCAAAAACAGTATGTAACATAACGGTATCGAGAATCATGGTAACGCCAAGTTCTGCGGCAAATTCAGCTAGGCGAGACCATGGAACAACTGATAATTTATGACAGGTTTGTTGTAGTTGTTGCTGAATAAAATTTATTTGAGCTT
>CAZFHP010000119.1:0-1683 GCA_964519365.1 uncultured Pseudomonadota bacterium
AATTGCTTTTGCCCGTTCGAGTAATCGAGTTGAAACGTCAAGACTTTTAGCTTGAGATGCTGCAAGGGCTCGTTTTTTATAGCTTTGGATAAGCGTATCGAGTTTTTGAGTGTTATCTGTATGAAGGCAATATTTTTGTCGAAACTCGTGTTCGTCTTTTTGCCTTCGAGCAGCTTCTTCTTGTTGCCGACGTTTATATGCTTCGAGTGATATTTTTCTCAGAACAATCTTTTCTATAGGATCATAGGTAGACTTAGGTGTGACAGGCAACAAGTCGTTTTTATAAGTCTTTGGCCTGTCTTTATGATTATCATAATCGCTTGTACTATTGGTCCAATAAGTTGTTGGATAAATGTGCTTGGCACAAACGATAGATTGGTGGAATAAGAGAAGGGTAACAAGAAAGTTTGCTAGAAAAAAATAGTTGGCTTTTTGGTTAAGTACAGTAAACATGAATTTGATTTTCTGTTATAGAGCCATAATAATGTTCTCTAATGGTTGTTCTTCGAATTAGGGGGACCATTTTTAAATGTGTTCTTCATAAGTAAAATACTCAACAAGTGTATTTCCTTGATTAAATATGGGTAGTAGTCTTGTTAGATACCAATTATCATTTGATAATGTTTTTCTGTTTCTTGTTAAGCAAAATGACATAGAAGTATGAATTCCTTTTTGTAACATTTCTTTTTCTTGCCATAATAAAACTTCACCTCCTATCTCTGTATCTTTCCATGTTAGGCCAACCCCAATAAGTTCACCTAAAGGCGTGTCGTTTGAACTATTCTTAAATCAACAGATACTGATATAGACATTTAATTACCTTTCCAAAACTCTGTAAATGATATTTCTTTAGCTTAGGCATTATCGATATTTAGGTCTGACAGGTATTGTTTTTTATAGGAAGTTATTAAATCACTAATTCCCATTAATCCTTCATTAATGCGTAATTTTTCTTGAGATGTAAAGTTTGTCCTATTTTCATCCTTAGCGCATGCATATGGAATTTCAAGATCAGACCATAGCTTCATAAAGCTTGAAATAAATTTTTCTGGTGGTTTTTTGATTTGATGTGCTAGAGAATAAAGGTCGTTAATGAGCCAAATAATATAGATTTTATCCTCTAAATAATTTTTAATTTTTTGTTCCATTAATTGTATTTGTCTCAAATTATATTCTTTTATTTCATCTTTCATAATTTTATTCCATTTCATTAAAAAATTGATATAACTTTACCAGTTGCTTTATTAGTGATAGCTGTAATATTGTTTGTAGCATCAAAATGAAGTAACTTTCCGATTTCTTTGTCCGGAGTCGTTATTCCATTTTTTATCACACTTTCAACGATGGAAGGATAAAATCCTCTTTCTTGCATGCGCTCTATAGCATGTATAGAGTATTCTCTGTTGTTTATAATAGTTGCTTGACGAAGCCTTTTTTGTACTTTTGCCGCAGGTTTTAAGCCTCTTCTTCCAACAGGGGTTGATGGATGAACAGCTTTTGTATTTCTCGCAACCTCTCGTATAACCTGCGCCGTACTTTTTCCCTCTTGCGTCAAAAGGGCTGGCGCTTTTTTTATAGCATTAGCGGCTTGAGCAGTCGCTTCATAGCCGTCTTCAATAATAAGCTTGCCGAATCCAGCAACGTTAACCGCATGTTCTGTTGTAAAGAGGGTTCCCGTTTCAA
>CAZFHP010000120.1:0-1680 GCA_964519365.1 uncultured Pseudomonadota bacterium
TGCGCAGAAAGCCCACTCTACAGCTTTAGCTGTGGGATGAATGCGCATTTCTTCAAAGTATAGATATTTGATTGCCATTTGTATAGCAAAGTGTTATTATCCCTAACATGAATAAACGTTGGACAGTAAGCAATAAAGCAGTATTTAATATTGGGTACCATTTGATTTGGTGCCCAAAATATCGAAGGAAAGTATTAATCGGGCTGATAGCACAAAAACTAAAAAAGTTGTTGCTAGCGAAAGCCAAGCATATTTCTGTGACGATAGAGAAGATGGAAATCATGGATGATCATGTTCATCTATTTGTTAAGACAGATCCTACCAATGGACCTCATTACATTGTACAACAATTAAAAGGTTATACATCAAGACTTCTTCGGCAAGAATTTTCATCATTAAAATCAAAGCTTCCAACGCTTTGGACGCGTTCGTATTTCTGTGAAAGTGTTGGATGTATATCAGAAGAAACAGTTAAGCGTTATATAGAAAATCAAAGAAATCAATGAGGAAAACATTTGTCTTTAAACTCTACAGTGCCAGGAAGAATAAAAGACTTCATGAGAAAATTGAGGTTGCGGCTTCGATTTATAATCATTGCATAGCGCTGCATAAGTGTTATTTCAAAGTATACGGCAAACATCTCAATAAGTATCAGTTGCAAAAACATATAACGAAATTGAAGAAAACTCAGCGTTATGCCTATTGGAAGATAGTTCCATCACAAGCAATCCAGGATATCACCGATAGAATTGAAAGAGCCTACCAGTTATTTTTTGCACAGGCAAAAAAAGGTAGAGTTAGGCCTCCAAGATTTAAGAAAAGAATTAACTATGCGTCAATAACGCTTAAGCAAGCTGGGTATAAGATATTTGATGACAATAAAATAAAAATAGTAAAAGAGTTTTTTAAGTATTCTAAATCACGCGAAATAGAGGGTGAAATTAAAACACTCACAATAAAACGGGATGTGTTTGGAGATATACGTATCTTTTTTTCATGTGAAGTTGAAGATGTCAGCCTATGCAGAATGATGACGGGTAAAATCGCAGGTTTTGATTTTGGGCTGAAAACCTTTTTGACAATCTCAGATGGGACAAAGATTGATGCGCCCCTTTTTTTCAAAGAAAGCAGCAAAAAGATTCGGAGTGCCAATCGAAATTTATCAACAAAGAAGCGTGGAAGTAATAATCGCAAGAAAGCGAAGTTGCGTTTGGCGAGGCATCATAAGAGAATTGCAAATCAAAGAAAAGATTATCAGGTTAAATTGGCTCAAGAATTGACTCAAAAACATGATCATCTTTTTTTTGAAGATTTAAGTATCAAGGGTATGCATCGAATGTGGGGTAAAAAGATTGGCGACCTTGGTTTTAGTAATTTTCTATTGCAGGTGGAGTACTACGGGCGATGCAATGGGGCCCAGGTACATTTTATTGATAAGTTTTATCCATCGTCTAAAACGTGCCATGTTTGTCAAAAAGTTATAGAAGAATTATCGCTTAAAGATCGAACTTGGCAGTGTTCTGGATGCGGAACCTTGCATGATAGAGATATAAACGCAGCTATAAATATAAAACTTGTTGGGGCATCAACAAGTGGGTTAGGCGAAGTAAGACCAGTACACACTGGCAATCGCTGTCTGAATCCAGAATCCAACGCGTTTTAACCGTTGGAGTATGTCAA
>CAZFHP010000121.1:0-1668 GCA_964519365.1 uncultured Pseudomonadota bacterium
ATATCCCATGAATATTCGATATCTTTTGGCGCTTTTACCGTAACGTTTAATTTGCCGTCTTGATACGACACTTCATACGTTTGTTTGACGATTTGTTTTTTACCATCGATTACTTCTACTGAAGAAAAAGACCCGGAACGCATAAAGCTTACTGATCCTACATCTTTTGTTTCTACGTCTGCTGTAAGCTTAAACGTTGCATAATCTTTAGATGCAAGAGAGTCACGATCTTCACGAATATTTTTTAGATTTTCTTTTTTTAGCCCTGAGACTTTAATTTTAATTTCGTCTTGATTAAAACGCGCATTTAGGTTTATCGTTTTTAACTTTCGCGTTTTAGGTGCTTTCTTGCTTACGATTGCACTTGACTTACGTGCCAATTTTTCTTGTGCTTGCGCTTTTTGTTTTTCTAAACGCGCAAGCATTTTTTTGCGCATATCTTTTACTTCTGTTTGAACGTTCTTTTCTAAATCCCGTAATTCTTTTATGCTATTTTCGTGATCAGAAATGCGAGACTTGATAAGCCCAAGTTTATGCTCAAGCGCTTTGACACGAGACTCTTCTGATTGTTTTGCTGGCACCGTTCCTATCATAATAGTCTGAACTGTTCGTGGGCGAAAAAACATGGCATCCATACGTGCTTCAAACTCTTGTAAATCACGCTCTGTTTGATCAAGCAACGACATTGGTTGTACAGACAAACTTATTCCTGCAACAAACATTAAAATAAGAGACCCCAAAAAAAATTTCTGTATTTTGTTCATGATAAAAACCCTTTCATATTTACATAGTTTTTAGAATCCATCGATACAAGCGCCATTTAAGATATCAAGAACTATTTTTTGTTGTCAAGGGCTAAAGCTCGTCAAATCTTTCTTTCAAAAGCTCATAGTTTTTTTGAAAATCAGAACAAAGAAGCTTTGTGTCACCCAGGGTCGCTAAAAAGTTTGTATCCCCTGACCATCGGGGTAAGATATGAATATGCAGGTGCTGTCTTATTCCTCCGCCACCAGCAACGCCCAGATTAATACCAACGTTAACCCCTTCGCATTTTAAAACAGGTTCGATAATCTCTATACTTGTATTGGTCACTTCCATGAGTTGTGCACGGACAGGTGCTGTTAGATCGTACAAATTCCCGACATGCTCAAATGGCAAGACCATCATGTGCCCACTATTATACGGGTAATAATTCATGATCGCCGCACAGTGCTCAAACCGCTTTAAAATCAAATATTTTTCGTCATCGTTTTGAGCAAACTGCTCACAAAAAACACATTCGTTTTTGAGTTCTTTTCTTGATTTTCCAGATGGATCTTCTTTTTTCGTCACGTAATCATGACGCCAGGGCGCATAGACTCTTTTCATATAAAAACTCGCGTAAAGATAAGTTTAAAAAAATTGGTTTCAGTTCTATTTTGATCCGATTAATAATTTTTGCAAAAAACATGAATTTTGGTAGCGAACATTTAAAAATTAAGCACCAACTGGCCCCAGACAAAAAATCATCTATGCTCTCATACAAAAACGGAAATAAAATAGACGTTGATATTGAAGAAAGGTTTCTCGAGCTTGAAAACAAACTTTAAATTTAGTACGGTGAAATAAAAAAACACCCAGGAATTATATTGAAATTCAAAAAGCAAATCTTTTTTTTAACCGTTCTTA
>CAZFHP010000122.1:0-1559 GCA_964519365.1 uncultured Pseudomonadota bacterium
CTACAAAACATCTACATCACAAAGTTCTTTCCATAGCCCTTTAAGCCCAAGCTTCTTCATAAACTTTTTGTAGTCTTGAGCATTCTCTACCCGAATATCTTCTGATAGCCACACAAGCTTACATGGCTTGCATATAAAAATCTGCACGTCTTTACCGATTACTGTCGCGTTTTCAATGAGGCTAAACTTTTTTGCCTTTTCTGGATCTGGGGTACAAACTGGACAAAAGATAACTTTGCAATCTTTGACAAAATCACTTCTATTAATTGTTGCTGGCTGATCTGTTAGCTTATTGTAAATATACTTAATCAACTGTTCTGTTTGTGATAAGTCCATAGAAAACCCACACTTATTTATGATCTTTGCAGCATATACATAACTCTTTGTCTGTATAATTTGATGCAATTCAACAATAAGTTTATGTAATGTTTCCATTCGCTCGTCACTTTTAAATTCTTCAATAAGGCCATCCAACTCATCAAAGCCAAAACTTTGGTTAAAGTAAGCTTTAAAAAAGTATTTTATCATTTCCATAATAACAATAAGTCCTTTCGATAATCATTTTAAAATTGGGAAGGCGGTTATTAATTTAAATCCAAGCTTTTGAGAAATATCCCTTTTTAAAATCACCCTTGATCTTATCAAATCAACAACAGGATTCTTTCCTATGAAAACACTTTTTCCAACTGGATGCTTATGTAAAAATTCAATTATAAGTTTCTCTTTTAATGGTTCATTAACAAGCCATTGTGCAATATCTGTCGCATTACTCCGAAGACTTTCTTTAACAGCTTTTATTGCAATTCTCTTATTTGTAAATGATGATGCAGCATCAATAAAAGTAGTTTTCCTAACTCTTTTGGCTAGCACATTATTTGTTTTACTCACATGTCGTGCAAGCGTATGCCCTCCAGCCTTTTCCATAACATCCAAAATATCATCACCAACATTACGAATTTTATGAGCAAGATCTTCGGCTAATTGTAAAGATACTCGTTTATTTTTTCTTAGCCCTTTAATCGATTCTTTTGCCGAATCTTTGAAATTCGCTGTAATTTTCTTTGATAATTTCGCAGCATCTTTATAACACTCTGGCCTAAGCTTTAAAGCCGCAATATCACCAATCGAAATAATTTCCGGTTGTTCTCGAACAATATTTACAAGATTTTTTAGAGCCGTTTTGCCATGATCTAAGCCAATAGAAACACAATGTGCTGCTTCAGATAAAACATATTGTATGGGCATAGCAATACTTTTAACCAGATCTGAAGAACCGCGAAGCAAATCTGCTATACGCTTTTGCTGAGAAAAAAATCTTGTAAGACCTCTCACATTCTTAAGCTTAAGCACAGACGTTGCTTTGAACGATAAAAACAATTCAACAACTGTCGCCAGGGCAACTTCTGGATCTTTAACAACCTCATTAGACAAGCCCCTTGCTAACGAAAGAACCTTGTGGAAGCACATTTTTGGATCTTTGGCACCAAGGCTTAGCCCTTCATATAAAGCTTTGCCTAAAAACATACCTGCTTGTGTTAACGGCTTAATAATATCATCTA
>CAZFHP010000123.1:0-1524 GCA_964519365.1 uncultured Pseudomonadota bacterium
CCAAGGCTGAAAGCCGAAGCCATGGGGTATTAACGAAACTTTGTACACCCTTGGTATAGCCAAGAATTTTTATAAAAAAATGGATGTATCTTCTTGTTCACAAACTTTTATCGTGAACATTTAATTAAATCAAAAATAATCTTAAAAAATTTTAAAGAAAGTATGAGTGGTTTTTTATAGAGAGTGGTGCAGGGGTGTATTTGTTGATAACGGGTTGTTATCAACAATCACACACGACTGCACCATCTGCGGGATAGGGTTCTTTGTTTGTCTACTGTTTACATCCAGGGGATCCAACGGGAGATTCCTGTTTTCTCTTCTTCTTGAGGAGGGGCTTCGCCCTCTTCTGGTAGAACGTCTGCAGGCTCTCCTATGTCTCCAGCTTTAATACGCTCTTGTGCATTGAGCATATCGTTTTGTTTTGCTTGTATGGCATTTTGTACGTTTTCAAATTTTGACTCGTCTTCTGGCGTTGGCTCTTGGGTGTTTAGTTGCGTTTCGAGTAATTGTTGTTGGTCCGGTTCACTTAAGACTGTTATTGATTGTGTTACATCAACGTCGATTCTATTGCCATCTTCGTCTTGTGCTAAACGCTTTTTAAACGATGCTTGATCTTTGTCGACGATAATCGTGTATTCTGTATCTCGTTCGACGGGCACGTATACTTTAATTGTTTCTTGTGGCGCAACGATGCCTGGTTGGCCGACGCCGAATAAGAAATAGCCGTTGTCGAATTTTACACGTCGGTAGACGGCAAAGTATGTTGGTTCGTCAGAAGCGTTTTTGACGATGTAAATTCTTTCAGGAGCTTGAGGTTCACTAATTCTATACACGGTAAAGTTTATACGAGGGTAATACCACCAGTGGTTGTGTGGGTGGTACCAGGAATAGGTTCCTGGGTAATACCATAAGCGCCATGATGGGTGGTACCAGATACCAAGGTTGTGATAGTGGTAGAAGCCGTAAAGGCCTGGATATCTGTAGGCCGGTCCCCAGAAAGGGTCGTATGGGTTAGCAAATGGAAGAGGTGCTCCGCCGATGGCAAGGCCAATGCCAAGGCCAGTCAGCCCGAGGGCTAGGCCAAGGCCGAAGCCGATGCGTCGACGGCGGATGATTCGTTGTGGCTGAGGAATAATGGCTGCGTTTGTTATGTTTGTTATATTTGTTGTTGTCGTATTTATATTTGTCGTTGTATTTGCGGTTGTTGTAGGCGTTGCTGGATCAGTTGGTGCTGGGTCTGTCGGTGTTGGTACAGATGGATCTGTTGGTGTTGCGGGCTTATCTGTTGGTATTGATTTATCACCTTCGCGTGTTGCGATTGCTTTGTCCGTAGCTTTTTTCTTTGCTTTTTTGCGAGCTTTCTTACGGGCTTTTTTGCGAGCCTTCTTGCGACTTTTTTTACGCGTTTTTTTGCGGGCTTTTTTGCGCGAGCGTTTTTTTTGCTTGCGAGATTTGCGCTGTTTACGAGAGCGTTTTTGCTTACGCTGTTTGCGAGATCGTTTCTTTTGCTTGCGTGCTTTGCGC